>JBIKYB010000241.1:0-7902 GCA_044355475.1 Prosthecobacter sp.
CCTCGCCTCCGCGTTGCAGCGGCTGCCGCTCGAAGCCCGCTGGCCCATCGCCACGGCGTTGGCGCAGCATGAGGAAGACGCGAATGATCGGCAGCAGCCGCTCATGATCTGGTATGGCATCGAGCCGGCGGTGGCGGCGGAGCCGATGAAGGGCGTGGAGCTGATCCGTGAGTCGAAAATCCCCACCGTGCGTCGCCTCGTCGCCCGCCGGATCGCCGAGATGATCGAGGACAAGCCCGAGGCCGTCGATGCGCTCGTGGCGCTGATGACCGAGCGCGCGGATGTGCGCGGTGATGTGCTCGCGGGTATGACGGCGGGCCTCGATGGCTTCAGCAGCGCGAAAAAGCCAAAAGGCTGGGATGCATTCAGCAGCTTGGCTCTCCAGAGCCGAGACCCGAACGTCCCCCAAACTCCCGGCTCTGGAGAGCCAGGCTACATCCAAACCCTCTCCGCCCTCTTCGGCAGCGGTCGGGCCATCGACGAACTCATCGTCCTCGTCAAAAACGCGGATGGCGATGCCAACGCCCGCTTGAACGCCTTCAAGAGCCTCGCCCGCACCCCCAAGCCCGAATTACTCGCGGTCATCCGCACGCTCATCAACGACAAGGTGCTCGGCACCGTCGCCCGCAGCGCGTTGGCGGCGTATGACGATCCCAGCATCCCGAAACAGCTCACTGGCTCGTGGCCGGAGCGCAGTCAGGAGCAGCAAGCCGCCACCGTGGCCACGCTGACCTCCCGCGCCTCCTACGCGAAGGTTTTGCTCGAAGCCGTGAAGGCCGGCAAAGTGCCCGCTGCGGCCATTTCTCCCTTCCAGGCCCGTCAGATCCGCAATCTTGGCGATGAAGCCCTCACCAAACTCCTCACCGAAACCTGGGGCGAGATCCGCGACACGCCGGAGGCCAAAAAAGCCGAGTTCGCCAAGTGGGAAGCCGTTTTGAAGCCCGACGCCCTCGCCAAGGCCGACAAGTCCAAAGGCCGGATGATGTTCACCGCCGTGTGCAGCGCCTGTCACAAGATGTACGGCCAGGGCGGAGCCATCGGCCCCGAACTCACCGGCAGCGACCGCCGCAACCTCAAATACCTCCTCGAAAACATCCTCGACCCCAACGCCGTCGTGCCCGCCGACTTCCGCGTCAGCATCTTCCACCTCAAAGACGGCCGCACGATCAGCGGCGTCATCCCCGAGCAAACCGAACGCACCCTCACCATCCAAACACCCGCCGAGCGCCTCACCATCGAACGCACGCAAATCGTCAAACAAGAGCAGATGAGCCAAAGTTTGATGCCTGAAGGCTTGTTGGCGGCATTGGGCGAAGAAAACGTCCTCAACCTCATCGCTTACCTCATGGGCGAAGGGCAGGTGGAGATGCCGAAGTGAGGAGCGATGAGCGCGTAAGCGTCTTGGAGTGCGCCGGCCCTCCGGCGCTTTCGAGCGGCCCTCGGCCTGCCCAAAGCTCCAGAGGGCTGGAGCATTGATTCGCTTCGCTCACCCTCCGGGCAGCCTACGGTAGTCTATCTTCGCTGCGCTTCGGTTCCAAAACGCTGTCGCGCACTTGAATGACGAATGGTTTGCGCAACCACCTTCATTCGCCATTCGTCATTCTGATTTCGTCATTTCCTCATCATGGCTTCAATTTTCGACTGGATCGCCGCCGCACGCCCGAAAACGCTCGGGGCTGCCATCGCGCCTGTGGTGGTGGGTTGTGCGCTGGCAGAGAAGATCTCGGGCAAACTGGACTGGACGCTGGCGCTTTGCACGCTGGGGAGCTGCGGGGCGCTGCAAATCGCGACGAACTTCTTCAATGACGCGCTGGATTCGATCAAGGGCGCGGACACGCAGGCGCGCATCGGGCCACGACGCATCACGGCAAGCGGCGCGGCCTCGGCCAAAGCGGTGAACATCGCGGCGTGGCTGATGCTGGTGGTAGCGACACTGCTCGCCGTGCCGCTGTTTGAGGCACGCGGACTGCCGATCTTGTTCATCGGCCTTCCATCGCTGTATTTTTGCTTTGGTTACACGGGCGGGCCGGTGCCGCTGGCGTATCGCGGACTGGGGGAGCTGTTTGTGATCCTGTTTTTCGGCCTCGTGGCAGTGACGGGCACGGCCTTTGTGCAAACGGGCGAGTGGTATGAGGCGGCGGTCGTGGCCGGATTTCAAATCGGCTGCCTGAGCACGATCTTGATCGCCATCAACAATCTGCGCGATGTGCATGAGGACCGGCAGACAGGTAAGAAGACGCTGGCGGTGCGGCTGGGCGTGGGTTTCGCGAGGATGGAGATCGTGGCGCTGATCCTCGCGGCGCATGCCGCGGGATTTTACTGGGTTGACCAGGGCTGGGAACGGGCCTTCACGCTGCCGCTGGCAACACTGCCGATTGGCCTGTTCGTGGCGTGGCGGGTGATCGTGGAACTACCAAGCCGGGGTCACAATCGGCTGCTAGCGATGAGCGGAGCGCAGTTGCTGGCCTTCGCGGCGCTGATGTGCTGGGGAATCGTCAAAGCAAAGGATGTGATGCCGTGAATGAGCCCATTTACGTTCACGAATATCTGCTGCGCAGCGGCGTGGCGCTGAATGCGGTGTCGCAACGGCGGGTGTTTGCTGGAGCGTTGATCTGCGTGGATGGCGGCTACGGCTGCGTGCATCCGTGGCCGGAGTTTGGTGACGCGCCAGTGGAGGAACAGCTTCGCTTACTCAGCGAAGGTGTGACGACGCCGGTGACGGCGATGGCGCTGCGCTGCGCGGAGATCGACGGCGCGGCACGGCGTGCGGGTGTGAGCCTGTTTGATGGACTGGAGATTCCACGCAGCCATTACTCGTGGAGCTTTGCCACAGACACGGAGCCGCAGATGCAGCGTGTGATGGAGGAAGGTTGGCCGGCGATCAAGGCAAAGGGGTTTGCGAATTACGGCGAAACAATCCGCTTCCTCGAAGGCTGCGCGAAGCGGTTTGAGACGCAGGGCGTGCGGCTGCGAGTGGATTTCAACGGCGTGCTGGACCGATACACCTTCGAGAAGTTCGTCGAATTCATGCCGCTGCGAGTTTATCGCGCTTTGGATTTCGTGGAGGATCCGTTTCCATATGACGCGGAGACGTGGGAGGTGATCAGACAACGCTGGGGTGTGCGACTGGCTTTAGACAAGGGCTGGAAGGACGGCACGCATGGTTTTGATGCCGTGGTGGTGAAACCTGCGCGGCGTGACTGGCGCACGGTGGCGGCGGCGCATCCCGAAAGCCCGCTCGTGCTGACTTCGGCGATGGATCATGCGCTGGGACAGATGTTCGCGGCTTATGAGGCCGCAGTGGCACTAGCGGAAGGACAAGCGCTCGATTTCTGCGGACTCTGCACCGAACATTTGTTCGAGAAGGATGAGTTTTTTGAGCGAGTGCGCTCGCATGGCGGCTTTTTGGAGGCAGACCGCAGCGGTGGCGGATTGGGATTTGGCGAAGTCTTGGAGGCACTGCCATGGAGACGTCTTTGATGCTCAAACCGGAGTTTTGGAGCGCTGGAGGCGTCTGGATCGGACAGTCTGATCACACGGAGGATGGCAGCACGCTGGCGGACTTCGCATCTCGTGAATTGCAGGTGCAAAACATGTGCTTTTTCCAAACCAGCGGCACCGAGGGTAGGCGTAAATGGGTGGGTCTGACAAAGGAGTCGCTCCTCATCTCAGCGAAGGCGGTGAACACACATTTTGGCATCACGGAGCATGATCGCTGGCTGCTGGCGCTGCCCGTGCATCATGTGGGCGGTTTTGGCGTGCTGGCACGGGCGTTTGCGAGCGGTAGCGCGGTGAGGCGGCTGGATGGAAAATGGGATGCGGCAGTGTTTGCGCGGACATGCACCGAAGTCGGAGCCACGCTGGCTTCTTTGGTGCCGACGCAGGTGTTTGATCTGGTGGCGGCGAATTTGCGCGCACCGGAGCCGATGCGCGTGGTGCTGGTGGGCGGCGGGGCGATGAGCTCCGAACTGGAACAAGCCGCTTTGCAGCTCGGCTGGCCGGTGCGCCGGACGTATGGGATGACGGAAACGGCTTCTCAAGTGGCCACACAGACAACCGAAGGCGGCGAGATGGAAGTACTGCCGATCTGGGATTTGAGCACAGATGACGAAGGCGTGCTAACCGTGCGTGGCGAGGCTTTGGCGAAGGGCTATGCGCTGCAAGAGAACGGAAAATGGCGCTGGGAGCCGATCTCGGCCGAGGCAGGGCTGCACACACGAGATTGCGTTAGTTTGCATCACGAGGGTGCGCGGCGTTTTTTGCGCTTCGTGGGCCGCGAGTCAGGAATCGTGAAGATTTTGGGCGAACTCGTGGCACTGGGGCCGATTCAGGAGCGGATCGAGGCTTTGCGGCTCCATTCAGGGCTGACACACGGTGATGCCGCTGTGTGCGATTTGGCCGACGCACGCGCTGAAGCACGCTTGGTGCTGGCCGTGAGTCAGATAAACGAGGAAGACTGTGAGCGACTGCAAAACGGCCTCAACGAGACGTTGAGGCCGTTTGAACAGATCCTTGATATCCGGCATTTGAAGGCGATCCCGCGAAGCGAACTTGGCAAAGTCCGCATGGAGGAACTGCGCAGGCTGATTATTTCGCCTTAGGCGCGGAACCATCCAACGGCGTGATGACCGGGCGATCCTTCATTTCCGGGGAGATGAGGTAGCCTTTCGGGTTGGCAGGATCAGGCACGAAGGAGATGAGAAACAGCTCCTCGATCTTGTCCGTAAGCGTTTCTTGCGAGGTGCGAACTGTGGCGTGGACGTAGCCTTTGTCCTTCTCCTGCACGAGGCCGAGCACGGTGATTTTGAGGGTCTCCTGCTTCCGCTTGGTGGCCTCGGGGGTGAGCTTGAGCTTCTTGTGCCAGGCCTCACGATCAGCCTGATAAAACTCTTGAGCGGTCATGCCTTCCAGTTCGCGCACGCCTTTGACGTTGTAACCGGCAAGCATGGTCTCCTCGTCGGTCATGGTGGGAGCGGACTTGATGATCTGCACCGTCTCGCGCTGACGGCGCTCCAGGGAAGCTGGCACCAGCAGCGCAGCGGCGGTCTTCCAGTCCTGCATGACCACGGCGGTGAGGTATTTTTTCACGAGATCACCGCAGGGATGATCCAGAGGGAGCGGCTCCGCCAGAGTGGTTGAAGTGGCAAAGCCGAGGGTGGCAACAGCGGCGAGGCCGCAAAGAAAGGAACGCACTTGCATAGGGGGTGGGTGAAGCAGCGGGTTTGTAGTCGCAGGCCGATTGCACGTCAAATGAAGAAACCCCCCCGTTTAATAGGCACGTCATGAATGGAGGCAGATTCGCGCCGGAAAGCCGCGCACCAAGGATTTTTCTTTCTTTTGTGAA
This sequence comes from Prosthecobacter sp., assembly GCA_044355475.1. Taxonomy (GTDB): domain Bacteria; phylum Verrucomicrobiota; class Verrucomicrobiia; order Verrucomicrobiales; family Verrucomicrobiaceae; genus Prosthecobacter. Next base: position 5,345 of record JBIKYB010000241.1, read on the forward strand.
CAAAGCAGACGTATTCTGCGACAAAGCTGACCGCTTTATCTTCCCATGAAACACATCCTCCTCACACTCATCACCGTCGTATCATTCTCATCATGCGCCTCAGGTCCGAATGCCCAGCGTGGCGCGGTCATCGGCGGTCTTGGCGGAGCCGCTGTCGGCGGCATCATAGGCAATCAAAGCGGACGCGGCCTGGAAGGTGCTTTGATCGGTGGCGCTGTCGGTGCCGCAGGTGGCGCGGCCATCGGCAACTCGAAGGACCGCCAGCGTCGCTACTATTGATTTCGGCAGGAGTCTGTCAGAAACAGAAAAAACTAACCCCACATCCTCATGAAAAAGAACATCCTTATTCTTCTCTCCTCTGTGTCGCTGGTTTCCTGCGCCACAGGCCCGAACGCGCAAACGGGTTCGGTGATTGGCGCTCTCGCCGGAGCCGGCGTCGGCGGCATCATCGGCTCCCAAAGCGGACGCGGCCTTGAAGGAGCGGCCATCGGCGCGGGCCTCGGTGCCTTGGGCGGCAACGCCATCGGCAACTCCCGGGACCAGCAAAACTCCCGCTCTCAGCAGGGCTACTACGACCGCAATGGTCGCTGGGTGCCACAGCAGCAACAGCAACAACAGGGCTATTACGACCGGAACGGCAACTACCGCTATTACTAGGATTCCCGGCTGAAATCGCTCTTTGAGCCTGTCTGACGAAGTCTTCGTTGGACAGGCTTTTTGTTATGCGGGTTATTTTGCGCATGCTTCAAACCCTGGCTGACACCCGACGCTTTTTTCAAGACAACGACTGGCGCACCATCCTGGCGCGCATGAATGCTCGGGACACGCATCCGGTGATCCAGTTCATGAAATACGGCATCTGCGGCGTGGGGTCGCTGATCGTGGGCCAGAGCATCTGGTTGGCGCTGTCTGTATGGGTGTGGCCGGCGCTGGACCCGGACCTACCAAAAGAAGTGCGGGCGCTGCACAGCACCTACAACAATGTGATTGCCTTCTTTTTTGGCAATTTGTTCGCCTATTTCACCAATTCATTGTGGGTGTTCACACCAGGACGGCATCACCGTGTACTGGAGTTCTTTTATTTCACCCTAGTGAGCACGGTGGCGTTTGTGATCGGGCTGGCTGTCGGGCCGATGCTGATCCGTATGTATGGCATCTCGACACTGCTAGCGCAGTTGCTGCTGGTGGCCTCCTCCGTGATGGTCAATTACGTCTGCCGGAAGTTTTTCGTCTTCAAAGGCTGACGTGGCATGTTGAACATCGTCCTGTTTCAGCCGGAGATCCCGCACAACACGGGAGCGATCGGACGGCTCTGCCTCGCCACTGGCGCACGATTGCACCTGATCAAGCCGCTGGGCTTCAGCCTGGAGGACAAGCACCTCAAACGTGCCGGACTCGACTACTGGCAGGAGGTAGATGTGAGCGTGTGGGAGTCATGGGAGGAACTGCGCGGCCAGGTGAGTGCGGATGCGGAGGTTTATTTCATCGAGTGTCAGGGCACCACCGACTACTGGGACGCCGGTCTGACCGCACCCGAGGTGTTTCTCGTCCTCGGCCCTGAGACGCGGGGCATCCCGGCCTCCGTGATCGATCCTGACAAGTGTCTGCGCATTCCGATGCAAGGAACACGCAGTCTGAACCTCGCCACAGCGGCGGGGATCGTCATGTACGAGGCGCTGCGGCAGCGCACACGGGCGGGCATCCCATCTTGACGCCGCTGCTCATCTGCGGAGCATGAACGAACCCTATTCATGAGCCAGGACGCCGCCCCACTTGCCGCCAACGACGTGCATCGCACTTACCACATCGCGGGGCATGATCTGCCTGTGCTCCGCGGTGTGAACATCAAGGTGGCCGCCGGGGAAAAGGTGTTTCTTTGCGGTCAATCAGGCGCTGGCAAAACCACGCTGCTTTATGTCCTCGGCGGGCTGGAGCAGCCGACCTCCGGTGACGTGCTCGTGCATGGCCGCTCGCTTTACAAGGCCGCAGCCGCCGAACGTGCCCGCACGCGCAACCAGGTCATGGGCTTCGTTTTCCAGCACTACTTTCTGCTGCCGGAACTGACCGCGCTCGAAAACGTCGTCCTGCCCTCAATGATCGGTGGCCGCAAGGCCGAGGCTCGCGCTCGTGAGTTGCTGGACAAAGTCGGCCTCAGCCAGCGCCTCGATCACCTGCCCACCGAGCTTTCCGGCGGCGAGCAGCAGCGTGTGGCCATCGCCCGCGCCCTCATCAACAACCCCGGCATCATCTACGCCGATGAGCCCACCGGCAATCTCGACGCCAACACCGGCTCAGGCGTCATCGACATGCTCATGCAGGTCGTCGATGAGGCCAAAAAGACCCTCATCGTCGTCACCCATGACCAAACGCTGGCGAAACGCGGCGACCGCCGCCTCATCCTCAAGGAAGGCCGCCTGGAGGAAGGATGACGGGTGAAAATGGCGAATGACGAAACCCGAATGACGAGGATATTTTCAACACCGAGGCCTTGAGTTCGTCATTTGGCCTTCGGATTCCCTCATTCGTCTTTCCCCCATCCCATGTCACAGGAACCCGCC
>JBIKYB010000242.1:0-7884 GCA_044355475.1 Prosthecobacter sp.
AGCATCTGTCGGCCTTCGCCTTTGGCAGGGTAAGCCTTGTGCTCGCCGTGCTTGAGGCCGCCACCGGCCAAAATGAGGGGAAGGTTGTTGTTCGTGTGCGAGTTCGCGTTCCCCATGCCGCTGCCAAAGAGCACCATGGAATGATCCAGCAGCGTGCCTGCGCCGTCCTCGATGGATTTGAGCTTCGCGAGGAACTTGGCGAACTGCTCCACCTGATAGCGCTCCATTTTGATCAGCCCTTTGATGGCCTCTTCACGCTGTCCATGATGCGACAGGCCGTGATAACCTCCGCTCAATCCGAAGGCGGCGGCTTCAAAATCACCGCCGATCTCCAGGGTGGCGATGCGGGTGGAATCCGTCTGCAAGGCGAGGGCAATGAGGTCATACATCACCGGCAAGTCGGAGACAAAATCCCGATTCTTCGGCTCCTGCATCTTCGGGTCAGGCTTCGGCACGCTGGCCCACTTCCGACGCAGTTCGATCTGCCTCTCCACGTCACGCACAGAGGTGAAATACTCATCGAGCTTCTCTTTGTCCCGCTGGCCGAGGTGGCGCTGGAGTGATTTCGCATCGCCGTTCACCGCATCGAGGATGGAGCCTTTCACATCGAGCCGGTCCATCGACGCCGCGAGGCTTTTGGCATCCTCGGTGATGAAGAGCTTCTGAAACAACTCACGCGGCGTGCTGATCGGTGGCACGCGTGTGCCGCTGCGGGTCCACGACATCAGACAGCCGCCGTGAATGCCGCTCTCCGAGCCCAGCGTGAGCGATGAGAAACGAGTGGCTCCGCCCAGCGTCTCTGCCGCACGTTGATCCACGGTGATGTTGCCCTCCGGCATGCCTTTCGCGTCCGAGGTCTTCACGCCGCTGAGGAAGGAACTCATGGCAAAGTGACCGCCTTTGATGCCGTGATCGAGACCCGAGTAGAGCGTGAAGTCTTTTTGATGAGGCTTCAGTGCCTCGACGGACTCGGGTAATTCATAATCCGCGCCTGTTTTCGTCGGGAAGAAGGCAGGCGGATAAAACCCGAGCAAATTGCCAATGCACACCATCCGCATCGGACGCTCGGCATGGACCGCTTTGCCCGCGAGACTGCCCACGGCGGCGTTTTGAGCGAAAACACGTCCGCCGAGCGATTCGAGCAAGGGCAGCGCCATGCTGATGCCGGTGGCTCGAAGGAAGTGGCGGCGGTTGGATGTGGCGAGAGGAGAGTTTTGCATGGTCATGGAAGGGGTTGTGGGGTGAGCAGCGAGACCTGCACATCATCAAGGTAATGAACCAATGCGGGCCGCGAAGTGTCCTCTGGCGGCACAGCGCCGAAGATCAGCACCAGCGTCTTCGATCCCGGCGGCAGGCGCAGCTTCATGGAAAAGGTATGCCAGCCCGATTTGCCGGGCAGCGTGTCAAAACGCTGCGATTCGGACACCACGCCATCGCTCTCCACCTTTGACCAAAAGTTCTTCGTGGCCGTCTCCGGTGCCTCATCCAGAGCGATGGCACGGATTAGGTATCGCGAACTCAGATCGCCATTCGTGGCGCAGAACGAAGCGGTGACCTCCACCTCGGAATCTTCGCCCAGCAGTGGCATGGGTTGTGAACGAAGATCGAGCGTCTGGTAAGCTCGCGAGGTGTGATTCTTCACGTTTTTCTCACGTGGAATGGGCTCCAGCCGCAGCATGTGTGAGCCTAGTAAAGGCTTCACGTTCGCCTCCGCCGCCAGGATCTTGGCGGAATCCACGCCCCATTGCCCGACATGATCTGGCAGCCCATCTTTGAGCGGTTGCTTTGCATCGTCCAGGCCCGCATCGAAAACGAGAAGCGGCATCTTTTTCACTGCCGCCCGCTGGGCCACATACCCAAACACCACCGACGTGCAGAACATGCCAAACAGAATCCCCGCCGCCGCTGCGGTGAGCGGACGCCAGGAGAGCCAGCGAGGAGAGCGGGTCGTCGCGGGTGCTGTCAGCAGCTCGCGTGTTGCGTCCATCGACGAAGCCTTGGATTCCAGAGCCAGATCAAGATTCGTGTAGCGCAGATACAAGCGTGCCGCGTTGTCGTCTTGTTTGAGCAGGTCTTGAAGCGCGGCGGCTTCATCGTCCGTGGTGAGTCCGGCCATGTGCCGCTGAATAAGATCGTGCCAGTCTGGGTTCATGCGTGTTCCTCCTGTGCGAGTGTGCGCTGCACGCAATCCAGCAAGGCCTGCCGGATGCGGTGGAGCAGTTTATAGAGTGCCATCGGCGACTGCCCGCGTTGCGTGGCGAGATCATCCATGCGAGTGCCTTTGGTGTAAGCGGTGAGCACCAGCTCGCGCTGTGCAGCGGGCAATTTATGCAGGCAGGCGTCCAGCGCCTCGCGCTCCGAGAGGTGCAGCGGCTCCTGCACCAGCGCCAGGTCCGCGAGGCGGTTCACCAAGGCATCATCAAACACATGACGGTCACGCTTTCGGCGCTCCAGATGCCTCAACGCCGCGATCCGAGCCACCCCGAAAGCCCAGGGCCGAAAATCCTCCACGCTGCTGAACTTCTGCCAAAGGATGACAATGACCTCCTGCATCACCTCCGATGCATCTTCCCGCGTGGGCAGCATGGACCGAACAAACGTGTGCAACGCCACCTCATGCTCCGCGTAAAGGCGGAGAAACTGGTCGTGGGGAGGATGGTCTGGCGGTGGCGGCATGGTGGCTTCACATTATACCTCCCGTCTCACGGCTTCATTTGCCGAAAAAAGTTACGTTTTGTGCAGCCCACTCACCGACCGACCCGAGAATACGAATAGCAGGCTTCATCAAACTCACCCCAACTCATAAAGCCCGCAACGCCGCCAGCTTTCCCAACTCCTCCGCGCTCAGCGCCCGGTCAAATACGGCCACGCCGCCGATCCAGCCGGTGAAGCCGACGCTGCGGCTGCTGTGGATGACGCGGCCGATGGTGAAGGGGCCGCCGCTTTGGGCGTCTTTCGGCGAGTAGAGGTCGTGTGGATACCACCAGGGGTTCAGGCGCAGGGCCACCAGATCACGGGCGACCTCTTTTCCGCCGCGCAGAGTGACTTCGATCTTCGTGAAGCGATGCTCGCGCAGCTCGACGCGTTCATCGACGGATTCGCGCAGCACTTTCACGCTCAGTGGCTCGGTTTCGGGCGGGTTGTAGTATTGATCCTTCGGGAAGCTCTCGTCCTCACCGTCTTGTTTGCCTGGCAGCTTCGCGTAGTGGCCCTGCATGTAGGCGTTGTAGGCGGAGGAGATGAGTTTGTCGTTCTTTGGGTTGTCGAGCCAGCGATCACCGGAAACGCCGTTCAGCCAGCCGGTGAGTTCGTCCTTCTCATGATCAAAGGTCATCGCGAAGCACTGCCAGGACTTGTCCAGCACCTCGGCGGGCGAATCAGCAGGCACTTCGGGCGATTGCTCGACGGAGTTGCACTTGTGCAGTGCATACTTGTTCAGAAACGAGCTCGCGCCGTTCTCGGACACATGACCGCAGGCGCTGCCTTGCTTGTTCAGACCGGCAAAGAGCGCGTATTGACGCTGACCACGCTCCACCTTCGCGATGGTGGTCGTGGTCTTTTCCTTCAAATCGGTGCCCTCATGCCAAATGCCCGCCAGCGCATGATTGCCGCTTTCACGAATGGCCCACACAACCACCGTGACCGACTTGCCCGCGCCTTTGATGTCGAGCGGCGTGTCATGCAGCCGCGAACGAGGCACGAAGAGGAAGGGGCGGAAGTCCGGGTCGGATTCTTTGACGATGCGAATGGCATTCCCGAACGGACCACGACCTAATTGCGGGAAATCCGCATACGTCGCCTCACGTCCAGCACCCCAGTAGTCTTTGATGTAGTTTGCGGCATCGAGCGGGTAATCCGTCGTGGCACCCGCAGGCACATGCGCCGTGAAACGCTTGGCCCCATCGGTTTCACGTTTTGAGAAATCCCAAAACGCCACGAGGCCGGGCGTATTGGTGATCGTGGCTACGGGTTCGGCAGCGAAAAGAGACGTCGCGAGGAAAACAAGAGGGAGGAGCTTCATGGAATCATCAGGTGAGAAGTTAGTTTCCAGTCTGCTCCAGTTTCACGTTATCAATGAAGAACGAGGTCTTCGTCGTGCCGAGGGCGCTGAAGAGGAGGTAATGGGCGCTGTCCCAGGTGGGTTTGCACGGGATGGCTTCAATCTTGGTCTTGGTGCCGTCTTGCCGGGTGAGCGTGACGTCATACTTGGCGGCTCCGGTGGTGGCGGCGATTTCGATGCGGAGCCATTCGCCGGGTTTCAAGTCGGCGAGTTTTTGGCTGGCGGTGTTGTTGGCGACGAGTGTGCCTTTTTGCCAGCGGAGGTAGGGACCAGCGGCGAACTCGCCGCCTTTGTTGCGCATCTCGAAGAACCAGTCGGCACCGGGTTGGGCCATGATGTCGAAGCTGACGTGGTAGGTGCCGGACTCGGCCCACTTCGGGTAGATGTCGAGCACGGGGTCGTAGCTGTGCTTCAAGTCGGGGGCGTCCTGCACTTTGAGACTGCGATTCGACGCTCCGCCGATGGGCGAGCCGGTTTCATCGGTGACGCCGATGCTTTCGCCCTTGTTCTCGCTGGAGTATTTGGCGTTGCGAATGCCGAGGGTGCCGAGTGAGGCACGTTCAAAGCTCTGATCGACCTTGTAAGGCGGTGCGGGCCAGGGTTTGGCGTCGGTTTGCCAGGTGGGGTAGTCGTGGCCTTTGGCGGAGAGTTCGTGCCACTTCGCGTCCGTCTTGCGGACGCCGGCCAAGGTGAGGTCCCAGGGCTTGAAACCGAGCTTTTCGGCCGGTGAGCCGACTTTGAGGCGGAAATCGCGTTTGGCGACGTTTTCGAACATCGGGTCCGCAAACTGGCTTTCGCGGTCGCGGCCCATCTTGCGCCATTCTTCCCAGGTGAAATGGCTTTTGGTCAGTTTCGCGGGGATTTTGCCATCGGTGGGCCAGTAGAGGTTTTTGCGGAAGATGAGGCTGTCCTTCGGATCGCCGCGGTCGATCTTGTCGAAGAACTTCCAATTCCACTCGCCGCCATCGAGCAGCGGCGAAGCGGGGTCCCAAACGACGATGTTGTTCATGTAGCGGAAGCGCAGACGCGGCTCGTTGCGTGAGGCCTGCACCTGCGCCGTGTGGCCGAAGGCGAAGATATTGTTCCGCACGGTGTTGAAGTAGCCGTAGTGCTGATGAAAGCCGGCGTTCCAGGTGTCGTGCACGAGGTTGTTTTCCATCAGCGTGTCCGTGGCACCTTCGTCATTGTAGAGTCCCCAGCCACCGTAGCGATGGCTGGCGATGTGATGGACGTGATTGCCGCGAATGATGGTGCCCGGCGAGGTGCCGAGGCCGTAAAAACCGCCCATGTCGCTCAAATACGCCCAGCCGAGATGATGGATGTGGTTGTTCTCGACGAGCGTTCCACGCGAGGCCGTGTCGCCATAGCCCCAGTTCCATCCAGCGCTGATGCCGGTGTAGTAAAAGTCAGCGATGTCGCAATGCTCGACTACACAGTGCTGTGTGTGCGTGAAGACCACACCGCAAGCGCTGGGGTGCAGCCGCCCTCCGTGCTGGATGATGCAATCAGCGATAGCGATGTATTGATTTACGCGCTCTTCATTGGGCCGGGCCGTTTCGCCGACATACACGCCGCCGCCGCCAAGGTCATGGAGGTGGCAATGATTCACCGTCGAATCCGAGCAGCCGTTTTTGAACCAAATGCCGTGCAGGCCAGTATGAGCGATCTCGCAATTGGTGAAATCAATGCCGCGCGAGTCCTCGATCTCGATGCAGCCATCGCTCGTCGTCGCGGCCTGGCCGTCGTGCAGGCCATCGGCAGGATACAGATGCTGGCTGTATTGAAACGAGATGCCCTCAAAGCTGACCCCCGTTGCGCCTTTGATGACGATGAACTTCGTCACCATCGGCGCGACGACTTCCGCCTTCGTCATGTCCTCTCCGGGCAACGGGAGGTAGAGAACCTCGCCCTTCGCCTTGTCGAGAAACCACTCGCCCGGCGCATCCAGCGCGGCGCGGTAGTTTTCCATCCAGAAGCGCTGATCCGGCTCGAACTCGACGAAGGGATAGCGCGCGCGGCCTTTGATCTGCACGGCGAGAGCTTCATCGTTCAGCGCCTTGATGCGGCACTGCCCCACGGCCCAGGCATGCGTGACGGTGAGCAAAACGTCGTCGCGTTCGGCCTGTGGGATGCCTTTGAGCACCTCGAACTGCTCCGCCGGAATGCTGAAGGCGTGGAAGTTCATGTTCTCCTTCAAATCCGCAAACACACCCGCTCCGACGGCCTCGGTGATGTGGTGGTAGCCTTTGTTCGGCGAACGAGCCAACGTGGCGCGGCGGCCATTGATCCAGAGCTGCTCAAACTTCCACGCCTTGTCCAGCAGCGCGGCTTTCCACATCGCTCCCTCTTTGACCCAGCCGGTGATAGGCTTGCCAGCCATGAAGACGGCGTTCTTGCCGCTCCAGGTCACCTGTGAGTCGTCTTTGCCGAGCGTGATAGGTTCCGTGATCGGATGCACACCGGGTTCCACGATAATGCGCACGGGTTTTGGAGCCTTGCGAGCTTGTTCGAGCACGGCGGGGAGGTTGCCGGGCTTCAAAACGAGGTCGGCGGCGAGGGAGAATGTCGCGGTGGCGAAAAAGAGACAGGTGAGTTTGAGCATCACCACAAAGAGGTGAATTTGATGCCTTTTTCCATGGGAAAAACTTAGCTTCTCCTGGCAGACAGGTTGGGTGAAAAAGCTCAAACCTTCGCACGGCGGCGGCGCAGCAGCAGCGCTGCGAAACCGCCGAGCATCAGCAGCACGCGCGAGGGCTCGGGCACGACGACGATGACACCGCTGGTAGTGAACTGGCTCACGTCCCACACCAAACCGGAGCTGGAGATGTCTGGCAGGTCAAAGGGCGAACCGGTGTCACCAGAACCATCGCGGTAGTTACTGCCCAAGTTGAAACCGGTGAAGTTGGCTGTCACGAGGGTGCCCCAGTCGAGGAGATTGAAAATCTGCCCCTTTGCAGCGGTGAATCCGCTGCCCAAAACTTGAAGGCTGCCGGTGGTGGTAAGGAAGTTGAGGCTGGTGCTGCCGCCACCGGAGGGATTGTTGAAGGAAAGCAGGTCATGGCTGCCTGCTCCCAGCCCCAAGGAGCGGCTCACATCATTGACATACGCGATGTATCCGGCCGTACCGACATCATTGCCACCGAAGGAACCATCAATGCTGCCGTGGTTGTTTGCCGTGCCGATGCCGAGGACGATGCTGCCTTGCAGGCTCAGGGTGCCGCCGCTGCTCGCAGGGGTGAAATTCAGGGTGCCAAAGGAGCCGGCCGCCGTGCTGTCACCCGCGTGCAGGGTGCTGCCGCTGTCAGCCGTAAAGCTCGTGCCGCGCACGGTGCCGGTCCCGAGGATGACGCTCCCGGTTTGCACCGTGACCGCTCCGGTGCCGGTCTGGCCTGCGCCGCTACTACCGACCTGGAGAGCACCGGCGCTGACGGTGGTCGCACCGCTGTAAGTGTTGGCACCGCTGAGGACCCAGGTCCCAGGGGTATCGATCTTGGTGATGCCGCCAGTGCCGGAGATCACGCCACTGATGATGCCGGTGCCCCGGCCGCGGACGTAGAGGGTGTTGGCACCGAGGTTGACGGTTCCCGAGAGGGTGACTCTGTCGGCGGTTGTCGTAGCGGCATCCGGCGACGAAACGGAAAGGTTGGCGTTCCCGCTGAGGATGAAGTTGTTGGCATGGGTGGTGGTGCCACCGCTGAAGATGAAGGCGGAGGGAACTCCGGTGGGAATATATGCTGTCGTCCAAGTCTGCAGGTGGCCGCCCTGGATGGTGACCGGCCCGCTGCCGAGAGCCCCGCTGGCGGTCACCGTGAACAAGGTCCAGG
>JBIKYB010000042.1:0-24142 GCA_044355475.1 Prosthecobacter sp.
CGCTGGGTGGCGGCGGCTGTGACATCGTAGTCGATGGAGGTGGCGTAGATGTCCGTGACCTTCTGGTAGAACTTCCGCTCGCTCAGTCGGATCTCCCGAACCCGCTGGAGCTGCTCTTCAAAATACTGCTTGGTGAGGATGGAGCCGTCATTTTTTAGACGCTCGTCATCCATGGCGAAGCCCTTGATGGTGAACTGCTCAATGATGATGGTGGCCCATTTGCGAAACTGCACGGCCCGCTCGGAGTTCACCTTGTAACCCACGGCGATGATGGCGGGCAGGCTGTAGTGCTGCGTGGCGTAGGTTTTGCCGTCGGCGGCAGTTATCCGAAAAGATTGGATAACTGAACTCTCCTCGAGCTCGCTGTCCGAAAAGACGTTTTTGAGATGATAGCTGATTGTGCGCACATCCACATCATAGAGCAGGCCCATCGCCTTCTGACTGAGCCAGACGTTTTCATCCGCATAGACGGCCTCCACACCGCCTTTCCCGCTGGCGGCGACAAAGGTGAGGTATTCAGCCGCCGATGAACGCAGTAGGGATGCTTCAGCCTTCTTGGGCTTGGCTTTACTGGGCGTGCGTTTGGGTTTCATCGGGTGGGTGATCGTCCTGACGGTGGCAAGTCCGAGAACTGTGGCAAGCTCGGGCAACCGGCGACCTTCCAAAGTGAGGCTACAGCTTGTTCGGCACCACCTTTGTCCATGGGCTCCACGCACCGAGGGCGTGCTGCTGGATCTTGCGTTTCCAGATCTTGTTGCCGCAGAAGGCATAGAGCGTGTCTTTGTCCTTGCCGCCGATGGCGACGCCGATGACGCGGCCGCGATCAGGGACGGTGAGGATGACCTGGGTGGGGCCGTCGTCGGCGCTGATTTGGATGCCGCTTTTGGTGGCGATGAATTGACGGCCTTCTTGTGAGTAGCAGAGGCATTCGGCACCGGCGTCGTCGTCCCAATCCTGGACGTGGAGGTGGAAGAAGCGTTCTTTGTTAATGAGCGAGCCTTCGTCGGCGATTTGGTAGCTGTAGGCCCATTTCGAGTGGCCTTCGCCGACGCTGAGGAGCCATTGATCGGGGCGGAAGGCCATGCCGGTGGCAAACTTGATGCCGGCATCGACCTGCTTCTTTTTGCCGTCCTTGATGAGCCACACGCTGCCGCCGTTGTTGGGCTTCTTCGCGTCGTTGTCGGTGACGTAGAGACTGCCGTTCGGATGCGCGAGGATGCTGTGGCCGAGGATGCCGTCTAAAACGACGCTGGACTTGCCCGAGGCGTCGTAACGCAGGAGCTGGCCGGATTTCTCGGAGATGGTGTAGAGCGATCCATCGGCGGCGACGGTCACACAGTGCGCGTTGCCGGTTTTTTCGGCGAAAACGCTGACTTCATCGTTGAGGCCGATGCGATGAATTTTGTCGGCGGAGGTGTCGGCGAAAAAGATTTCGCCGTTTGGCGCGGTGGAAGGCCCGCGCGTGCTTTTGAAGCCTTCGGCGACGAGTTTCCAGTCTTCGCCGGGGAGGATGATTTCTTGGGCTCGTGGGGCGCTGGAGCCTGCTTTGACCTTCTCGGGCCAGTCTTTCCAAAGATAAGCCATCGCCTCCTGCCAGTTCTCGCCATAGCCCGCGACGTGTTTGCCGTCGATGGTGCGGAACTGGTAGTCGTAGCCGGAAAACTTCAGCGCTTTGTCCATCTCCTGATCGACGAGGAACCAGTCGCCTGCCGCGTTTTCCATGTCGTGCGTGGCGGTGGTGAGATACGAGCGGATCGGGCGTGCCTCGAACTTCCGCACCATCGTGGAAAACTCATGCCCACCGCGAAAGGCGACGAAGCTGCCGCTGACGCAATACACGCGGCTGAAGGCCTCCGGCTTGTGCCAGGCCGCCGCGAAGGCCGCGATGCCGCCGCTGCTGCCACCAACGATGCAGCGATCATTGCCATCGGTACTCAAATTGAGCTGATACTGCTTCGCGACGAAGGGCAGGATTTCCTCATCGAAGAAGCGCAGGTTGTTGTCGCTGACGCCGTCGTATTCGAAATCGCGATTGCGACGCGGCGCGGTGCCTTTCATCGGCGCGGGCACTTCACCGGGCCGCACAAAAACACCGACCGTCACCGGCATCTCCTTCGTGGCGATGGCGAGTTCGAGGTTCGCCTTCTCACGCGGATTGTAGCCATCGGTCTTCACATAAACGCAGGCCGGCTTGCTGGCGTCGTATTGCGCCGGGATGAAGACGGTCACCTCGCGCACCGTGCCGGGGAAGATCTTGCTCTGCGTGAACTGGAAGGTCTCGATGCGGCCTTCTTTGATGTCCTGCGCGAAGGATGAATGGCCGCAAAAGAACGCAGAGATCGCAAGGAGGGAGAAGAAGCGCATGGAAGGTGGTGATGGAGATTACTTGGAGGCGGGGAGGGCGAGTTCCGACTCGGGCACGAGCTTGATTTCCACGTCGGTGCCTTTGAGATGCTTGTCGAAGAAGGCCTGCATGAGCTGGATGACAGCGGGTTTGCCGAAGGCGGGACCAGCGTGGCCGACACCGGGGAGGGTTTGGAGCCAGACGGGGATGTTTTTGGCTTTGAGTGCGGCTTCGAGCTGCACGCTCTGCGCATACGGCACGAGGGTGTCGCGGGTGCCGTGGAGGATGAGGAAGGGCGGATTGTCTTTGCTGACGTAGTGCACGGGGCTCACGGCATCGGCTTTGGGTTTGTCGTCAAGCTGGGTGCCGATGAGGGAGGAGTAGGGATCGCTCGGCGTGTTGAAGGCGAAGATGTTCTTCACGTTTTTGTCTTCGGCGGCTTGTTGCACGACGGTGCTGAAATCGGCGGGGCCGTAGATGTCGATGACGGCTTGGACGCGGTCGGATTGATCGAGATGGCTGCCGATGGGCGGAAAGGCCTTCTTTCCGCCGGAGGTGCCGACGAGGGCGGAGAGATGACCGCCCGCAGAGCCGCCGACCGCGCCGAGGTGATCGGGGTCGAAGTTGTAGTGCTTCGCATGCGCTCGCAGCCAGCGTATGGCGGCCTGGCAATCCTGAATCTGTGCGGGAAAGACGGCCTTTTGGCTGAAACGATACTCGACGCTGGCGACCGCATAGCCTTTGAGCACCATCGCGGCTACCGGGCATGGAAATTTGCTGCCCGCACGCCAGCCGCCGCCGTGGATGTGGACGATGAGAGGGAGCGGTTTTTCGGAAGGTGTCGTGGGCAGGTAGAGGTCGAGCTTTTGTGCTACATCGCCGCCTTCGATGTAGGCGATGTCCTTCTCCATCTTGATGCCTGCGGGCAGTTGGGCAAGGAGGCTGGACGTGAGGAGTGAGAGGAAAAGGAGGAGCGTTCTCATGAGGATCAGTGGCAATGCCGGTAAACGGGCACGGCGAAGGAAAGTTCGCGGAGTCTTCCGCTACTTCGCAAGCGGTGTCCAAAGTGTGGCTTCGACGGCGCGGTCGGAGGCTTTGGGGCCATTAAAGTAGTAGGCGGTGAGAATGCGACCATCGGGACGCACCAGCGTGCGTGGATAGCCGAGATCATCGTCGAAGCCATCGTCGCGCAGAATGATCTCAGGCGACCACGTCTTGCCTTCGTCGTTGCTGAGGCGAGCGCGGATGCCGGTGGGCTTTTTGCGATGTCCGTAGGTCACGCAGAGTCGGCCATCGGGCAGCAGGACAGTGGCGGGTGGATTGCCGCCGATGTTGCCGGTGACATCGCTGACCTTGGACCATGTTTTCCCGAGGTCATCGCTGCGCCACAGCTCGATGTTGTATTCCGGTTTGCCGCGCCGCAGCGTCGTGAGCAAGGTGCTGTCCTTCGTGCGCACACTGCTCGGCATGATGGCGAAACCGCTCTTCGGTGGCTCGTCGCCGATGTAGCCTTGGAGTTTCCACGTTAGCCCGCCGTCGGTGGTACGAGCGCAGAAGACGCGACCCTCTTTGTTATCCGACTTCTTGCCGCAACTGCCAAACATGAGGCACTCACGCGGCCCAAGCGGGATCAAATCGGTGCGCGTGGAGATGCCGTCCACGCCTTCGACATCGAACTTAAACGGCCCCTGCCAGCTCTTGCAGCGATCCTGCGTTGTGTAGAACCACGACGGGCCGACGTGCAGGCTCTTGAAGCGAAACATCATCGCAAAGTCAGGCGCGGTGAAGTCGAGCGGCTCCTTCAACGCCACGGCCTCAGGCTCGTTTTTCCGATCCGAGTAAGGCTGATCCGCTTCGACTTTCCACGTCTTTCCACCATCGAGACTGCGAGCCTGCACGCGATGGCTCGGCTTCGTGCGGTCGATGCGATGATCAGTGGTCGTCTCCTTGTAGTAAGTGGCCGTGAAGCCAACGACCAACTCATCACCCCACTGCCACAACCCCTGATTCGCTGGCCAGCCGCCGTAGCGTCCAGGTTCTTTGTAAACGATGAGGTTTTCAGCTGAAGCAGGCTTCAGTGTTGGAGCCGCAGCCGCGATGACTTTCGGATCGCCCGCATCAAGCTTGGCTCCATCTTGAGCAAGAGCTGACGAAGCTGCCAACGATGCGGAAGCGATGAGTAGAACGAAGCGATTCATGATTGGATCCGTCTTTTGAGGCTAAAGACAGCTATCTCGCTTACGCCAGCTTGTAGCAATCTGCCCACTCGGCACGCGGCGCTGGTCCTGCGAGTCGTGCATTCGCCTCGTCGTTGCCGATGAAACGCTTCGTGGCCGGATCGAATTGGAGATCGACGTTCAGATACTCGGCGATGGTGCCGAGGTTCAGGACCTGGGTGAGCAAGCCGGAGACGCTGAAGGGCGATTCGGTCGTGCCTTCGCCCATGCAGGCGTTGATGAAGCTGTCGAAGTGATTGCGCTTCAAGGGATGCAGACCCATGGCGTCTTTGAATTCCACCATCTTCGATCGTGGATACAAGAGGGAGTGACGATCATGCGAGCCGCGCTGGACGAGGTAATCGCCTTGTTTACGATGCAGGAGCGATCCAGCACCGCCGGGATTTGGAATCACGATTTTACCATCGGGGCCTGGGTCTCCGTATTTCTCTTCGATGTCGAACTTGATGTCGCCACCGGCTTTCCAGTGAAGCTCCAGAGCGGGCAATTTCTCGCCACGGGCCGGGAACTCGAAGCGAATATCCGAACTCAGCGGATAGCTCACTCGGTTGTAATCCGCGAGAGCCAGCGGCGTGATGCGGGTGGGCAAACCGAGCTTCAGGTGATCATGGGCAAAATCGATGATGTGAGCGCCCCAGTCGCCAAACATGCCGCCGCCGTAGAGGTGGAAGCCGCGCCAGTTGAAGGCATGATACATTTTGCTGAACGGTTTGACCTCTTGCGGACCGCACCAGAGATCCCAGCTCTTCAGCGATTCGGGCATCGGCTCTGCGGCTGGATAGCCCTGGATGCGCTCGGCGGCGTTCATGAACCACAACGAAGGCGACTTCCATGCCTGGATCTTCACGATGTCATCCACGATGCCCGCCGCGAGCATTTGCTTGAACTGCTCCGCGCCAGCCGAGGTGTGACCTTGGTTGCCCATCTGCGTCACCACTTTGAACTTCTTCTCAGCTCGCATGAGGATTTCCGCCTCTTCAAAAGTGTGCGTCAAAGGCTTCTCCACATACACATGCTTGCCGAGCGCCATCGCGCTGATCGCGGCGGTGAAATGCGTATGATCCGGCGTCACCACGCTCACGGCGTCGATGTCCTTGCCCATCTTGTCGAGCATCTCGCGGAAGTCCTGGAAGCGCTTCACGTCGGGGAAAGCCGTCAGGTTCTTCTCCAAACCTTTCGCTGTGACGAAGTCCACATCCGTAAAGGCCACCGGCGTGGCAATGCCACCCGTCGTGAGCCCCGGAATGACACTTCCCGCCCGTCCACCGATGCCGATGCAGCCCAGATTGATGCGCCGGCTCGGCGGCAGCTTCGGATTGTCCGCCGCGCGTGCGCTGGTGAGGTAGGCTGGGAGGAAATTGAAGCTCAAACCCGCTGCGACGGTTTGTTTGACGAAGCTACGGCGGGAGGAGGGAGAAGCTTGAGGGGTTTTCATGGAGATGAGCGTGTGGGAAAATTAGAGGTGGAGGCCAGAAGAGATAACATAATGAGAGGGACATCACTTTCGCGGATAAGGCCCCAGATGCTCATGCGTGATGAGCCAGCGGCCATCGACCTTGCGCAGGATGGTGGTGCCGCGACCGCCGCCTGAGGATTCTTGGCCGCTGATGAGGCCCATCCAGCGGAACTCATAATGACAAGTGGCCACGTCCTCCGTGACCACCGTCCACACGATGTCGTGAAGGCTAAAGACCTCGTTTTCGATCAGCTTGAAAGTCTTCTCGAAAGCTGCCTTGGCCGCAGTGTGTCCGATGAAAGTGTCTTCCGTGAAAATGAACACAGCATCCTCGGTGACACACGGCGCGATCTGTTCCCACGAATGCGTGTTGAGCTTTTCGACGTAGGCGGAGAGGGCGGTGGTGTGGTTCATCGTGGTTTCAGCGGCTGACAGCGAAACGATGAAAAGGCCGCCAAAGAGCGCCAGAAGGAGTTTTTTCATGAAGCAGGGTGGTTTGATACAAAACGCGGGCACAGACTCGACATCTCATCACGTTTCACAATGACACGCCCATCATGACTTCCTTTATTCCATGCGCCACGCTGGCGTTTTGCCTGTGCAGCAGCGTTTTCGGAGCCGCCGAACCACCACGCATGCTTTTTCTCGAAGATGCCGGTCACGATGCCACCGCGCCGAGCGGCACGCGTTCAGGTTATGCCATCCTGCGCCGAGAAGACGGCAGTTTTTGCTTCTACAATCCCTATGCGCCTTCCGCCGAGCCATTGAGTCTGCCCGATGCGAAAGGCGTGAAGCACACGCTGCGGCCTGCATTGCCTGAGAGCCTCGCCAAGTCGAAGGTGCTCATCGACAGCGGCCTTCTCAACAATGCGCAGACGCTCCTCGCCGCCGATGGCACCGTTCGCAGCATCACGGTGAAGTCCGAACGCCACAGCAAAGAGGACGCGGCTCGTATCGGCCTGCCGCTGTATTTGGATGTGTGGTATCGACAAGGGAATGCCACGGCCGTTTCCGAACCGATGCGCACGTGGCGCGGCTACAACGGCTCGCAGATGGAGTATCAGCGCCTCGCGAGCGGTCGCCTGCTCGTGCCGCATGGCTGCTATCGTCCTTTTGGAAAGGCCGTGCCGCCCACCGGTCGCCACGAGACCGTGATCGAATACTCCGACGACGGCGGCGCGAGCTGGCAGCTTAGCACCTCAAAACTCACCTCGCCATGCTACGAAGGCTACAACGGCTCCAACGAAGGTGCCTGCGAGCCCTGCTTCGAAGAACTCCGCGACGGCTCCATCTGGATGCTCATGCGCACTCAGGCAGGTTGCCTTTACGAGTCGATTTCCAAAGACAACGGCACCACATGGTCCGCCGCTGCTCCCACACGTTTCCGCACCTCGACCGGTCCCGCCAATCTGCTCCGTCATCGCGATGGCCGCCTCGTTTTGACGTGGAACAACTGCGAACTGCCGCCAAAACACGCAGGCGTCGGCGTGTATGGCGGACGCGATGCGTTGCACATGGCCATTTCGAGTGATGATGGCCGCACTTGGCAAGGATTTCGCGAGATCTACCTCGATCATCGTCGCAACGACAATCCCGCTGCGTCTGGTGATCGCGGCACGGCTTATCCGCTCGCTGCTTTTACCGAAGAGGGTCAAATCGTCGTCCTCGCTGGTCAGGGCAAAGGTGGGCGCAATCCCATCCTCGTCGATCCCGATTGGATCACCGCCACCAGCGCCGAATCCGACTTCCACGACGGTCTGGCGCAGTGGACCGTCTATCAACACATCGGCCCCGCGAAGCGTTGGTGGCGCGCTCGTCGCATCGGCTGCGAACTCATCGAAACGCCCGGCGAAAAAGGCACCCGCAGCCTGCATGTGCGCCATGTCGCCTCGTCAGATGAAGCCAACGCCCCCAGCGGGCCCGACACCGCCGTCTGGAACTTCCCCAACGGCTGGCGCGGCGAACTCACCGCCCGCATCCGCCTGCCCGCTGGCTCGCAAGGTGCCATCTTCTCTCTCAACGACCGCTTCTTCGATCCCTCGAACACCCTCGGCGAAGACGCCGCCGTGTTTCAGGCCCGCGTGACTGCTGAAAACACCCAGCCGGACACTTGGCACACCCTTTCCCTCCGCTGGGACCTCAGCAGCCGCCAATGCGAGTATCGCCTCGACGACAAACTCATCGCCACACTCCTGTTGCACTCACGCACACTCAATGGCGTCAGTTATGTCCGCATTCGCTCCGGCGCGAGCACTCCTGATCCGCACGGCGTCATCATCCGCCATGTGAAGGCACAAATCAGTGATCCGAACGCACCAGCCGCCACACCCGAACAAGTGCTCGCCTCGCAGCAGGATTATGTGAAGACGATCATCTCACGCTGGTGACGCGGTGTGGTGCAGCCGTCCCGGCTGCCTCAGATGAGTCCAGAGGACTCAACCACACTTCACGACTTCCGCGCATAAGGTCCGAGATGCTCATGCGTGATGAGCCAGCGACCATCGACCTTGCGCAGGATGGTGGTGCCGCGACCGCCGCCGGAGGATTCTTGGCCGCTGATGAGGCCCTTCCAGCGAAACTCGTAGCGGCAGGCGGCCACGTCATCGGTGACGACGGTCCAGGCGATGTCGTGAAGGCTGAAGACCTCGTCCTCGATCAGCTTGAAGGTCTTCTCGAATGCCCCCTTCGCCGCCGCTTTGCCGACAAACGTGTCCTCCGTAAAAATGAACACAGCATCCTCCGTCACATGTGGGGCGATTCGGTCCCACGAATGCGTGTTGAGCTTTTCGACGTAGGCCGTGAGAGCAGTTTCGTGGTTCATGACAGGATTAAGGGCGAACGGGGTGAGGGCGGTGGAAAAAAGGAGGCACAGCGTGTGTTTCATGGTTTGAGACGGTTTGAGCCAAAGAGTGGCGTCATGCGAATAGCTCATGCACCACATTGCCATGCACATCCGTGAGGCGGAAGTCGCGGCCGGACCAGCGGTAGGTGAGCTTTTTGTGGTCGAGGCCGAGCAGGTGCAGGATGGTGGCGTGGAGGTCGTGCACATGCACGGGATCGGCGGCGACACCTAGCCCGAAGTCATCGGTGATGCCGTGAACGTACCCGCCTTTCACCGCACCGCCTGCGAGCCAGATGGTGAAGCCATCCACATGATGATCGCGGCCAAAGACGGCGGGTTTGTCACTGCTGCCCTGGTAGGTGGAGGTGCGGCCCATCTCGCCGCCCCAGATGATGAGCGTGTCTTCCCAGAGGCCGCGCTCTTTGAGATCGGTGAGCAGGGCGGCGATGGGTTGATCGGCCTCCGCGCAGAGTTTTTCGTGGTTTTTGATGAGAGAGGCGTGGCTGTCCCAAGGCTGGCCGGTGCCGTGATAGCACTGGATGTAGCGCACACCGCGCTCGGCGAGGCGACGTGCCAACAGAAGGTTCTTGCCCACAGGTGTATCGCCGTAGGCACTGCGTGTGGCCTCGGTTTCGTCTTTGAGATCAAAGGCGTCCGTGGCCGCGCTTTGCATGCGGAAGGCCAGTTCCATCGAGTGAATGCGTGAGTCCAGTCGCTCGTCGCCCGGATGATCGAGGAGGTGATTGCGGTTTAAAAACTGCGTGAGAGCAAGCTGCGCACGCTGATTGCCGGGACCAATGTCGTGGCGTGTGAGATCGGGGATAAGCTGGCCTTTGGTCTGCGTTTCGATGTGCGTGCCCTGGTAGAGGCCGGGGAGGAAACCGGCGGTCCAGTTTTTCGACTGCGCTGTGGGCAGGCCGGAGGGCATGAGCACGATGTAGCCGGGCAAGTCGGCGCTCTCTGAACCGAGGCCGTAAGTGACCCAGGAGCCGATGGAAGGCCGCTCCAGCACGGTGTGCCCGCAATTCATCATGAGCAGGCCGGGCGAGTGATTCGCGATGTCGCTGACCATGGAGCGAATGACGCAGAGGCTATCCGCATGCTTTGCCACGTTCGGGAAAAGCTCACTGATCTCCAGTCCTGACTGGCCGTGCTTCTTGAAGGCGAAAGGCGAGGCAAAGATGTTCCCCACGCGTGCTTTCTGCACAGGCTGGAGCTTCTCTTTGACGGAGTCTGGCAGCGGTTTGCCATCCAGCCTCGTGAGTTGCGGCTTCGGATCAAAGGTGTCGATCTGCGAAGGCCCGCCATTCATGAAGAGATGGATCACCCGCTTCACTTTCGGCGGAAAATGAGGTTGCCGTGGCGCGAGCGGATTCGGGTCATCTTTGTCCGCAGCGTTGAGAAAATCAGCTGCGGCGAGCGCTCCGAGGCCAAAGCCAGTGCGCTGAAGAAAGTGGCGGCGTGCGATCATGGGAAAGTGTTTTTAGTCAAGGTAAAGCGTCTCATTCGAGGTCAGGAGCGATTGCGCCACGAGCGGCCACGGGTCTTGCTTTCTCTTCTCCATGAGAGCCAGGAAAGGGATCATTCGCTCCTGCTCCTTCGGCGTTGCGTCACGGCGGTGGATGCGCTGAAAGACTGCATTCACGCGGTCGGAAGTGCTCATGCCATTGCTGAGTTGCAGACTCTCCACCAGTGCTTGGGCCTTGGCGATGAGGAAGGGCGAGTTCAACGTGAAGAGCGACTGCTGCGGCACGATGTTGTCGGTGCGGCGATCCGCTGTGGCACTGGTGGAGGGGAAATCAAAGGCTCGCAGCGTCGGGTCGGTGTTGATGCGATTGATGAGGCCGTAAATGCTCCGGCGTGGATTGCTCTCCACGTCCCACATTGGCTTCGAGTGGCCTTTGAGCCGTGGATCGAGCGTGCCGCTCAGAGCGAGCAGCGTGTCGCGAATTTGCTCGATGCTGAGACGCTTCGCATTCGCCCGCCAGAGCCATTCGTTGGTCGGGTCACGCTCCGCCATGTCAGCACGCACGGCGCTACCCTGCTGGTATGTGCGGCTGCTCACGATGGTGCGCACGAGGTGCTTCAACGACCAGCCCTGCGCCATGAAATCCACCGCCAGCCAGTCCAGCAGCTCCGGGTGCGTGGGCGCGGCACCTTGCAGCCCGAAATCGCTCGGCGTGTCCACCAAATAGCTGCCCATGAGGAAGCCCCAGACGCGGTTCACCATCACGCGGGCCGTGAGCGGATTGTCTGTGCTGGCAATCTTCTCCGCCAGAGCTAGCCGACCGCTGTTTGTCTCGGGAAACGGAGCCTGCATTGGGTCCAGCAGCTTGAGAAAACGTCTCGGCACCGCGTCGCCGCGTGTGTCTGCCTCGCCACGGAGAAAGATGCGCGGTGTCATCGGTTTTTCGTTTTCGGTGACGATGATCGCACGGCTGCCAGCGCCATCGTGAAAGGTGATCAACTCGCACATGTCACTTTGCAGGATGATCTGCCACTGTGGGCGCTTTCCACCCAGCAGCTTGCCGCTCTTCTTGGCCGCATCGACCTTCGCGAGGATCACCTCACGCTTCTTTTGATAATCATCACGCAACTCAGCGCTCGGCTCATAGCCATCGATCACAGGAAACTTTCCAAAGTCCGAGTGCTTCACGCGGTCGATGGAGCCAAACACGCCGTAGAG
This sequence comes from Prosthecobacter sp., assembly GCA_044355475.1. GTDB lineage: Bacteria > Verrucomicrobiota > Verrucomicrobiia > Verrucomicrobiales > Verrucomicrobiaceae > Prosthecobacter. Next base: position 11,566 of record JBIKYB010000042.1, read on the forward strand.
CGAGTAGTAGTCCGCCGTCGGCACCGGCTCGAACTTGTGATCATGACAGCGAGCGCAGGCCACCGTGAGGCCGAGGAATCCGCGTGTCGTTGTGTCGATCACATCATCCACAAAATCATGCGGTGCCTGCGTGAAGGGCGTCACCGCGATGAAGCCCAGCGCGGCCTGCTCCGGCGAACGATCTTTGAAGCCCATCAGGTCTGCCGCGAGCTGCTCTTTGATGAACACATCATATGGCTTGTCCTGGTTGAACGACTCGATGACGTAGTCGCGAAAGGTGAACGCAAAGGGATAGTAGGTCTCCGTGCGTGCGGCGGGCACCGTCACATTCGCCGTGTCTGCATACCGCGCCACATCCAGCCACATGCGGGCAAAATGCTCGCCAAAATGTGGAGACTCGATCAACCGCTCGATCTCCGCCTTCACATCCGTTCCAGCTTCCTTCGCTGGAGGCAGCCCCGTGAGGTCATAGGCTAGTCGGCGCTGTAGAACGGCCACTTCGGCTTGTTTGGATGGCTCCAGGCCTTTCTCTTTCATCTTCGCAAGGATGAAGCGATCCACCGGATGCGCATCCCAAGCGGCATCGCCTGATTTGGGCGGCTCCACGGCCTTCACCGGTTGAAAAGCCCAGTGCGTCTTCGCCTTCTCAAAGAGGATGTCTTGATCACCGAGCTTCGAAAAAGCCGTCTCGCCCATGTCCTGCTTCGGCCCCGGTGCGCCCATTTTCACCCACTGCTCCAGCAGCGTCACCACCTCCGCATCCAATTGGTATTTCGGCGGCATCTGCATGTCCTCGTCGGCATAACGAATGGCCTTGATGAAGAGCGATCCCTCCACATCACCAGGCACGATGGTCTGCCCGCTGTCGCCGCCATCCAACCAGCCCGACTGCCGATCCAGCAGCAAGCCGGCCTTTTTTTCGCCTTGCGCCTCGCTGTGGCACTTGTAGCAGTGCTGCACCAGCAGCGGACGGATCTTCGTCTCAAAAAACGCTGTCCCCCGCGTCTCTGCCTCCTTGGTGGCCGCAGTGAGCTGTGCCGCCATGGCAGTGAAAACGAGCAACGATTGGAAAAAGACTTTCATGTTCAGCCTTGGGAACGCAGACCGCCCAGCAGGCTTTCACTTCAAGTGTGGTGCATCCGTCCCGGCTGGCTCAGATGAGTCCAGAGGACTCAACCCCATCATGGCTTCGCTTTCGCGCTCCAAAGGGCGATGTTTCGGAACTGCGCTCCCTCCGCTTTTGCGACGAAGCCGACGCGTCCTTTGCGCTCCTTGAATCGCTCGTGGCTGGCTTCGAGCACATGATCGTCGATTTTGGCGAAGAAGTGATCGCCGCAGATTTCGATGGTGATGCGGTGCCAGGTGTTGAGATCGAGTTTGACCTCGATTTTCTTCAGTTCCTCACGGCGCGTCTCTTTCGAGATGCCGCTCATCTTTTGAATCCAGATGGCGGTGGGGGTGATCATGACGCGGCCTTGATGGAGGTTCGGTTGATTCGTATCGCGGCACACGAAGCCGATCTGCGGAGAGGGGCCGAGCTTGAACTCACCTGTCAGCACATAGTCACCGAGGTCCAGGATGTGCTCGCACACAGCTTCATGGCCGTTCGGGCGTTTCTCGCTCGGGCCTTCCTGCACGGCGTAGGCTGCGCCATCCTTGATGCTCCAAGTGCCGATGCCGCCGCGCCAGCCATCCGTGCCGGGTTGCTTTTGTTTCGTGAAAGACTCCGGCTTATCAAAGGCCTCGGCGGCGATGAGCTTGTCCGGCTGGCAGATCTGTGTGACGGGCAGAACGGGATCGGCGGCGAAGGCAAACGATGAAGTGAAGAGGAGAGCAATGAGCGGTGATTTCATGGGATGAGATGATGTCGGCGTGCCTTCCAGTAGGCGGCGAGGTGGTAAACGATGCCGCAACTGGCGTTGTGCGTGTAATCGAAGCCGCGGATGAGATTTTTGAGCGAGGTTTGCTGTTCGGCAGTGAGCGTGGCGTCATCGACCATGAGCAAAATGAGCGCGGATTCACCGGCTTCGCGGGTGAGGTGCCAGATTTCGCGAAACGGTCCCCACTGCGGGTTCGGGTAGCCTTTTTGGTTCTTCCACTCGGGCACCGTGCGCCAGTCGGGGCCAAGCATTCGCATGTCCTCGGGGCTTTTCGTTGCGAGTTGGGACAGAACGCTCGTGAAGCGTTTCGCGGCGAGATCGCGGACGTGGATCATGTGCTGATGAATCGTAGCTTTGAGCGCCGCATCGGGTTCCAATGCGTGGAGCACCTCCAGCGAGCATTGCATCTGTAGTAGCGCGTAGGCCGGTTTGTTCTCGCCGGGACTGGCGGACTGCGCGATGGCCTCAGCGGCGTATTTGCGCCATTGTTCGCGGTAGCGCTCCTCGCGCGCCACATCCCATGCGGAGGCGTAGATCATCGGCAGGCGGGCGGCTTCGTGCGGTTGCACATTCCACATGCGGCAGATGCCCAGCGGGCAGCGTTGGCCGTCGGCTCTGAGGAAGTCGAAGTCGTTCTCGGGCGTGACTGTCTTGATCATGCGTTCGGCGACATCGGCGAGAATGACAAGGATCTGTTGCCTCGTGCCTCCATCCGCCAGCGGGCTGTGAAAATACTGCCACAGGCCGTGAACGAAGTGCGTCACCTGATCGCGTGACGAGTTGATGTAAGTGCTTGTGCCATCCTCCGGGCACACATTTCGTGCTACGAAGCCCTTCACTCCATGCACCGTGACGCAGCGTTTGAGTCCAGCAAAGACGTTCGCGGCTTTCTCACGCAACGATTCATCTTTGGTGACTGCAAAACGATCACACAGCACGCTGAGCATCGCCCCACCGAGGATTGCGCCGTCTTCCATGCCGGTGCTGTAGCCGCAGGGGTTTGGAAACTGTCGCTTCACCTCCTCGACAGTTGGCAGATGTGCCTGTTCTTTCCCCTTCTCGTAGCTGCTGAGGTAATCGCCAAAAGTCTGCACCTGCGGCAGATAAAAGCGCGTCCAGACGATGTCCCAGGCGTGTTCGATGTTCGTCGCGGACTCCTCTGCATGAGTGAGTGCGGACGAAGTCAGGAACAGTGAGGCAATGAGGAGGCGTTTCATTCGAGAAGACGGCTGGCGATTCGCGTTTGAAAGCATAGCCATGATGAAACACCCCACACGTCGAAAACTGCTCCAGACCGTCATCTCCGGTGCATCTGCGCTCTGGGCCGGAGATCGTCTGCACGCGGCTGACGCCGATCCACGAGTGCGCGGGCCGTTTCCGATCCTTTCGACGCCCTTCACGGAAACGGGTGCGGTGGACTACGAGGTGCTCGCGGATCAGGCGCGATTCGTGGACTGGGGCGGCTGCCCCGGCATGATCTGGCCGCAGTCGGGCGACAGCGTGGATCTTTTGACGATGGATGAAAAACTGCGTGGCATGGATGTGCTGGCGGAAACTTCACGCGGCTTCAAGAGGTCAGCGCTGTGCCTCGGGGTGCAGGGCAAAGACACGGAGGAGATGCTCGTCTATGCCCGACACGCCGAAAAGCTCGCGCCTATGGCCATCATCTCGCGTCCGCCGGACTCGGGACGCACGGAGGACGATCTGCGGCAGTATTGGCGAGAGCTGGCGAAGGTCGCGAAACGTCCTGTCATCTTCCAGACGACCGGTGGCGTGGCTTACAAAGGCCCGGTGCCATCGGTGAAACTCATGATCGAGCTGGCGAAGGAGTTCCCGCACTTCGGCTACATCAAAGAAGAAGCCGCGCCGATCATCGCTCGCACCAAAGAGCTGTGCGCCGCGAAACCCACGATCCGCCGCGTCTTCAGTGCGCGTGGTGCGCATGGCTGGCTCTACGAGTCTCACCTCGGCACCGAAGGCCTCATCACCGAACGCGCCGTCTATGCCGATGTGCTCACCCGCGTCTGGGACCTCATGCAAAGCGGCAAGGACCCCGACACCGTGCGCGACATCCACGCGAAGCTGATGCTCCTCTTCAATCTCGGCCAGCATCTCCCCGACGGCGACCTGCGCGGCTTCCAGCTTCATCTTTGGAAGAAGCGCGGTGTCTTCAAAAACATGATCTCCCGCCAGTACGGCCCGAAGCAGTCCATCCCGGACAAACCCATCTTCTCCGCGCTGAAGCTGACCGCTGATGAGATCGCCGAGATCGACTTCCGCTTCGAGGCGCTGAAGCCGTATCTGAAGGCCGAGCGGAGGTAGCAGTTGCCATTTCGGGATATTCTCGGCGCTGGCTCGGCTACTTGGGGAGGATTTGCTCAAGACTCTGGTATCAAAGCTATTGTTGAACTGGGCGGCTGCGCGTTCCATGCTGCTGCTGAGCATGGACGCAGAGCAATGCGGAGGCGCAAATAAACAGAAAAGTCCCCAATGAAGAACAGTAAAGACATCATTCACGCCACCAAGCCCTATGCAAAGGACTCGGCATGGGTCAGCTGGTGGCATGTCTTGTCCACGCTGGCATGCCTCTTCGGTTTTCTCTCGGCGACTTTATTGCTGGAGGCCTTTTGGTTGAGACTTGGGTGCAGTGTTTTGGCCAGCCTCTTTCTTCTACGGATGTTCGTGATTTATCATGATCAGCAGCACCACGCCATCCTGGCCCGCTCTCGTATGGCCGAGCTCCTCATGCGCGGTTTCGGCATCTACGCGCTCAGTGCCAGCAGTATCTGGCGCAGCTCACATAATCACCATCACAATCACAACTCCAAGCTGCGAGGGTCCCATATTGGATCCTTCCCCATCATGACGACGAGTGGATTTCTCAAGGCCTCGCCCTCGGCTCAGCGGGGGTATCTCTTCATTCGGCATCCACTCACCATCTTGTTTGGCTACTTCACCATGTTCCTGCTGGGCATGTGCGTGTTGCCATTTCTGCGGTCACCCAAGCGGCACTGGGACTGTCTGGCTGCGCTCATCGTCCATATCATCATTGGCATCACGCTCTTCCATTACTGGGGGCTGATGGGCGTGATTTTGGCTCAAACCATTCCGCATTTTATCACCTACGCCATTGGCTCGTATCTCTTCTATGCGCAGCACAATCTCCCTGGTGTCTCCTTCCATGACAAGGATGACTGGACTTACGAGAAGGCGGCACTTCTTTCCTCCAGTTACATGCGGACGGGGCCAATTATGCGCTACTTCAGTGCCAACATCGGCTTCCACCACGTCCACCACCTGAATGCCAAGATCCCGTTCTATCGCCTACCGGAAGCCATGCGGGCGATACCCGACTTGCAGCAGCCCGTCGTCACCTCGCTGAGTCCTGTGGACATCTTCCGCTGCTTGCGTCTCAAATTGTGGCATGTAGAGACCCAGAAAATGGTGAGCCTGCGGGAACTGCGCCAACTGCAAAAAGCGAAGCGCTCTCTCGATGCCGCTGCCACGCCTGAGGAAGGCCTGACCGCCTAAACACCAGCAGACCCTAACTGTAGCCCAGTCATCCCAATCCCCATATCCATGCCCTTTACTATCGCCGAAATCGCCAACCTCGTGGGAGGCACCGTCATCGGAGACGCCTCACTCACCCTCACAGGATTCGCCACTGCCGTGGATGCAAAAGAGGGCCACCTCACCTTCGCTGAAAAGGAAGACTACTTTCAGGCCGCAGAAAACAGCGGTGCCTCGGCCATTCTGGTTCCCCCAGGCCTCAGCTCCAGCGCCAAGACCTTGATCCAGGTGCCAAATGCCCGGGTGGCCATGGCTAAGCTGCTTCCCCACTTCTTTCCAGAACCCGCCTACGCGGCCGGCATCCATGCCAGCTCTAGCATCGCCCCGAATGCGCAGATTGATCCCACTGCCCACATTGGTCCGCATTGTGTCGTCGGTGATGGCGTCACGGTCGGTGCCCGCTGCGTCCTCATGGGTGGGAATCATCTTGGCACCAGCACCACCCTCGGCGAAGATGTGCAGCTATTTCCCCAGGTCACTCTGTATAGCCGCACGGTGGTGGGTAATCGGGTCCGCATCCACGCAGGCTCCACCATTGGCTCTGATGGCTACGGTTATGTGTTTGATCAAGGCCGCCACCGGAAGGTCCTGCAGGTCGGGAATGTCGTCATCCATGATGATGTCGAGATCGGTGCCAATGCCGCTATCGACCGCGGGGCGCTTGGTTCCACGATCATCGGCAAGGGGACAAAAATCGATAACCTTGTGCACGTGGCGCACAACGTAGAGATGGGGCAGCACTGCCTCATCATGGGACAAGTCGGATTCGCTGGCAGCACCCACCTCGGCGACTACACCGTGATCGCCTCCCAGTCCGGCATCGCAGGGCACCTCAAGCTCGGACGCCAGTCCACCGTAGGAGCCAAGTCCGGCGTCATGCGAGACATCCCCGAAGGGGGCACCGTCCTCGGCATCCCCGCCGCACCCGACAAACAGGCAAAACGTCAATGGATAGCCATCCAGAAGCTGCCCGAGCTAGTGAGGAAAGTCCGCGAGCTAGAGGCACAACTCCAGGAGCTAACGCAGTCACCCCAGCGCCCTCAGTAGCTCCCTGAGGCTTATTTTTGTTGAGTGAGAGCCTGAAACTCGTCGTGATCGCGTTCGAAGAAGGTTTTTGGTTGCCCCAATGCAAGGGGCGCACAGCCTCATAACTGCCCTGTGCCTCGGCGTTCAGGGGCGCGACACGGAGGAGATGCGGGTCTATGCCCGAAAAAGCTCACCCCTGCGCGTGGGAGTTTCCCCACTTCCTCTACATCAAGGAAGAAGCCGCGCCGATCATCGCCCGCACCTAAGAGCTGTGTGCCGCGAAACCGGCGATCCGCGTGTCTTCAGCGCTCGTGGTGCCCATGCTTGCTCCACGAGTCCCACCTCGGCACTAAGGGCCTCATTACCGAGCGTGCCGTGTATGCCGTTGTGCTCACACGCGTCTAGGATCTCATGCAAAGTGGCAAAGACCCCGACACCGTGCGCGACATCCACGCGAAGCTGATGCTGCTCTTCAATCTCGGTCAGCATCTCCCCGGCGGCGATTTACGCGGCTTCCAACTCCACCTGTGGAAGAAGCGCGGCGTCTTCAAGAACATGATCTCCCGCCAATACGGCCCGAAACAGTCGATCCCCGGCAAGCCCATCTTCTCCGAGCTGAAGCTGAGCGCGGAGGAGATCGCCGAGATTGATTTCCGCTTCGAGGCGCTGCGGCCGCATTTGAAAACAGAGCCACTGCCTTTCAGAGATCGCAAAGAGCAGAAGTGATGATCGTTAGAAATCGTGGAAACAGATCAGGAGAAAGCTCCGCAGCACTTTTTATACTTTTTACCAGATGCGCAGGGGCAAGGATCGTTGCGACCGATCTTGGCACCAGTTCTGGGCTCGGCGAGCTGGGGTAATTGTTCGTCAGCAGGCAGCTCCATGAGGGCTTCACGCTTTGTGTCGGGCGTTACTTTTTTGGGCTTGACGGGTTTTGACCAGCAGTTCCACCACTTGGTTTCTTTGATGGTGTCATCAATCAGGCCTGTATCGCGCTTCCACGCTTCTTTCAGCTTGGAAGCAGCATCTTGAAGCATTTCGTCAAAGCCATAGACAGAGGGATCACAAAGGTCGTCCTCAAAGGCCTTCTCCATGAACGGCACGAGCCTCGCAAAGCCTAAGTCGGCACAAAGTCCTGCCCAGCCATCCCATGCATAGCTGGGTTCGCGCTCCAACCCATTGCTCAGCAGTTCTTCGGTATAGGTTTCCAATTCCTCGCGGCTGATTTTTCCCGATCCGAGCAGGCATAGGTACGTCTTCGGAACGGCGGCTCCACGGACGAACTCATATGCTTTACGATTCCGCATCAGATCGCGCAGCGGCGCGTCATCTCCATCAAAGACACTCGCTAAAATACGCCCCATGTCCTCGGTGATGATGTCTCCCCACAATTCATCAGTCACTTTAGCCGGGTGGCCGAGTGTGGCGCACAGCGGCTTGAACGCACGAGTCTCACGAAACTGAGCCAGAAGATAGGCTGCAAAGTCCAGTGTCTTCCACCTGCTGTGATTGATGTAGTGTTTGGGGCGCTTTCCCGCATCTTCAATCACTGCCAGTAAAGCGGGAATCATCTCCTCGCGCCGCTGGATCATCTCCTCAATCAGCGCCTCGGGATACGGGTAGTTTGGAAGTTCCGCGAGTTGGTTGATCAGTTCTTCGGGCGTGGCAGGCATGTGTAAAGGCGATTAGAGGTCAAATCATGAACCGGAACTCTTCGATTGCCAATCGAAGCTACTTCACGAGCGGCATCTTGATGGCATCCACGTCGTCCAGCTTCACCTTGAGCAACTCAACGCTTTGCTTGCCACCGGCGAAGGCGATGAAGAGGCTGCCTTCGTGCTCGATGACGTGCGGGTAGTCAATGTGGCGACCGCCGACGAGGTAGAGCATCTTGGTGAAAACGAGGCCGTCATTGCTGATCGAGAGCGTGAGCGGATCGCGCTTCTTCGGGTTGGGGTTTGAGACCAGGACGTAGCGGCCATCGTGGAGGCGGAGGCCGCTGATTTTGGAGGTGGCGTCGGGGAAGTTGGTCTTCACCGGCTTGCTCCAAGTGCGGCCGTCATCGGTGGAGAAGGCGCGATAAAGAAAACCGCTGCGGCGGTTGTCGCGGAAGACGGCAGTAAACGTGTTGTCGGGCAAGATCCACCAATCAGGCTCCTCAGCCTTCAGCTCGGACGCGCTGCCGAGCACCGGAAACGACTGCCAGTTGCCGAGCGACTTCACGCCGCCGACGAGGAAATGCACGCCACTCGTTTTGTAGTCGTGCATGCGACGCGACATCATCCAGTCACCGGTGCGCAGCTTCATCGGTGGGAAGTTGTTGATGGTGTTGTCGAAGACGAGACCGGCATCGCACCACTCGCGGGTGGTCTTGTCGAAGCGGAAAGCACGCAGTTCGAGGTTGGGACCGAAAAAGCCCGCAGCCTCGTCCAAGGAGGCCAGCGCGAGCAGTTCGCCCTCGCGCTTCCAGAAGCCGCGCGAGATCCAGCGCATGCCTTTATCCGTGCGCGTGCCGTAATGCTGCGAGTCAGGCCCCGAGTGCGGTGGAATCGGCGTCAGGAACTTCGGAGTGCTCCATTTGAGGCCGTCTGGGCTTGTTGCGAACTTTACCCGCTGGCCCACGCGATCCTCGATGCCCGGTCCATCACTCCACATGGCCCAAAATTGGCCGTCGTGATGCGTGAGGTAGTTGTGCTGATTCACACCGCCGGACTTTTTGTCGAACGTGGCGGACGAACTGCCTTTGGCATGAACATCATTGATGATGACGTGCTCGCTCGGCACGCGTGGCAGCGCGGCGAAGTCGATCTGACGCGAATCAGCAGGCAACCATGCGCCTGAGAGCATGGTTGGCGACTCGGAATCCGCCGAGGCGGCGAAAGCGGACGCGGTGAGAACAATGAAGAGGAGCGGCTTCATGCCTGAAACGTCTCACTGAGGCCATTGGCCGTTCGTCATGGGCTTGGTGGTGAGCTTCGCGGGATCGAGGACGACATGCTTCACCTTCGCCCGTTTCCAGGTGTAGGTGATGTGGACGAGGCCGTCCTTGGTCTGGATGATGGCGGGATAGCTGAACTCCTTCTTTGGCTCGTCTTCAAAGACGAGCGCGGCTTCCCAGGTCTTGCCGTCCTGGCTCACGGCGAGGTTGAGCGGGCTGCGGCCCTTGGCGGTGTGGTTGTAGATGAGCAGGTGACGGCCATCGGCGAGCGTGACGGCATCGGTGCCGGAGTTGGGATTTGGCAGCTCGGTGAGCGAAATTTCGCCCCAGGTCTTGCCAGCATCTTCGGAGGTGATCTGGAAGACTTTGCCCTGCTTGGTGCGGCCCACGGCTTGGAGTTTGTCGTCATCGAGGAAGAGGATGCTCGGCTGGATGGCTCCGATCTTCAAACCATCGTGCAACAACTCCGTGCGGGAACATGTTTTGCCGAGATCACTCGTGCGCTCGAAGTAGATGGCCCAGGCGCTGGGTTTGGTGTCGGTCTCGTTGCTCGTGGGGCAGAGGATGTCGCCATTGGCGAGTTGCACGGGCTTGTTCTTGATGGGGCCGAAGATGCCTTTCGGCAGCTTTTGAGCCGCGGACCATGTTTGGCCGCCATCGGTGGATGTTTTGAGCTCGCCCCACCAGGTGCTCGGCGACGGGCCGACTTTGTAGAAGAGCATCAGCGGCGCGTCCTTGGGCTGAAACAGCACGGGATTCCAAGTGGGATGACGCGAGCCGTAAGGCTGCACACCATTGGCCGTTTCGATGCCTTCGGTCCATTTGCCATCGGGAAGCTGACGCGACACCCAGATGCACACATCGGGATTGCGTTCCGCCGTGCCGCCAAACCATGCCGTGACGAGGCCCGTGGGCGTTTCGACGATGGTGGTGGCGTGGATCTGCGGGTAAGGACCGGTGTCGTAGATGTATTCGGTGGTGAGGATGGCGGGATCACCGGCAACAGCCTGCCAAGAGGTGAGTTCGTAGCTGCCATCGAGCTTTCGCCAGACGACGGCATCGGCTTTGCGACCATCGGAAGTGGTCAGCTTGAGCTTGTAGTTGATGCCCGCGACGACCTGCTGCTCGGCGGCGTTGACGCTTTGCAGCGTGAGTTTGGCATCGTGGGCTTTGACGGCGAATTGCGCTGCCTTGAGCACTTCGGCATCGGTCGTTGCCGCCTGGCTGAATCCGCCTGCGAGCGGAGGTTGCTGGCCATGCGAGGCAGGAACGATGGCGAGCATGAGGAGCGTGAGAAGATGAGTTGGCTTCATGAGGATGGGGTAGCTTCGATTGGCAATCGAAGAGGTTGGAGTGAGGTGGCGTGCAGTAGGAGCGGGTTGGCTTCGATTGACAATCGAAGCTACAAGAGGCCGAGAGCGGCGAGTCTTTCACGAATGATTTCACGCTCCGGTTCGCGGAAGCGGTGGAAGGGCTCGGCCATGTGGTCATCACAGATGCCGAGGAGGCTGAGGCCGCATTTGATGCCTTTGATGATGGCGCTCTTGTGCTTGCCGACGGTGTAGATGGCTCCGGCGAGCTTCATGACCTGCGCGTGCAGCTCCCGCGTGCGCTTGAGGTCCTGTGCGGCAGCGGCCTGATACATCTCGACGTAGAGTTTGGGATGCAAATTGGCCCCACCATTGATGCCGCCGTGGCCGCCGAGCAGTACGGCCTCGGCGGTGAGCTCCTCGGGGCCAACGAGCACGCTCCAGTCGGCGCGTTGCTTCGCGATCTCGATGAGGCGGTGGAAGTAGATCATGTCGCACGAGCTGTCTTTGACGCCGCACACGCCAGGCATGTCCAAGGCGCGGCGCACGAGGTCGAGCTCGAAGCTTACCTTCGTCAAACCGGGCATGTTGTAGAGAAACAACGGCAGCGGCATCTCGGCGACGAGGTCTTGCACATACTCCAGCATCTCCGGCGGCGCGGCGGGGAAATAATACGGCGGCGCGAGCACCACATGAGTCGCCCCGGCCTCGGCGGAGTATTTGGCGAGGTTCACGCTCTCGGTGAAGGCGGTATCCGTGATGCCGACGAGCACCGGAACGCGCCCTTTCGTGAGCTCGCAGGTCTTTTGGATCAATTCGCGACGAAGCCGGTAACTCAGGCTCGGGCCTTCGCCGGTGGTGCCGAGGATGAAGAGGCCGGACACACCGCCGCTGATGAGATGCTCGATGAGACGCTCCAAACCGGCGACGTCGAGGGTGTCGCGATCACGCAAAGGAGAGACGAGGGGCGGGATGATGCCGCGGAGGGGTTGGGACATGGTCGGAAAGGATAAAAGGGGAAGGATCAAAGATAAAAAGGCTTCGGCTGACCATGTTTGGTAGCGGCTTGACGATTCTTGATGAGGCTGACATGCTCCACGCATGCCCGCCACCGACCAGGCCGACTATTTTTCCACGCAAGTGATGCGCACGCGGCGCTTCTTTCTGCCTGAATGGCAGGAGCGGCAGCGTGATGGTGGGACGCTCTGCCTTGTGGGGGGCGGTTGTGAATGGTGTGCGCCGGATTTCATCGTGGACCGTCAGGATTTCCCGTTTCTGGCCTTTGAATTCGTTTCACGCGGCAAGGGCAGCGTGATGCTGGCGAATCGAAAACACGAGGTCGAGGCCGGGCACGCGTTCTTTTACGACTCCAGCGTGCCGCATGTGATCTCCAGCTCGGCGGAGGAGCCGATGGTGAAATACTTCTTCAACTTCACCGGCTCGCGGGCCGCTGCTTTGATGAGCGATCTTGACCTCGGCGCGGGTAGCGTGCTGCGCGTGGCGGATGCCTCGCGAGTGGTGAGCCTGCTTGAAGAAGTGATCGATCATGCGCTGCGTGGCGGGCGTTTTGGTCTGCGAACGGCCTGCGCGGCGCTGGAGCATGCGCTGGTGCTCTGCGCGGACAGTCGCCAGCCTGCGACGACGAAGATGGACCCGGCTTACGCGACGTATCTGCGCTGTCGCGGCCATCTCCTGCGCAATTACCCGGTGCTCAACAGCATCGAACCGGCCGCGAAGGCCTGTCATGTGTCCGCCGCCTACTTCACGCGTCTGTTTCAACGCTACGACACCGAGACGCCGCTGGACTGTCTCACCCGCCTGAAGCTCTCCCAAGCGGCCATCAAGCTGCGGCA
>JBIKYB010000243.1:0-7869 GCA_044355475.1 Prosthecobacter sp.
GCCCAACCATTGCTCACCCCCGCTTCTGGGACCGCCAGACAGAGCTGTGCCCAGTAGCCCAGATCCGAATGCAGTGACCGCACGCCCCCACCCGGCATCTCCCAGTCAAAAAGCGCAAAAATCAGCCCATACGTCCCCAGCCAAGCCATCGCGATCACCGACACCTGCCTCAGTCCTATTTTTTCCCTCATCGGCTCCTGCACATCGGACATAAAACGTCCGCCCACCGCTGCCACCAAGCCTTGGAGTAGCGGCACCCATGTCCCATAACAAATCCGCCCGTTCACTGCCGTCGCTGCTACACCAGTCCAAAACAACAGTCCCCAGCCCGTGCGCAGTGCCAGACCCGCCAGCAACTCATCCCTACCGCGTCGGAAATGCAGCAAAGCATCTCCCACTGCCCAGCACGCCAGAAGCAGCAAAGTGGCGCAAAGCAGCGCCGTGAATTCAGGAAACGTTGTCATGATAGCGCGAAACTTTTCATGCACTGGCCCACCAAGGCCAGCCCAAAGATCGACTTTATCCGTCTGACTGAGCCAAACCAAACGAATCCAGGCTTCGATGCATGCCGATGACAAGGCAAGCTCGCGGCAGAGGTCGCAGACATTGGCTTGAGATTTTCAGGCGCTTTCGGCGTTACCAAAACCAACATGCGCTTTTTTCTCCTGACCTTTTTTCTTTCCTGCTGTCTCCAGTCGTCAGTCTTCTCCGCTGAGCAGCCCAACATCATCGTCATCCTCGCGGACGACCTCGGTTATGGCGATGTGTCCTGCTACAATCCGCAGTCCAAGATTCAGACGCCGCATCTCGACCGGCTCGCCAAAGAGGGCATGCGATTCACGGATGCGCACACGCCATCTTCCGTTTGCACGCCCACGCGCTACGGCCTGCTCACGGGGCGTTACGCGTGGCGCACGCGGATGAAATCGGGGGTGCTCGATGGCTACAGCCCGCCGCTCATCGAGTCGGATCGCGTCACCGTGGCTTCATTCCTAAAGAAGGCGGGCTACGACACTGGCTGCGTCGGTAAATGGCATCTCGGCCTTCAATGGACGCGGCAGGATGGGGCACTGGAGACCGCAGACAAAGGCCCCAAAGGCGTGCGGCCTGGCTTTGATATTGATCACACGCGCACCTTCACCGGCGGGCCGAATGCCGTGGGCTTTGATCACTTTTTCGGCATCAGCGCCTCGCTGAATATGCCGCCCTTTTGCTTCCTGCAAAACGACCGCGTCCTGCACCTGCCCACCCTCAAGCAGGAGCGCATGCGTGACGCGCTGTTCCTCGCCACAGACGAAGGCGTGCGCTCGCCGGACTTCACGAACTTCGCCGTCATGCCGCGCTTCACCGGCGAGGCCATGGCCTTCATTGAAAAACAGGCCGCTGCGGCGGAAAAGAAGCCTTTTTTCCTCTATGCGCCGCTTTCCTCGCCGCATCTGCCGGTGGTCACGAACCAGGAGTATCGTGGCAAAAGTCAGGCTGGCGAGTATGGCGACTTCGTGGTGGAGACAGATGCCTTTGTCGGCGCTGTGCTCGACACACTCGACCGCACGGGCCTTGCGCAGAACACACTCGTGCTCTTCACCTCGGACAACGGCGGCCTGTTTCATCATTGGGAAGCCAAAGAAGCGGATGATGTGAAGCACTACAAGATCACAGGTCGTGCTGAGCACATCCGCGAGTTCGGACATCAGGGCAATGCCCACCTTCGCGGCACTAAAGCGGACATCTGGGAGGGCGGCCATCGCGTGCCATTCCTGGTGCGCTGGCCAGGCAAAACACCCGCTGGCACCGTCAGCACGGAGTTGGTGGAACTCACCGACTTGCTCGCCACCGCTGCCGACATCACTGGCAGCACCTTGCCTGTCGGTGCTGGGCCAGACAGTCATAGCATCTTGCCTGCCCTGCTTTCCGAAAAGCCTGCCAAACCCGTGCGCGAGTTCGCCGTGCATCATTCCATGCAGGGCGTCTTCGCTATTCGCGAGGGTCCGTGGAAGCTCGTGGACGGCCATCGCGGTTCCGGCGGCTTTTCCCAACCCAAGACCCTCGATCCTGCGAAGGAAGGCGGCCCGCCCGGCCAGCTCTACAACCTCACCAGCGATCCCGCCGAGACGCAGAACGTGTATGTCGAGCATCCCGACATCGTGCAGCGTCTCACCACCCGCTTGAATGCCATCCGCGATGCTGTGCGCTGAAAAGCTCCCATTCCGATGTCTTTTCGGTTCTCTTTTCAGCATGGCCTGCACGCACCAGCCATTGAGTGAAACCAATCTCTGCCCACACCTCCATTTATGAAACGCATCCTCCTTTTCGCAGCGCTGATTTCGTCATTCTTCGTTCCGCATTCGTCATTTTCTGCGCAGCCGAATGTTCTCTGGTTCGTCGTCGATGACATGTCGCCGAGCTTTTCCTGCTATGGCGAGACACTGATCCAAACGCCAGCGGTGGACAAACTCGCGGCGGAGGGCACGAAGTTCACTCGGGCCTATGTCACCGCCCCCGTGTGCTCCACCTGCCGCTCGGCTTTGATCACAGGGATGTATCAGGCCACCATCGGGGCACATCATCATCGCAGCGGACGCGGCGAGATGAAAATCCACCTGCCGCCTGATGTGACGCCGGTGCCCGTGCAGTTTCAAAAAGCGGGCTATTACACCTGCATCGGCAGCGGCTTGCCCGGTCTGGACAATCGCGGCATGGCTTTTGGCAATGGAAAGAAAAAGGCCGGCGGTGGATCGCGGCTCGGCAAGACGGACTACAACTTCGAGTGGGACCCCAAGATGTATGACAGCCACGACTGGGCGGAGCACGGTGAGAAGCCCTTCTTCATGCAGGTGCAACTGCATGGCGGGAAACTGCGCGAGGGCGATGAAAAGGCCCGCGTGGCCTTCAAACAGCGCGTGATCGCCGAACTCGGCAGTGCTACCGACCCACAGAAAGTCACTCTGCCGCCCTACTACCCGCGTGATCCTGTGCTGCTGGAGGATTGGGCGCTCTACCTCGACAGCGCTCGCATGACTGACCTGCATGTGGGGCGCGTGATCGCACGGCTCGAAAAAGAAGGCCTGCTAGACAATACGTTCATCATCTTCATGACCGACCACGGCATCAGCCATGCGCGAGGAAAGCAGTTCCTCTATGATGAGGGCGCACACATCCCCTTCATCGTGCGTGGCCCTGGTGTCGCGAAAGACGTGGTGCGGGACGACCTCGTCATGCAGATCGACTTGGCGGCGATGTCGCTCGCCGCTGCGGGCATCCCGATTCCAGTGACCATGCAGGGACGCGACATCCTCGCGAAAAATCATCAGCCGCGTCAGGCCATCTTTGCTGCACGGGATCGCTGCGATGAAACCATCGAATACCTCCGCAGCACGCGCACGGACCGCTTCCTCTACATCCGCAACTTCCTGCCGCTGCGCCCTCACTTGCAACCCAACGCCTACAAAGACGGCAAAGCCATCGTGCAGACGCTGCGCTCACTGCATTCCGAGGGGAAACTGCCATCGATATCCGAAGACCTGCTCTTTAGCCCCACGCGTCAGGCCGAGGAACTCTACGACTACCATGCCGATCCCTTCCAGCTCACCAACCTCGCCGCCAATCCCGACTTCAAAACCGAACTCGAAACCCACCGCGCTCAGATGGATCGCTGGATCAAGGAATCCGGCGACAAAGGCCCGGAATCCGAGGCCATGTATGACAGCGACATGGTCGAGTACACGAGGAAGAAGAACCTCGAAGTGGAGAAGAACATCGCGCTTATGAAGCAGTGGGCCAGGGAGGGAAAATGACGAAACCAGAAAGATGAATGACGAATGAAACCCGAATCCATGAATCGCTTCGCCCTGTTCATCCTTCTTTGGTCATTCCTCATTCCTCATTCCTCATTCCTCATTCCTCATTCCTCATTCGTCATTTTCGGCGCAGCCGAACCTCATCCTCATCCTCGCGGATGATCTTGGTTACGCCGACCTCGGCTGCTACGGCAACACCTTCAACGAAACGCCGAACATCGACCGCCTCGCACGCGAGGGCATGAGGTTCACGCAGTTCTACGCCGGGCCGGTGTGCTCGCCCACGCGCTGCAATCTGCAAAGCGGGCTATCACACGGGTTACTTTGGCAAATGGCACCTCGGTGGTGAGGGCTACGGCCCTGAATGGATCGCAAGAAGCGGCAAAAAGAGTAGCGCAGTGCGGACCATGAGAGCTTCCGCCGCCCCACCAAGGGGGGGCGGCTTGCCCAGGCTGCTTTCCCGGTCGAGAATGATGCGTGCACGCAACTCCGACGGAAATCCTCGCCACCACGCTCTTCGCCCTCGCCGTCCTGCACACCTTTTCGGTGAAGCGCTTCGCACACTGGGCGCACCAATATCCGAGCGGATCGATTCAAGAAAACCTGCTGCACTTCCTGGCGGAGACGGAGGTGGTCTTCGGCCTATGGGCGGCGACTTTGTTTGCGGGCATAGCGGCGCTCAAAGGCTCCGTGCATGAGGCGGTCGTTTACATCGAGAGCCTGAACTACACCGAGCCGAAATTCGTCCTCGTCGTCATGGTGGTGGCAGCCACGCGGCCCGTGGTGAAGCTGGCGGAGAGTTTCATCTCGTTCATCGCGCGTTTGCTGCCGATGACGGAGAGCTTGGCGTTTTACGGCGCGGCCTTGTCCGTCGGCAGCCTGCTGGGTTCCTTCATCACCGAGCCGGCGGCCATGACGCTGCTCGCGCTGGTGCTAAAGCGTCGTTATTTTGACCGTGGCATCAGTTTGAAGCTGGCCTATGCCACGCTGGGTCTGCTGTTTGTGAATGTGTCCATCGGCGGCACGCTCACGCACTTCGCGGCACCGCCGGTGCTCATGGTGGCGACGAAGTGGGAGTGGGACACGCTGTTCATGCTCACCCACTTTGGCTGGCGGGCGGCGGCGAGCTGCTTCGTTTCCACGGCGCTGGTGATGTGGGTGTTTCGCAAGGAGCTGCAAGGCATCAAGCCCGCGCCGAATCCCAGCGCGGCCATTCCGGTGTGGCTCACGATCGCGCATGTCGGCTTCCTGGCTGCCGTCGTTGGCTTCGCACATCACCCGGATGTGTTTTTCGGGGTGTTCATGATGTTCCTCGGTCTGGTGACCGCCACGCGGGAGTATCAGGACAACTTGAAGCTGCGTGAGGGCTTGCTCGTCGGCTTCTTCCTCGCGGGACTCGTCACGCTCGGCTCGTTGCAGTCTTGGTGGCTGAAACCGCTCATTGAAGGCATGGATGGAGCCACCTTGTTCTTTGGCACCACTGGTTTGACCGCGCTGACGGACAACGCGGCACTGACCTACCTCGGTTCGCTGGTCGAAGCCATCACGCCTGAATTGCAATACGCGCTCGTGGCTGGCGCGGTGACGGGTGGCGGCCTCACCGTGATCGCCAACGCACCGAATCCCGCCGGCGTCGGCATCCTGCAAAACGCCAAGGCCTTTGGCAGCGAGGGCATCAGCCCCATGGGCTTGTTCCTCGGAGCGCTGCCACCGACCGCGGTGGCGATTGTGTTCTTCTGGCTGGTACGGTGATCCAGCTACGCGGCAGGCTCAATGGTTGAAGACAAACTCAGCCGAGTTCAGCAGGCTCCACAGCACGTCTTCAATGGCTGCTTGACGGTGCTGCACCCCCACATCAAGCGCTTTCCCCGCGATGGCGGACTCTTCTGCGTCTGGCAGTCGTGAATAGCAGGCGAGGTAAAGCTCTTCGGCAATCTGCTGCGCATTCAGAGTGCTCTTGGCGAGGCGTGTGGCACGGCCTTTGGCGCTGGTGAGCATTTCCTGCAGCTTGCTGGAATTCATGAGGTGTAGCGCCTGCACGACGCTGGGCTTGGCATCGCGCTCGCAGGGGCACTCGGAGCTGGCGTTCGGACGGCCGAAGGCGTCCATGAACTGGCTGTCGAGCTTGTGATTCCAGGTCTGTTTCGCCAGCGCGTCCGGTGGCAGGCCAGAGAAGGTTTCCTTGACCTCGGTGACGGCGCAGACGGCATCCAGCAGCGTCTCGGCAGGCAGGCGGCGGCGGTAGCTGCGACTGTAGTTCTTCAAATCGGCCACATTCGTCTCATTCGGCATGCTGCTGAGGCGATAAGTCTGCGAGAGCATGATGGTGCGCATCAGGTGCTTCAAATTGTAGCCGTGTTTCACAAAATCCTGCGCCAGCCATTCGAGCAGCGGGCCGTTGCTGGGCGGATTCGAAGCGCGGAAGTCATCCACGGGATCGACGATGCCGCGGCCCATGAAACTGGACCAAGTGCGGTTCACCACGGCCTGCGCGAAATAGGGGTTCTTCGGGTTCGTCATCCAGTCGGACAACACGGAACGCGGATCTTGGGTTTCGGCGATGGGGATTTCCTTGTCGGCAGGCGGGCGGGGTTTCAGCGAAGCCTTGGTGACGGGATGTTCGATGCTGGCATTGCCGGGAGCGAACCACATCTGCTCGGGCTCGCCGCTGATCGGCGCGGAGATGCCTTGGCCCTTGCGCTTCATCTGCGTGAAGAACGCGGCCATCTGGTAGTAGTCGGTCTGGTCCCATTTCTCGGTTGGATGATGGTGGCACTTCGCGCACTCCAAACGCACGCCGAGGAAGATCTGGCCGATGAAGGTGGCGGCGTCGATGGGTTCGCGTTTGTCACGCCAGATGGCGACGGGACCATTCTTGTGCGTGTTGCCCTCGGCGGTTAGGAGTTCGTGTGTGAAGCGATCCCAGGGCTTGTTCTCACGAAAACTTTGCCTGATCCACTGATCCAGCAGATAAACCGGCTTCACACCGACGCGTGAGGGATTCGGACGAATGAGATCGCCCCACTTGGTGGCCCAGTGATCGGCCCACTCGGGACGTTCGAGCAGTTGAGCGACCCACTGCTCGTATTTCGACGGATTTTTGTCCGCAATGAAGGCGCGGGCTTCCTCCACCGTGGGCAGCATGCCGATGGCATCCAGCGTGCTGCGGCGCAGGAACTCCGCGTCGCTGCACGTCTCGCTGGGCAGATGGCCGAGCTTTTGCAGGCGGGAATAAACCAGTTTGTCGATCTCGTTGCGCACGGTCAGCGTCGCATAACGCTCTTGCGGGAACAGTTTTTCGGCTGGCACCGCCACGCGGGAGATCGCCACCTGGCCCATGTAACGCGCCACGATGACGGTCTCGCCGCTTTCTGTGCTCGTCTTGAGCTTTCCGGTTTCATCCACGGCAGCGATGGCTTTTTCCGACGAGATGTAATCCGTCAGCGCGGTGACATCGCGTGTGGAGCCGTCGCTGTATTTTGCCACGACCTTCAAGACTTGCGCCTCGTTCTTGCGGTAGGTCTTCTCGCCCGGCGTGACCTCAATGCCCGCCAGCGCTGGCTGGTTCGGCGTTTCATACGGCATGCCCTGGCGAATCCACTCCGCGACGGTCTTGGCCGATTCCGAGTCTGGCTCAAAGCGCTGCCCGCCCTCGTGCTGCACACGCACCGTGGCCTTTTGCAGAATGAGACTGTCCTCCGGCAACGCGGGGAAGACACGGCGGCCACGCGAATCGTTCACGAACTCCATGTAATCAGTCTTCGGGTCGAAGGCGAAGATCGACAGGCGGAAGCCGGCCTGCCCGCTCGCTTTCGCATGGCAGGAGCCGAGGTTGCAACCCGCCTTGGTCAGGATGGGCAGGATGTCCTTGGTGTAGGAGAGCGTGGGGGGAGGGGAGGTGTTAGAGGTTAGAGGTGAGACGTTAGACGTGAGTGGTGAGAGGGTGGATTTCTCGTCGAGCTTGATGACTTTGCCGCTGTGGAGGGCGGCATAGATGTTTTTGCCGTCGGCGGTCATCACGGCGGTGTTGGGCACGCTTTCGAGGCTGATCAGCTTCTTCTGCTTGCCGGAG
>JBIKYB010000043.1:0-24011 GCA_044355475.1 Prosthecobacter sp.
AAGCCGCTCAAGTTGTTGACGGAGGGGATCGCTGTCGAAGCCCTTGTCGCCAACTACCAGCAGTCCCTCAGGCGCTTCGAGCAACGGGATGACGTATTTGCCCTCGTAAGCCTGGCCTTCGATAAGCAACAGCTTCACTGGCAGGCCACGACCGTCGGTCAGCGCCATGGTCTTGGTATTGCGTCCGCCACGCGTGCGTCCCATCGCCTGCTTCTGAGCTCCTCCGGCGGGATTGGCAGCGCATTGGTGCACCACCACATGCGTGCCATCGACCAGTCGGATCCTGCTTTTGGCACCAGCCGCCAATCGACGCAGCAGCCGCTCCCAGATGCCTTGCCGAGCCAGCCGCTGGTACCAGCCATAGATGGTGCGCCAGGGGCCGAAGCCATCAGGCAGGTCACGCCAAGGTCCTGCATTTCTCAGCCGGAAGAACAGTGCATCGAGCACCATGTCCAATCCTGCTGGAGGTCTGCCGCCCAGCTTCAGGGCACCATTTTTTTGAGCCGCTCTTTGAGCGGCCCCCACCATGCAAATCGTTGTTTTTTCATCGACTCCACCCCCTACTCCATCACCACCGTTTTGCCTATTGGAAGCTTTTCAAACACGACCTAGGCAGCCGCGCCACCCGCAGGGTTGGCTGCGCTTTGATGGGCAAGGATGTGTGTGCCGTCCACCAGCACCACGCGCCCCCGCACCTTCTTGGCAAAGCTTTTCAGTAGTTTCAGCCAAAGTCCATTGCGGGCAAAGGTGCGATGTCAGCCATAGATGCCCTGCCAAGGGCCATACTGAGGGGGCAGATCACGCCAGGGACCACAGTTTCGAAGCCTGAAGAACAAGGCATCGAGAATCAATGCTATCGCGACTTGTGGACGCCCGCCCTTGTTTACTACACGACCTTTTTTAAGAGCCGCGTCCTGAGCGGCCCCAACCAGTGAAATCGTTGGTTAAGCATGAGACTGCTTTGATGGCTCATACACCTCAGCGGTACAACTGAATTTTTCACCCCAATCCAGGGTTTTAAGACACTGCCTAGTGCCAACGCCCCGCCCCCACGAAGCCCTCTTGGTTTTTGGCGAGAAAATGCGGCCTTCCGGCGAAATCTGCGAAACTTGGGGTAGTCGTGCGAGGTTCTTTACAGGTAGAACTCACGGATGGAGACGCGCTTTGGCATGATTGGAGGCTGTTTGCGAGCACCGCACAGAGGATTTGCCTTCGGCGCACTTCGCGAGGTGCGGAACACTATTCCTTCGCCACTGTCGGCTGCTTCACCGCACTCTCAACATCCACGGGTAGTTCTCCCTCGTCCTGCTTCTCCACCGGCTGCACTTTGATCTCGACGTTCACCGGCACGGCGCGAAGGCCTTCGATGATCGTTCGGAGCTTCTCGATCGTCACATCGCTCAGCGTGGGCTGGCTCACGGCCTGTTCGATCTTCTCCAAGCCGAGCGTGAAGGCGCTCATGTGGCCGGTGATGCGGTTGATCGGGTCGTTTTCACCCGCGCCGCCGGTGAGCAGGTTGCGCTTGAAGGTGCTCTTGATTTCGGTCCAGCGGGCCTTGTCCTCGTCGGTGGCGAGACCATTGATCTCGCGCCACTTCAGCAGATTCGCCTCCGCCGCTTGACTCAAGGTCTGCGCTTCACCGCGATAGTGATCGGCGATGAGCTGCGCCACTTCGGCGTCCGTCATGAGCGGGAGGATCTTCTCCGCGATCTTGTTCATGTTCCGGTAGCTGCCCTGGAGCTTGAATGGCGGCTCGACGCGGTAGGCGTCTTCCATGGCCGCGCTGCCAACATATTCTTGGTTCACGCGCAGGATGATCTCCCGCACGTGCAACAGCTTTTCCATCACGACGACGCCTTCGTTGATCTCCTCGGCGCTGTAGCTGCCTTCGAACTCCACGCCTTCGCGCGTGCCTGTTTGCGCGATTTTCAGGATGGAAAGCGCGTCCACGTGACTGCGCGCGGCGATGCGCGAGAGCGTGGCATTGCTGGTGAGGCTGTTCTCGATGTAGCTGTCTTTGAAGACCGATTCGTGACCGCCGAGCACGTCGCCGAGGTTGTAGGTGTCGGCGCGGTTCGCCAGCATGTCCGGTACCTGAAATTTGCCGCCGACTTCGGTGTAGGGGTTGCCCGCCATGACGACGGCGACTTTGCGGCCGCGGAGATCGTAGGTTTTGGCCTCGCCCTTGAACACGCCTTCGATTTTGCGCGTGCCGTCGCAGAGGGAGATGAACTTCTGCAGGAACTCGGGGTTCGTGTGCTGAATGTCATCGACATAAATCATGACATTGTCGCCCATCTCGAAGGCGAGGTTGAGTTTCTCGACTTCCTCGCGTGCGCTCGCGTTGCGGGCCTCTGAAGGATCAAGCGAGGTCACGTGATGACCGAGAGCCGGGCCGTTGATTTTCACCAGCGTGATGCCAAGGCGGCTGGCGACGTATTCCATGAGCGTCGTCTTGCCGTAGCCGGGCGGTGAAATGAGCAGCAGCAGGCCCATGCGGTCCGTGCGCGTGTCCTTACCCGCTGCGCCAAGCTGTTTGGCCAAATTCGCGCCGATGATCGGCAGATAAACCTGATCGATGAGGCGATTGCGCACGAAGGAGCTGAGCACGCCCGCCTTGAACTGATCGAGGCGCAACTCGCGCCGACGCGTCTCCGCCAGACGATGTTTGAGCGCCTGGAAGGCCTCAAACGCGGGCACGACCTCGGCTTCGTAGCGTTGGAGCCGCGTCGTGAACTCGTGGTAGTCGAGCTCCATCTTCGATTCTGCGATTCGTGGATGTGCACCTGTGAATCCGCTGATCGTGACGCGGGAAGGGGGCTCCGTCGGAGTCGCGGCGGGCGGTTGATCATTCACGACGACGAGCGCCGCCGCCTCAATGAGCACGCCGCGCTCCGCAGATGGATTCAGCGCCGAAAGCCACTCCAAAGCGATCTCGAAGGCCAAAAGCGGCTGCGCAGCGAGTGCCGCGAGCGTTTCCTCAAAATCCTTCGCGGCACGTTTCACAGTGAGTTCTTTGCGAAAGGCTTGCAGCAGCTCCGTGGCGGCAGCGGAGCGTGTGAAGTGAGTCTTGGACTGCAATTCGTCGAGAAGGCAACGAACGATCTGGAGTGGCGACGATTCGTCGCCATGGCCGTTTTGGGCGACGAGTCGTCGCCACTCCATGACGCGCTTCACCAGCTCGTGATCGATTTCGGCGTTCGAAACACCCAGGAGATCCCGCATGCGGCCTTTCGACTGCATTCTCGTGGCCAGGGCCTTTTTGGCGTCATCTGCGGTCCACGCATGCCAAAACAGCCGCGCATAACCGCGTGCGGCGGGTGAATGGCGCAGCAGACCGAGAGCCTTTTCCATCTCGCGCAGCGGCGTGAGGATCAGGGCGGCATCGTGATCGTGAACGCCCTTGGTGTAACCTTCGTGATAGCGCTGCGCCATGAAGGTGGCCACGTCGTCGCTGGTGCCGGACTTCAGCATCTGCCACGCGAGGTATTCAGCACGATAGACCTGCTCGTTCTCCGAAACTACGGCCTGATCCCAAACCGTGCGCTGTGTTTCGAGTTCGGCGTTTTCGACCTTTTCGAAAAAGCGCGTACCCGTGAGGTGATAGGCGAGAGCGCCGTCGCGCGGCAGCACCGTGAGCTCCAGCGCCTGCTTGTTCACGCTGAACTGATGCTTGCCGAACTGAATGAGATCGCCGCCTCCGACGAAGATCTCCGATTTGTCGCGGATCTGCTTCAGCGAGTACTGCTGGACGGTTTTGAGCTGCGTTTGCAGTTCGTCGGCGCGAACGCTGCCGCCGAGTTTGCGCAGTTCGTTGATGAGATCGCGCAGTTTCGCGACCATGGCGTCGGCGGCGAGCCAGGCGTGGACTTCCTCCGGCTTGGCGAAGTTGGCGAGGCGATTGCGGATGCTGCTGAGAATGCGTTCGGCGGAATTGCCAAGGCTGCCGATGCGTCGGTTCAACGCGTCGCTGAGGCTCTGGCGGCGAGATTCGAAGGCCGCCTGCACCTCCTCGCGCTTCTGGATGAGCTCGGCGGCGTATTCGTCGAAGTCGGAGAAGCGCGTCTCCATCTCTTCGATCTGCACGAGCACACGCGTGAGCGATTCGTCGCACTTTTCGGGCGTGGTGGCGACTTCGAGATAGTTCAGCACGCTCTGGCTGAGCAAGCTGAGCTGCGCCTGGAACTGCGCCGCGCCTTCGGTCTTCGCGAGTTCGTTGCGGCGGTTGCGCAGCACGCTGCGCACCTGATTGAGCTGCGCGAAGAGCGTGGAGATGCCCTCGATGATGCGCGTGGTCTCGGTGGCATCTTCAATCTTGAGGCCGCTGACGATGGCGGTGAGCATTTCCAGCTCGCTGCTCGATTTGGCGAGCGCGTCCTCGACTTCCTGCGCCTCCGTGACCTTCGCCAAAGATGGTACGCGGGCCTGCTGCTCGGTGATTTGTTTGCGATACGGATCGAGCGCCTCCGGCTTGAGCAGGAAGGTCACACACTTGGCGCTGAGCTTGTCCGCGCCCTCGGCCACGGACTTGTCCATCGCGTCGATCTCAGCGGGATCGGTGTAGCGCACGTCGCGCAGAGCGATGATCTGGCCGCGCAGCTCGCGCAGAGCCGTGAGAAGTTCGACGAAGCCGAGGATGTCGCTCGGATCGGTGTTCGCCGCAGCGTTGAGGGCCTTTTGCGACTTCGTTTGCAGCGCCGAGGTCTGATCAGCGGCAGTTTTGCGCATGCGGCTCACCTTTTCGAACTCGCCAAGCGCGGCTTCTGCCGTGGTCTTGATTTCGACGAGTGCGCTTTTGAGATCGTGCGTCTCGTCGCGGCCCACCCAGAAGTAACTGTCGGCGATGTCGGCGCAGGAGCGGGCGAGCTCGACGTAGAGGCCGGAGAAGGAGTCGTCCTTGGCCAGCAGCGTGAGCACGCCGTTGCACTCGGCCATGGCGCGGACGATTTCCGCGTTGCCGATCTTGCTCAGGAAAGTCTGCGAGGCTTTGGCCTCGCTGATGTCCTCCGAGATGAACGGCGTGCGCCAGACCTGGACGACGTGGTGTTTGCGCGGCTCGGGATCGCCATCGAAGAGCACGAGTTCGCCGCTGGGGAACAGGCTGAAGCCGTGGCAGGGCTGCGGCGTGGCGACGGTCTGTGTGATGAGGTTGTAGCTGAGCAGCAGGTAGCTGCCGCTTTCGAGATGTGAGAAGACAAACAGCGTGTCCTCGCCGTTTGCGGCAGGAATGCGCTTTTCGAATCGCATCGGCGGGAGTCTGGTGTCGAAACGGCGCACCTCACCCGTTTGCAGCACATAACCGTGCGGAAACAAGATGCCGTGGTCGTCCGGAAGCAGCACGCAGCTCTCTGCGATGCTGTCGATGCGGTGCGCCTGCCGCGTTCCCTCATTGAAGACGAGATGCCGCCACGTTTTTTCCTGATACGGCAGGACTTTAAGCACGATGAGATTGCCGACGATGGCGTAATGAACCTCCGCGTCGTCGAGCGTCTGGTCTTTGTTATCAACCGGCTCGCTGAAGATGCCGCGACCGCTGTCGGTGTTGTTCTCGACCTTGACCGTGAGATCACCGCCGAGGGTTTCGACGAAAACACGATCCTCGATGCTGATGTGCGGATGTGTGCCGTGGATGTACATGTCCCGCGTGGCCCTTTTCCACTCGAACTCTTGCGGTGAGGGAAAGATAAACTCGTGATCGCTGCGATTTCCGAGGTAGCGTAGCGTGCCCTTGTCGTCATCGACGAGCCATTTGAATGTCTTCACCTCCGTGGCCCGCTGCCCGACCTGAAAGCCCATGTAAAGATGCGGGCCGATGCGGTGGAACTTCAGGAAGGAGGCGTGCTTGTAGTAGTTGTAGAGGTAGGCGAAGTCCTCCGCGAATTGCGCATCGCCGAGGATGCTGTCCTTGTTCGTGTGGAAGCTGTGATCGCCGTCCTGGTAGTCGTACACCGCGAAGACGTCCTCGATCTTCATCGTGGACCGCAGCCCGAGGTGGACGTTGTAGCCGAAGAGAAAACGCGTCGGCCCGATGGCGGCCAGATCGCGCGGCACGCAGTTGTTGTCCGTCGTCAGCCGTGTTGTGGCAAGCAGCGCCGTCTCAATGCCGCCGAACTCGGCCTTGCGATCCGCGTTTAGAAGATCAAGCCGACGCTGAAGTTCCGCGCCATGTTTCGAGAGCCGCTGCCGAATGACTTCGTAAGCGCCTGCTTCGAGCTGGGGTGATGGGGGTGATGGGGGTGATGGAATTGCTTCGGCCATATGGAGTGCCGACGAATCGTCGGCTTAGAGTTCTGCAAGGCCGACGAGTCGTCGGCGCTCCATATTATTTCTTCGCCTTCGCAGCGAGCAGTCCGGCGACGGTCTGCTCGGTCAATCCGAAGCGGCTTGCCGCGCCGATCATGCCAGTGAGCTTGTTGAGCGTCGTCGCATCGGGATTGAGGCCGATGAGCTTCGCGAAGAGGGCTGACAAGGTGAGGTTCTTCGTGTCTTCGGCGGTGAGGCCGAATTGATCGACGACGGTCTTCAACTGCGCTTTGAAGTAGTCGGGATCGCCGTTGAAGAACGTCTCCTTCACATCGGTCAAAGTGCGGCTGCCTTCGACCATGCGGTCGATGGCGCGGGC
Source organism: Prosthecobacter sp. (assembly GCA_044355475.1). Classification (GTDB taxonomy): domain Bacteria; phylum Verrucomicrobiota; class Verrucomicrobiia; order Verrucomicrobiales; family Verrucomicrobiaceae; genus Prosthecobacter. The sequence continues at coordinate 6,623 of JBIKYB010000043.1, forward strand.
GTTGCCAATGGCGTTGGTGATCTTGTCGAAGAACTGGGTTTCGCCGCCGACGATCTCGATCTTGGCGGACTTCATGGCCTCGCCGAGCACGCCAGCCTGCGCGGCGGCGATGTCCTTCTGGATGTTGATCTGGGCGAGCTCGACGGACTTCTCCTTGTCGAGCGTGAGCTTGAATTCTTCGTGCTCACGACCGGCGTCTTCGAGCAGCTTCATGGCCTGGGCCTTCTTCGTAATGCCATCCGCTTCGGCGGCGAGCTTGAGCTGCGTGACTTCGGCATCGACGGAACCTTGTCTCTGCGAGGCTTCAGCTTTGGCGATGAGAACCTGAGCTTCACCGAGGCCGATGGCGGCGGAGGTGGCCGTTTTACCTTCGGCGAGGGATTTCTCGGCACTTGCTTCTTTCGCGGCGGCTTCCTGCTTCGCTTCGGCGAGCGTGAGGATTTCCTGCGCGTGCAGTTCCGCCGATTGCTTGGCGGCTTCGGCGGCCTTGATGGCGGTGAAGGCGTCCTGCTCTGCGGCGAGTTGGGCGGCTTGTTTGGCGGCCTCGGCCTCTTTGATCTTCTGAATGAGCTGCTCCTGCGCGTTCTTCTCGGCGTTGGTAAGCGCAACCTGCTTCTCGCGGTCGGCGGTGGCAAAGGCCTCGGCGTCCTTCATCTTCTGCTGTTCGATGACGACGGTCTTTTCGAGCGCCACGCGGTCCTTGATGACCTCCTGGATGTTCTTCTTCTCGATTTCGACGGCTTTCTCCTTCTCGATGTCCTTGAGCGTGGTGACGCGCTGACGGTCGATGATTTCAAGATCGCGATCGCGGGTGACGCGTTCGATTTCGACCGCATCCGTGCGCTCCTTGTTGCGCTGGGCGACGAGCACCTGGCGATCCTTGTTCTCAGTGGCAACGGCAATTTCTTCGTCGGCGGAGATTCGGGCGCGTTCAGATTTGAGGCGCTCTTCGGACTGCACCTTCATTGTTTCCGCTTCTTCGCGGGCGATGACGCTTTGCACGTCACGCTTTTGCTTGGCTTCCGTTTCGGCGAGCTGGCGTTCCAGCTCGAGAATGGCTTCTCGCGCCTGCACATCCTGCTGCTTGATGACCTTTTCTTTGTCGCGCTGGATGTTGTTGGAGAGCTTGGCCTGCGCGGCGGTGAGTTCGGTGATCTTCTTGATGCCCTCGGCATCGAGAATGTTGTCGGGATCGAGGTTCTCGAGCTGCGTCTGCTCCAGGAAGTCGATGGCACAGTCGTCGAGCGTGAAGCCGTTCAAGTCGGTGCCAATGACCTTCAGAATCTCGCTCTTGAAGTGATCGCGCTCATTGTAGAGCTGCACGAAGTCGAAGCGCTTGCCCACGGTTTTCAGAGCCTCCGAGAACTTAGCGTCAAAGAGCACTCGAATCGTTTCCACGGCACTCGCGCGGGCGCAGCCGATGCTCTGGGCCACACGAAGCACGTCATCCGGAGTCTTGTTTACGCGGACGAAGAACGCGACCTTGATGTCAGCACGCAGGTTGTCTTTGCAGATCAGTCCCTCATTGGCCTTGCGCTCAATCTCGATGCGCTTCACCGAGATGTCCATGTACTCGGCTTGATGCGCCACCGGGATGACGATCATGCCATTGAAGGATACTTTGGTGCCGCCGATGCCATTTCGAACGATGGCTTGACCCTGAGTGACCTTGCGGAAGAACCGCGAGAACAGGATCAGCACGCCGAGGAAAATGCCGATGGCAATGACACCGATGAGGAGGCTGCCTTCGAGCAGCAGGGCGAGTGGGAGAGTGGTGTGCATATGGATGATTTACGATTTTTGGATTTATGATTTCAGAGACTCGATGAAGTAGAAAGCGTTGTCAGGGCCAGCGGAGGTGACTTGGGCTTGAGCACCTTTGGGCAATGTTGGAGCGCTAGGCTGGGTGCGGACGTTGATCAGGAGCGGAACGCCTTTGGCTGAAATTTCGAGCTGGCCGTAGGTTGCGTCAGCCTCGATCGAAACGACCGTGCCGGTGCGGCCGATGACAGCCTCCGCCTCGGTGTCGGCATCGGCCATGGCTTTGAAGAGCTTGGCGACGGGCATGGTGATGAGCTTTGTGGAAATGGCGCTGATGGCGAAGTTTGGCAGCAGGAGAAGTAAGGCGCGGAGCGTGTCAGCATCGGCATTCCACTTTTGATTCAGCGCGAGGGAGACAAACCACATGAAGAGGATGATGAAGCTGCCCCACACTACGATGGGCACCTGTGAGAAGCCAAAGAGACGACCTGCGGTGATCCAGGCGCCGCCAGTGTTAATGCCGTGGCCATGATGAGCATCCACATCGGCATCGCCGTAGTCGTTCGGCAGATCGGTTTCGAAATCCAGCGCACCGAGAATGATGAGCAGCCAATAACCAATCACCAACGCCAGAAGGAGCGAAAGCAGGAGTTGATGGGGCGAGATCGCCGCTTGGAAGAGTTCGAGCATGTCGGGAGGGCAGGCTGAATAAGCCGCGATTTAAGCGAGTCGCCTGTGGCGAAGCGATTACAATTTTGCAGTTCATCTTCAAGAGAGGTTCCATAAACGCCATTCAGTGCCCTGACTGGGATATCGCCTTCATTTCCCGGGGGGGCGCCGCAGCCGGACTGCTGGTTGCTGACATGTCTTGTGAGAAGCGTTGACAATGCGGGCGCGGCTCCTAGTATCCGCCTCGAATTCACCCAGCACCAACAGCGAAACGTCAGGCAGCGGAGGTTATCAGCATGAGGAACACAGAATTTGAAGATGAACGGCGCCCGCCCAACCCGCCGTTGCATTCGGAAAAAATCGTCACCGAGCGGAAGATCTTCTTCCTCGATCTCAAGGAGAATGATCGTGGGAAGTTCATCAAAATCACCGAGGACGTGCGTGGCCGCCGCGACACCATCATTCTGCCCATCGACGCCGCCCAGGAATTTCTCGACGCCATGATGCGTACCCTCGACGCTGCAGGCGTGGATGAGTAAAGAAGCTGCCGCCTCACATGCTTGATCGCATTTGAGGCAACATTTTAGATCTTTGCCAGACGGTCTACGCTTGGGCACGTTAAGCATTCTTGAGTTTTCGGCGATGGAGGAAAAAGACGCCACAAACGCTTATGGTCAATGCAGCCAGGACATGCAGGGATAAAGCCCTCTCGTCGAGTTTGATATACCAAGCATCTTCGCTTTGCCCTTTGTCATAAACCAGCCAGGAAAGCCCAAATCCGTATTCCGTGCGCACACACAGGAAGATGCGTGACGGATCGGACCTCTGGGCCCATTGACCATCAGAGGTGTAAAGATTTTCGGGATATGCGCCGGTTTCATGAGAGCGCCATGGAATGAGAAGAAACGATAGGGTGGTTGTCAGCAGGATGATGCCCGAGAAAAGCATTTTCATAACTGTCCGTGACTACAGCATCGCTCGCAGCGCCTTGCGATCCACCTTCTGATTTCCCGTCTTCGGCAATTCCGGCAGGAAGATCACGCGGTTCGGCACCTTCGCCGGCTCCAGCTTCGCGCTTAGCGCCATGATGAGGGCTTTTTCATCCAGACCTTCACGCGAGACGGAAACAAACAGGCACAACTGATCCCGAGCCTCGTCCTTCACGCAGCCGGCTGCTATCACATCCAGAATCCGGCAGGCTTCCTCCTCCACCTCCGCCGGGCTCAGCCGATGCCCTTTGTGCTTGATCAGGAAATCGCTGCGCCCGTGGAAATGCAGAAAGCCCTCAGCGTCCACGCTGCCAAAATCTCCGCTCACCAGCACGCGTGAGTGGCCTTCGCCGATGAACTTGTAGCGCTTTGCTGTCTCCTCCGGCGCGCGCCAGTAGCCCAGCGCCAGGTGCCGTCCGCGCACGCACAGCTCGCCTGTTTCACCCGGTGGCAGGCGGTGGCCGTTCGCATCCATCGCAAACACCTCGGTACCGTCCAACGCACGTCCTACCGACTCCGGCTTCACCTCCAATTCTTCTGGCAGCAAGATCGACACACGCTTGCACTCCGTCAGCCCGTACATCGGATAAACACGGGCCTGAGGGAACAGCTCGCGCAGGTTTTGAATGTAACTCTGCGGCAGATGATCGCCCGTGTTCGTGATCACCCTCAGCTTCGGCAGCGGAACCGGACGATAGCGCTGCATCTTGATCAGCCCGCCAAACAACGTCGGCACGCCCGGCAGCACGCTGATCTCCTGCGCCGCGAGAATGCGCGGCAATTCCGGCCCTGCCATCTCCGGCCGACCGATGAACACGCTCGCGCCCACCATCGCCGCGTAAAAAAGCTGATACAGCCCGTAGTCGAACGACAGCGGCAGGAAAATCGCCACGCGATCCTCTGCTCGATACTGCAATCGCGCCTGAATCGCCGCCGAGACGAAGCGCACGTTGTCATGCGTCAAAATCACCCCACGCGGTGTGCCCGTGGAGCCTGACGTGAACACCAGAAACGCCGGATCTTGGTCAATCCCCGGAAACGGCACAGGCTTCGGCTCTGGCGCCGCGATCAATTCAGCAAATGGAGTGCGGACGCCCCCGTCCGCCCACACGAGCGGTGTTTCGCCGAATTCTTCCCGAAGCGCAGCCGTGGATTGTTCGAGCAGCCCCAGCTTCGGCTCTGTCTGCTCCAGAATGCGCCGCAGCCCCTCTGGCTTCATTTGCGGATGCAAAATCACCGCGATGGCTCCGATCTGCGCCACGGCGAAAAATAGCAGCACTGTTTCGATCCGGTTCTCAGTCACCATCACCACACCGTCCCCGCGACCAATGCCCCTCGCATCCAGCCACGCCGCGATGCTCGCGATCCTCCGCCACGTTTCCGCATACGTCAGCGATTCATCTCCCTGCTTCAAATACACACGCTCCGGCCACCGCCGAGCTCCTTCGCGCACATAGCTCGCAATCGTCCACGCCGCATGCGGCCCGTTAGGCAAAAAAGAGTGTTCGTCGAGAGTCATTGGGCAAAACGTTGAAAACGCTACGGTCCGGCCCGCGTGAAATCAACTTCCTTGGCCTCCTTCCGCTCAAGCCGGGCGGGCAGTGACGATCAAGTGCCTTCCGAGCAGCGCTTCGTCCGAGCCTGCAATTTCCCAAAACCTGCGCTCCTCATCTGAGCGTGACTTGCGCGCACGGCCTCGCGCATAGATCCGGGCAGGCAGCGAGAAGAGCTTCTCGTGCAGATGTTTCGCCGCAGATAATTTCTCTGGCACGATCTGGATCTGATCAAAGCCCGCCATCTTCAGATAAAGGTAAAGCTGCGACCAGTTCCACGGCATGATGTGCATGTGGCTGCCATAAACGATTTTGCCCGCCAAACATGGGAAGGAGGGGAAAAAACCACGCGCTAGATACTGCAGCCGGGCCTGTGGATACCAAGTGCTGGGGGTTGTGACCACAAGGTGACCATCGGCACTCAGACAGTGCTTGAAGGCCTGAAACAGCAGCAGAGGATTGCCCACATGCTCAATGCCTTCGCAACAGCATACGAGGTCATACGCGGCACAATCAGGCGGAAGGCCATCATTGAGGTCAAAATTCCAGATACGTCGGTAGCCGTTCGCAGACTTTTCGTAGAGATCGATGCCGTCGAATTGCAAGCCCTGGCGGTGTGAGCTGAGACCTTCAGCCAGCCAGCCCTCGCCAGAGGGCGCATCTAGAACGTTGATGAATTTTTTGTCTTTGAGCCACTCAAGGACGGCTTCTTGGCTAGAGGGGGGCATTGGTGGGGTTAATATTGCCACATTGCAGACATGGGATTCTTAGTCAAAAGATCATTTAACCAAGGTTGTATCTAGGCTAAAAGTTAAAAATAAAATGGTATTACGGGTTACTTATGCTTCGCCGCATTTTGAGGGCCTGCGCCGCTTGACGGCGAGCGCAAAGAGCAGGTGGACGGCGAACAACCAAAAAATGCAGTCGCTGCCCTTTCCCCTTTGATTCGGTGGGCACTCGACCGCTTTGGCGATGATTTTTCGGTTCCCTTGCCTCTGCATGAACGCCGTCGGCCTGATGCGCTCATACGGGTACTCTCCGCCGATCTCTCCAAGCACCCAATTGCGCACAGCGTCCCCCCCCCCGCCACCCCCCCACACACTGCTCCCTCCTCGCGCGGCTTTAGTATTACCTGAGTGCCTGGTCCATACCCACCCGCATCCATCGGATCGCTTCCATGCCACTCGCCAGTTCCTTCACGCGAATTTCCCATGTTCCGGGGTCTTCGTTCGGCGCAAGGTTCAGGCTGAGTTCGGCGATGCCGTTCTCCGCCGCGTAGAAGCCGCTGCCTTCGGTGAGCTTACCGTTCGCATCGCGGACATCCACGCGCACGGGGATGACGGCCTTCGTCGGCGTATCCTGCGTGGTGGTAATCTTCGCCATGATCTTTGCTGCATTGCCTACGGTGGCTAATTCTGGGACCTCCAGCTGGATGCCGAGCAGCGGTTTGGGCGTCACCATGAAGATCTTCCCGTCGCAGGGGCCGAGTTCGACCGGCCAGCTCATCACGCCGTCCTCGCCGCGTTTCGGCACGATGAAGCCGGTGCCGGTGAGTTCATACACATTGGCTGATTCCGCCTTCAGGCTCACGATCCCCTTCGAAGGCAGCCCGTTTTCCATCACCAGCTCGTGCTGTCCCACGTAGCTGCCGTATTCGCGATGGTCGTTCACGACGAAGACATACGTCGCATCGCCAAATTTCCGTGTTCGCACGATGATCTCGGGGTTGTCGCATGAAACCTTCTGTGGCATTGCGCTGAAAGCTTTCGCCAGCTCCAGCACCTTCGCCTTGTCCTCGGCGGCTTTTTTCTCGCGCTTGAAGCTCTGAATAACCACATCGGCCTTCAAAGCGGGGCAGAGGAACTCATCGGCCACGATCTTGCCACCCTTCTTCTGCCACTCGGCGATGCGTGCGACGACGGACTTCGTCAGCACGTCGCAAAACGGCATCACGAGCACCTTGCGGCCACTCAATCCGCTTTTGAGCAGCGTTTCTTCGAAGAGGATGTCCGTTTGCACATGCGCATGCTGCAAGGCGAGCCACACATCCGCCTCCCAGCCGTTGTTTGAGCCATAGCCGCCGCGCCGGGCGAACATCTGCGAGGTGAAGCTCTCCAGAAATGCCACCTCGCTCCTCTCATCAGGGATCGCCATCAGCGTCGGCCCCAGCGGCTCGATCACATCATGGATGAGCTGCTTCAAAACCGGCGCGGTGTTCGGATTCGTGAAACGGTAGCCGCCAGGGCTGTCCGTCTGGACCAGTGACTGCCAGCCGTGATACATGATGCCCTGGATCGGCCGCGAGATCTTCGTCCACAGCGCTTCCTTCAAATGCATCGGCGCGATGGTGATGTAGGCCGCTTCCGGGTCATGATCCTCCCACGCCACGACCTCGCCGGGTGCTTTGCTTCCAATGGGTGCGGTTTGGGAGCGATACCAAATCAACTGCGTCATCTTCATCACCCGCTGGTTCTTGCCGCTCGCCGCGCTCATCGCGAAGAGCTGGTCCGCGCACATGCCGATCTTCAACGGATCAGGATAGGTGTAGGTCCAGTGCGAGATCACATCCACGCCGCCGCCCGCGCCGCTGATGCTCGGCTGCCGCACGGCGGGATCAAAGAACGTCCAAACCTTGCCGCTGCTCTTCACGCCTTTGCTCAGCGATGTGTGCAGGTTGTTCCAGCCATCTCCCACGGTCCAGCACCAGCGCAGGTATTTCAAAATGGGATGATCATCGGCGATCACGCGATCTGCAGGGAAATCCTTCAGCTTCGTCCAGTCCACGCCGCCCTTCGTCGTGATCTCGGCAGGGATGTCCGCGTTGGCGAACTTCTTGTAAGCCTCCACATCCACCGCGTTGAAGCTCACCTGGCTGCTGTCGCGCACTTCGGTGTTGATCAGCGCCGTGGTGAACGCCGGATGGTCGCCGTAGGCCTTCGCCACGCTCATGCCCACCACCTGGAAAAACGGCGCGAACTCCGGCGTCGATGCCGCGATGTCCTGCCGCGCATACGGCTTCCCGGCTCGATCCACACGCAGGTTTTTCGGATCGCTCTCCAAAGCGCGGCTTGGCGAGAGACTGGCGACGACTTCGAGGCCGTTTTTCAGCGCCTCATCGAGCATGGCGCGGTTCTTCGCGATCACCTCCGGCTTCGCGGGCGGTGCGATGGCCCTGTTCTGCCACATGGTGCCGTAATCTGCGCCGAGGCCGATGAAGTGGGTGAATCCAATGTCTTTGAGTCGCGGAATCTCGCCGCCACCCGCACCCCACATGATCACCGGCATGCGTGGCGGCAGGCGTGGCACGATTTGCAACGTCGTGGACTGCTCCGTGGCGTAGTCACCGGTCTCAAACCTCGCCCGCAGGACGTATTCCGCAGCTTTGAGCGCCGTGTTCAGCGCATACTTCGCCGTGAAACTCTTTCCGGCCGCCAGATCGGGCACGATGAAGTTTTCGTCCTTCGCACCCAGATTCACCGACAGCTTCGCGCCCGTCATTGTTTCGCGCCTCAGATTGGTCACCACGATCTCAACCGGCTTCGCCGCCTCCATGCGCCGCCACACCTGCCGCGTCGTCGCGATCTGCATCGCCACGCGCTCAAAACTCAGCACGCCGTCGCAGATGCGCACCTCATCGATCAAACCGGGGAATCCGCCGTAGTTGCTGCCCAGCCGGTCGCCGAGGCTCAGCTCTTTCTTGCCCGGAACCACCGCGCCGAAGCCTTCGAGCTTCGAACCGCCTGCCGCCGTGCCATTGCGATAAAACTTCCCCTCGCCCGCACCATCATACGTGAAGGCCACATGCTGCCACATGTCCGTTTCGAGCTTGAAGGGCTCCGAGTAAATCTGCTTCGACTCCGCGCCAAAGCCCAGCGTCACAAACATCCGCCGCAGGCCGGCTTTGTCCGCCTCGCCGATCTGCCACTGGTAGTCCGTGTGATCGACGTACTTCTTGTCGAGCAGGTAGCAGCGCAGCTCCGGTTTGAATTCCGCCTTAGCCTTGATCCACATCTCCATCGTGAAGGCCCCCTTCACCGGTTTCACCTCCACCAGAGCCGCATGTCGCTTGTCCTGCACCGGAAACCCAGGGAATGACTCCAAGGCACCGCCGAATTTGCCTTTCGGGTTCAAAACCGCGCCTTGCAGCTTCAGCCCGTCCTCTTTCTCAAACGACCAATGCCCGAGCACATGTTTGCCGCTGGCATCGTCCTTCGTGTAGCCGGTCTCCCAGGTTTCTTGCAGGGCATGGGCTGACCACGGAAAACACAGAGCACATAGAAGAAGGAAACGAGCCGGTTGGAGCATGGCACACACATACGAAGCGGAACGCGGCCTTTGCGCAGCGAACACAGCTCCGATCACGCCTTGATTGCCCACCGCAGCTTCGCCGGTCCAGCGCGTGGGTTGTCGCGCATTTCCTGCGAAGATGGGCGGATCACCTCGTCGTTGGCGGCGCTGAAGAGGCCGCTGCGCAGGCCGTCGCGGAAGAGGTGCTTCACACGTCGATCTTCGCCGGAATGGAAGGTCAAAATGGCGACGCGGCCACCGGGGCGGAGGCAGTTCGTGAGTTGATGCAGAAAGGTGTCGAGCGCGGTGAATTCCTCGTTCACGGCGATGCGCAGCGCCTGAAACACGCGGCGCACAGTTGTCTCGCGTTCTTCTTCGTCCATGCGATGTGGCAAAGCACGGCGCACCGCCTCGGCCAGCGAGCGGGTGGTGGTGTGATCGGTTCCGGCGAGTTCATCGGCCAGCAGGTCGGCGTGACGTTCGTCGGCGTTTTCTTCGAGGATGATCTTGAGTTTGGCGGAGGAGAGCTTTTGCAGCAGTTCACGAGCTGAAACACCGCGCTGCGGGTTCATGCGCATGTCGAGCGGGCCGTTGTGTTTGAAGCTGAAACCACGGGCGGGATTGTCGAACTGCATTGAGGAGCAGCCGAGATCGGCCAGCAGCACGTCAGCGCCATCGCTCCAGTCGAGTTCGGCGAGCGCTCGTGGCAAACCGGCGAAGTTCATGCGTTTCACGACGAGCGCGGAGTCCTCGCAGCCACCGGCTCGCAGCCGTGCCTCGGTGCGCACGATCTCGATGGGGTCTTGATCGAGCGCCAACAGCGTGCCGCCGGGCTGCACGGCCTTGAGCAACGCGCTGGCGTGTCCGCCGTAGCCCAGCGTGCAGTCCACGGCTCGTTCGCCGGGCTGCGGGGCGAGGATTTCCATGATCTCCTTCAAGAGGATAGGCACATGCTGCCCGGCGGGTGTTTTACCGGAGGCACGCACCTTCGCAATGGTCTCGGCGTGGAGTTCCGGGTTCAGCTCCTTGTATTTGTCCTCGAAGCGACGCGGATTCTTGCCCGAATAGCGCGGACGACGACGATGCGGTGTTGGCGCGTCGGCTTCGCTCACAGCTCGTTGTATTTGGCGTTCGATCCGCGAGCCTTCGCCACGGGATAGCGCGTTTCATTGCGCTCGATCTTGTCCAGCATCGCCTGGCCGAGATCGACACCGAGGTTGTGAGCGAGTTCAAAGAGCAGGATGCCCACATCGGCCATTTCGTCTTTCAATTCCGGCATTTTGTCCTTCACGCGCTGCTCGATCTGCTTCGGCTGCTGCCAGACGAAGTGCTGCAAAAGCTCACCCGCCTCGGCCGTGATGGCGATGGCGAGTTCCTTCGGGCTGTGAAACTGCATCCAGTCCCGGGCGTCGCGAAACGCGCAGATGCGCGCGGTGATTTGTTCGATGCTCATGGCGCATGATGCGGCGCGCACCCGCAGGAGCAACCGGGAAGGCGACAAGATGCGCACAGTGTGTCCCAAAGGAAGGATTGACGCCCATGAGCGTATCAAGGATGCTCCACCATGAATATGAAACACATCACCGCCCTCGCAGCCTGCCTTTTCCTCACCCCAGCCCTGCATGCCGCCGATGAGCCGCCGGTGGATTTCGTGAAGCAGATCAAGCCGATCCTGGCTGACCGCTGTGTCGAGTGCCACAACTCGGAGACGATTTTCGGCGAGTTGAATCTGCAAAGTCGTGAGCTGGCCTTCCGCAAACGGAAGCTGGCCCCGGCCATCGCGCCTGGCGAGCCCGAGAAAAGCATGCTCTACCTCGCGCTCACGCTGCCGCCGAAGGACAAGAAGGCCATGCCTGCCACCGGACACCGCATCCCCAAGGATGAGGTGAGCATCATTCGGCAATGGATCAAGGAAGGGGCGAAGTGGCCTGAAGGTAAAGAAGGTGTCGTGTCGGTTCAGAGGAAAAAATCATAGTGTCCTGAGCGATTCGATGGCCGCCGGGGCTTGTAACTCGGAGGACAGGCGGGAAGATGGGGGCCGCAGCCATGAAACACCCCGGTCTTCTTTCGCTCTTCTTTTCCGCGACACTTTGCCAGCTCTCAGCCGTCGAGATTCCGCCGGGCGGCACTGACGTGCGTGGCGAGGCGGTATTGCAGGCGAACTCGTCCCCGGAAGCAGGTAAGGTCGAGGCGTTGGAGGTTGGTAAACGAATCACGATCACCAAAGCCGATCCGGCGAAGGCTTACGCGGCACAGTTCACGGCTCCGATTTCCAGCGGCATCGCGAAAAACGAGCGTGTGCTGGCGATCATCAAAGCGCGTGTCGTTGGTGCGGCGGAGTCGGGTGAGGTGCTGGCGAAGCTTCAACTCCGTGGAGCGCCCTACACCGCGTTTGGCGACACCATCGGTGTCGGCATCCATCGCGAGTGGACGGAGCAGCCGGTGGTGTTCATCACCGCTGACGTGGTGCCGGCGGACAAGGCCGCCGTGGTGCTACTGTGCGGGCAAAAGGATCAGAGCATCGAGGTGGAGAGCATCCGCGTGCTCAAGTATCCCGCCACGACGGATGTGAGCCTGTTTCCAAAGGCGAAGCTCATCAAGCGCACTTACGCAGGCCGTGAACAGGATGCGCCATGGCGTAAGGCGGCGCTGGACCGCATCGAGCAGCATCGGAAGGCGGATCTGTCGATGATCGTGAAGGGCGAGGATGGCCAACCGCTGGCCGAGACGGAGGTGAAGCTCTCGCTGCGCCGCCACGCCTTCGGATTTGGCTCCGCCGTGGTGGCGAAGCGCTTCAGCGGCGAAAGTGAAGATGACCGGCGCTATCGCGAGATCGTGGACAAGCTCTTCAGCATCGTGGTTTTCGAGAATGACCTGAAGGATGGCAATTGGCCGCCAGATTTCGATGCCGGGCGCAAATCGAGCCGTAATGCGGAACTGGACAAGGCCTTCGCCTGGTTCGCCGAGCGACACATCGCGGTGCGCGGGCATTACCTCATGCAAGTGGCCACGCCGTTCAATCTGCACGACATCAAGGACAACGCCGAGATCCGCCAGCGCACGCTCGACAGCGTGAAAGAGCGCATGGCCTTTGTGAAGGATCGCGTCATCGAATGGGATGTGATCAATCATCCCATTGCCTGGGGTGGCGCGGACATGCTGAACAAGAGGCTTGGTCTCGAAAAACTCGACCGCGAGGTCTTCACGTTGGCGCGGTCACTGACAAAGCTGCCATTCTTCGTCAATGAGGACCAGGTTTTCCGACCAGGGCCGCAGCATGACGACACGTTTGCCTACATCGAGTCGCTGAACGCCGAAGGCTTCACCGTGGCGGGTCTCGGCAATCAGGCGCATTTCCACGGGAGCTACCTGCCGTCTCCGGAGCATCTGCTGGCAGTGACGGATCACTTTGCGAAGATTGTGCCGCATCAGTCCATCACGGAGTACGACATCGTGACCACCGAGGACGAGGAACTGGCGGCGGACTACACGCGGGATGTGCTCATCGCCGTCTTCAGCCATCCGGCTTACACGAGTTTTCTGTTCTGGGGCTTCTGGGAAGGCTCGCACTGGAAACCCGAAGCGTCATCATGGAACAAGGACTGGAGCATCCGCAAACGTGGGGAGGTGCTGGAGGAGTGGATCGGCCGGAATTGGCACACCGAGGTCACGTTGAAGACGGATGAAAGCGGCTTGGTGAAATGGCGCGGCTTTCCGGGTTGGTATGAGGTGCATGCGGAAGGCCAAAAGCCGGTCGTTTTGAAACCAACGTGGTGAGGAAACCGCGAAACCACAGGCGACAATCCAAGTTGAAGCTCGGAACATCATGAACACGACCTTCTTCTACATCCCGCAAAGCCGCCGCAAGCTCCTGCATAGCCTGCTTCTCACCACCGGCGGCATCATCACCGGAGATCTTTATGCTGAGGCGCTCACACTTACGCCACGATCCACCGAAGGGCCGTATTACCCCGATCATCTGCCGCTGGATCAGGACAACGATTTGACGCAGATCATCGGCGGAAAGGCTCCCGCGAGCGGCGTGGTGACGGAAATCGGCGGGCGGCTGCTCAACGTGGATGGCAAGCCGATCAACGATGCGGTGATCGAGCTTTGGCAGGCAGACAACAACGGCTGCTACCTCCACAGCAGGGGCTTGCAGAAGGGCAAGGAGCGTGACCCGCAGTTTCAGGGCTTTGGCAAGATCACCACGAATGCGAAGGGCGAATACCGCTTCCGCACGATCCAGCCGGCGCTCTACACCGGCCGCACACGGCATTATCACTTCGCCGTGGTGCAAAACGGCAAGCGCATGCTTACCACGCAGCTCTATTTTGCCGGTGAGCCGCAAAATGAGAAAGACGGCATCCTGCGCGGCATTCGCGATGAAGCGCAGCGGCTTTCCGTGATTCGTGAGTTCAAACCGATGAGCACGGGCAGCCAGGAATTGCTCGCGACATGGGACATCGTGATAGGCATGACACCGGAAGATCCCGAGCAGCGTCGAAAAGGCCCGCCGCCGCGTGACAGCGCGGCGGTGAGTGATCAGGACATCAAGGATGTGCTGTTTGGTCCAGCGCCATTCTGATCTGGGTATTGTAGTCCCGGCTTTAGCCGGTCTTTCCAGAGCCGCCTAAAGGCGGGACTACAGTGCTCAAAGATCTCACTTCTTCGGCTGCCTCTGCCGCACGCACTCAAACAGGCACACACCGGTGGCAACGGAGACGTTGAGGCACTCGACTTTGCCACCCATGGGGATCTTGACGAGGAAATCGCAGTGCTCGCCGGTGAGGCGGCGCATGCCGGGGCCTTCCGCGCCCATGACGATGCCGATGCCGCCTTTGAGGTCGATGTCGTAGAGGCTCTGCGTGGCTTCATCGCCTGTGCCGACGAGCCAGATGCCGAGTTCCTTGAGCTTGGCCATGGCGCGCACGAGATTGGTCACACGGATGAGCGGGATGTTCTCCGCTCCGCCGCAGGCCACGCGCACCACGGTCTCCGTGATGGGTGCAGTTTTGTCCTTCGGCATGATCACGGCGCAGACGCCGGCCGCGTCGGCCGTGCGCAGGCAGGCACCGAGATTGTGAGGGTCCTGCACGCAGTCGAGGATGAGCACGAGCGGGTTCTCTTTGCCTTCGAGCACCGTGGCAATGTCTCCCTCCTCATAGACGCGCACCTTGTTGTCGGAGCGGGCGTGACGATTTTGACGGGCGACGGGTGGTTGGGATGGACGGTCGGGGCGCATGAGTTTGGGGGATAGTGCGCCGCGAATGAGGTTTGGCAAAATGATAGAAGCACAGGCTTGAAGGCTGTGTGAAGTCACGGGAGGAGTCCCGCATGAAAATGATCTGGAGGCACTGGAGGCTGCGAATCGCTGTTTTGGCGGCGCTGGGACTGCTTTTCGTGTTTGGCTGTGAAGAATGGATCGCCATGGCAGGGAAGGGGAGGTGTCATGACGAGGTGAAAGTGACTCCTGAGGCACCCGTGGCGGTGGTTTTGGGCACTTCGGCACGTTTGGCGGATGGCCGGGCCAATCTGTTCTTCCTGCCACGCATGGAGGCTGCCGCGTCGTTGTTCAAAGCTGGCAAGGTGAAGGCGCTCATCGTTAGCGGGGACAACGGATCGCAAGGTTACGATGAACCGACCGAGATGAAGCGGGTGCTGACGCAGATGGGCGTGCCGGAATCCAAGGTGGTGTGTGATTACGCTGGGTTTCGCACGCTCGACTCTGTGGTGCGGGCCAGGGAGGTATTCGGGCAGCAGAGTGTGATCTTTGTTTCTCAGCGATTTCATAACGTTCGGGCGATTTATCTCGCCAAGGCGTTCGGGATCGAGGCCTGGGGCTTGAATGCGAAGGATGTGCCGGTGGCGCTTTCCGTGAAGACGTTTCTGCGTGAGAAACTCGCCTGTGTGAAAGCGGTGCTGGATGTGAACGTGCTCGGCACGCGACCGAAGTTCCTCGGCGAGAAGGTGGCGGTGCCGCTGGAGTGAACGCCATCACTTCAGCAGCTTCGCCAGATCGGGAGCCACCTTGCCCAGTTCCTCAGCGATGATTTTGGCGATGACCTCTGCGCCGTGGGCATTGAGGTGCGTGTGGTCGGCTTTGCCATCCTTGCCGGGCGGATTGAAGGCGTCGGAGGCGGTGACGCCGAGCTGATTGTGCAGATCCACACTGCGGACGAAAAGATCGACGAGCGGCACCTGCTGCTCGGTGGCGACTTTGCGGGCGGCGTCGGCCCAGGGCTTGAGTTCGCCGCGAATTTTGCCGTTGTCGAAGGTGCGGCGGGCCAGGGAGGTCACGAGGATGGGTTTGGCGCCGATGGCGCGGGCTTCCTCAATGTAGCGGATCAAATTCTGGCGGTAGGTGGTTTCAGGATCGGTTTCGCGCTTCGGACCTTTGCCAGGCATGTCATTGTGGCCGAACTGAATGAGGATGAAGGCTGGTTTCGAGTCGATGACCTTCTTCCAGTTGCCGGTGTCGCGGAAACTTTTGCTGCTCTGGCCGCCTCCGGCGAAGTTGAGACATTCCGCCTCGGGTTTGAGCAGTTTGGCAAAGGCCGCGCCCCAACCGGCCTTGTCGGTCACGGTGGAATCGCCGGCGAGTGCGACACGCGTCTTAGTGTCGGCGGCATGGAGCAGTGAGACGAGAAACAGGGCGCAAAAGACAAGTCGGGGGATCATTAGGACAGGGCGAACATTCGCACTCAGCCGCATCTTGCAGATTTCTTGAAGCGGGTCGAGATGAGGCGATGAAGCGGCGTATTGTCACGCCCTCCCAACCGACCCCTGAATTCCGTGAAAACTCCGACTATATTCTTCTCGACGCTGTTGTTCGTCTCCGCGCTCGCAAACGCCGCGTCCGTGCCGTTGTTCGATGGCAAGACCTTCAACGGCTGGGAAGGTGAGACCACGAAGGTCTGGCGCATTGAGGATGGCGTGATCATCGGCGGCAGCATGGAGGGCAATCCGCAGAACGAGTTCCTCGCGGCGAAGAAGCCGTATCGAAACTTCCGTCTCACGCTCGAATACAAACTCAACGGCACCGAAGGTTTCGTGAATGGCGGCGTGCAGTTCCGCAGCGTGAGGATCAAGGAGCCGCCGAATGAGATGTTTGGTTATCAGGCGGACATCGGCGCGGGCTACAGCGGCTGCCTTTACGACGAGTCACGTCGCAAGACCATGCTCGCCAAGCCTGCTGAGGAACTGATCAAAAAGGCCGAGAAGCCGGGCGAATGGAACACTTACGAAATCCGTGCCGAGGACCAGCGCATCCAGCTTTTCGTCAATGGCGTCCGCACCGTGGACTACACCGAGCGAGCCCCGGACATCGCGCTCAAAGGCAACATCGCCCTGCAAATCCATGGCAACTGCAAAGCCGTGATCGCCTTCCGCAACATCCAGATCGACGAACTCCCCGACGCCCTCGTGCCCGGCCCGAAGGACATCATGAATCGCTTCGGCAATCCCGACAGCGTCCCAACCGCGCTCGTGCCTTTCAAAGATGGCAAGTTCGTGATCTCGGACGGTGAGGTCATCGTCATGGCAGGTCAGACGAACTTTGTCCGCGAACAAAAAGCAGGAGCGCTGGAGGCTATCCTGACTCACGAGCTGGCGAAGCAAGCACCGCGTTTCCGCAGCATGGCCTGGGAAGGGGACACGGTTTACGAGCAGTGGCGCGACCTGAACTTTGGCGACTGGAAGTCTCAACTCGATGCCGTGGGCGCGGGCATCGTGATCTGCCAGTTCGGGCAGGTGGAGGCTTTTGATGGCAAGGCCCGCATCGCCGAATTCACTTCCGCCTATCATCGCCTGCTGGATCAGTTCAGGGCACGCACGCCGCGCCTTGTGCTGATCTCGCCCATGCCTTTTCAAGCCACCGGCCTGCCTCATGCCCCGGACCTCACGAAGCTGAATGAGGACGTGAAGGCCTATGCGGATGCGGTGAAGGAAATCGCCCGGCAGCGCGGCGCGATCTTTATCGATCTCATCACGCCGATCACCCGTGAGCGTGGCTGCATGGCGGCTTTCACCGACAATGGTATGCACCTCAATGAAGGTGGCGTGAGCTATGTCGGCAGGCTCATCGCCCAGCAGCTTGGCGTGTCATCGAGTGACTCGGACGATCTCGCG
>JBIKYB010000246.1:0-7782 GCA_044355475.1 Prosthecobacter sp.
TGAGCTTCGGCGTGTTTTTGACGATCACATCGAACGCGATGTCGTCGCCCGGCAGGAACTGCGGCGCGTTCGTGGCGGGGAATTCGATGTCCACGCGGTCTTTGAGCGCCTGAAACTCCGTGGGCGAGATGAGCGAGGCCCAGCGCTCGGGATTGCCGATGCCGTTCGTGATCAGCGCCTCGGCGAGGATGGGTTTGAGCCAGTTGTCGTTCACATGCTCGATCCACGGCGCGAGGAGATCGCGCGGATTCGAGTCGGCTTTGGCAGATGTGGCAAAGAGGTGAAGGAAGTAATCGCGGACGAGTTCTTCGTCGTTGTGGACGGGCGGCGAGCTGATGAGCGGATCGCTGAGGTCGGCGTCGAGGTCGCACCAGTCGGAGTTGTAGGTGCGGAGGAACTCCTCGTTGATGTAGGGCATCCGGCGCGGGAGCTTGAGGTAGCTGAGGAAGCGCTCGCGGTCATAGACGCCCTTTTTGCGATCGTGATCGAGTCGGAGGTAAAGGATGCGGGCTTTGAGCGTCTTGTGCGATTCGATGCCTGCCGCGAAGGCCCACACGCGATCGAGCCACGCTTCGCGCTCGGCTTCATCGTATTCGAGGCTGACATCGGCGCTGGGGGCCAGTTTGCGCAAGTAAGTGTAGATGAAGCTCGTGCTCCTGCCGTGCTCGGCTTTCAGTTCGTCGAGCTGCGTGAGCAAAAGCTGGCGATGAATCGGCAGATCGCCAAAACCGATGAACGGCTCCGCTTTGAAGTCCGCATTCAGCGCGGCGACGAGATTCGGCACATCGGGCCGCTGGAGCTTTTGCAGCACGCTGCGGCGTTGATCCGGCGTGAGCGGCACCTGATCGCGAATCAGAGCGGCAAGGGCCTCCTGCGAGAGGCTTTGCAGGCTGCGGTCGTTGTTCAAAGCATCGCGCAGGAAGACCTCGCGGCTGATTTTGGCGGGATCGAGGCTCGTGGGCAGGTCGGGCTTTGCATCTGGCACCTGGCGCTGGTGGTCGTGGCGGATGCCGAGGCGCTCGATGAGGTATTTCAGCGTGCCTTGCGGATCACGCTCGTAGCCGAGGATGGCCTCGCGGTTCAAAATGACGCGGCGGGCCTCGTTTTCTTCCGGCGTGAGTTGGCGCCATTCGTTGAGGAGGTTGTTGAGCTTCGCGGTGTCGCGGACGTTTTGGTAATGGAGGGCGTGGAAGAAATAATGCTCCTCCGAGCCGGGAACGAGCTCCCCGAGCGCCTTTTCACGGTCCGCCGCGAGGGCGAAGCGCTCAATGAAGCCGATTTCGTTTTCGCCCGCCTGAGCCAAGGCTACGGAGGGCAGGGCGAGCGGCAGGAGTGGGAACAGCAGGGCTAGCGCCAGTGCGAACGGACGAAACGAACAGATTAAGCTGCGCGAGGGGAAGACGGCGGTTTTCATGGCTGGGACATGGTTTGGGGCAATGATGCGGCGAGCATCACGGTTGAAGCGAGCTTTTATTGTAAAGACTCTGTCAATCTGACGGCCATCTCGGCATGAAACGAGCTTTAACGCACTATGCGGCCACCGTTGGCCTCCCCCCGTGTGCTTGAAGGCCAAAAAAGCGTTTGAAACAAGGGGGTGGGGAACTACTATCGCCGCCCGAAACCCTCCAGACACTTCACATGGCTGACGCAGCAAACAAATACTCCCAGAACGTCTCCGGCGCTTACTACGTTGATGATCAGTGCATCGACTGCGACCTTTGCCGCGAAACCGCTCCGGCAAATTTCAAACGCGACGATGACGGTGGGCATTCCTATCTCTACAAGCAGCCGGAATCCGACGAAGAACGCAATCTTTGCGAAGAAGCGCTGGCCGGGTGCCCGGTGGAAGCGATCGGTCGCGACGGGGAAGAATAATCCCTCGTCACCCGACATCTTTGGAGGGCGTTCATCTGCCTTGCGGCACAGCCCTTACCTCAGGGAACGATTAGCCAACGCGAGGCTTTCACTTCGTGAAGCTGCACGCACTGATTCGACTGCGCCTCCGGTGGGAAGGAAACGCTCAGGGTGTACCCCTTGAAGTTGGTCGGCCCTGTCCCGGCGAGTTCTTCTTCCAACCAGCGGCCTAGCTCGGTGGAGCGTTCGCAGTAGCCATACACGGAGTTTTCTGAATCCCCGGAGGTGAGCTTGATGCAGATGAACTTGGCCGAGTTGGAAAACTCGAAATTGTAGTATTCAAATCGACGCACATAAGCGCGCAGCATGACGGGCTTGGTAGGGCGCTTGTCACGAAACTGCTGGAAGGACATCTCCCCGTAACCAGCTAGGCTTTCCCAGTCGATGAGAAACTTTCCCTGCGGACCACGCCTGAGCGCGACCTCTAGCGTGCCGCTAGGCCGGCTGCTGGTGTAGCTGAAGTAGAGAATCTCATGGCCGTCGATGCTGTAGCGCGCCTTGCTGAGCAGACCGCCGGGCTGGGGAGTCTGGCCTTGCTGAACCTCATAAAAGTCCTTCATCAGCGCCGCCACACGGTTGGCATCAATGACCATCGGCAACTGATCCTTCCAGTTTTCCGCCTTCCAGAATTCGTCCAGCAAGGCTATGGCTTGAACCACGTCGTCCTCATTTTCCTGCAAAGGCATGACCTTGATGACGGAGGCCTGAGGGTAGGGGGAATCATGACGACTAACCGCTTTCGGCTCAACGGATTTGGTTTCCGGCTGAGCTTGGTTGATGGAGGCAAGAGTGAGGGGTTCCGAGGCTTCCTCGGGTGCGATGGCATCCATCCTCAGACCCATTTTCTCCAGATCCCGGGCGCGCGCCTCTGCCTTCTGCGCCATTTCCAGCAAGGTCATGCGACTGGCGATGCTGTCAAAGTACCAACGCCAGCCCACGAACAACACGAGTGAGAGGCACACGCAGGTGGTGATGCACAAACCCATGAAGGCGCGGTGGGAGCCGATGGAGCCGGAGGTCATTGGTATTGAGGCGGTTGAGGCGGAAAGTCTGACTTTGGCGGGGAATGTCCTCATGCTCAAGCACTTGGTTGCTGCTTTCCTGACTGCGCCTACATTGACCATTCATGAATTACCCGGAAAAAGCCCGCCGCGTCATCCAGCTCGAAATCGACGAGCTGCAGCGGCTGCATGCGCGCATCGACGACCGTTTTGCCCAGGCCATCGACCTGCTGCTCGCCTGCGTGCGCAGCCGGGGGAAGCTTATCGTCTGCGGTGTGGGCAAGAGCGGCAGCATCGGTCGCAAGCTGGCCGCCACACTGAACAGCACCGGGGCCACCACCGTGCTGCTGGATGTCGGCGACGCGCTGCATGGCGACCTTGGCGTCATTGATCCTGGCGATCTGGCGATTCTGCTCAGTTACAGCGGTGAAACTTCTGAATTGCTCAACCTGCTGCCGCATTTGAAACGCTTCAGCATTCCCGTCGTCGCCATCACCGGAGGATTGCAGTCCACGTTGGCGAAGAATGCCGATGTCGTGCTGGATGTGCATGTCACCCAGGAGGCCTGCCCCCTGAATCTCGCCCCCACCTCCAGCACCACGACCATGCTGGTACTGTGCGACGCGCTGGCGATGGCGCTGCTGGAGGCACGTGGTTTCCAGGCTGAGGATTTCGCCAAACTCCACCCCGGCGGCACGCTGGGCCGGGCATTGCTCACCCGTGTGAGCGATGTGATGCGCCAGGGCGATCAGCTCGCCACCATCACGCCTGAAACGACTGTGCGTGAGGGGCTGCAAGCCATGACGAAGGCGCGCAGCGGCGCGGCGGTCGTCACCAATGCGGACGGCACGCTCGCCGGGGTCTTCACGCATGGGGATTTCGTCCGCGCCTTCCAGAAGGACAACGCCATCGCCGAAAAGCCCGTGCGTGAGTTCATGACGCCGCGTCCGGTCAGCATCCAGGCCGGCAAGCTCGCCGCCGAGGTGCTCGCCACGCTGCAAAACTCTCGCGTGGATGATGTTGTCGTCGTTGATGAGGCTGGCAAACCCGTCGGCATGGTCGATACGCAGGATCTCACGCGGTTGAGGCTTGTTTGAGTTCCAGGTTTCAAGTTCCAGGTTTCAAGTGACGACGGGTGACTGCTTGAAACTTTAAACCTGAAACTTGGAACTGTTTCAGAAGTCCGTCACCTCGCTGTAATGCCGCACGCGGTGGCCGCGCTGGCGCAGCAGCTCGATCAGGCCGGTGTCCGAGGTGAAATGGCCGGTGCCGACGAGCACCATCACCTTCTCCCCGTTTTTCAGCATCTTGTCCAGCGGGTCCACCCAGGCCAGGTTCCGGGCGGTAAGGAAGAGATTCATGAGGTCGGGATATTTTTCCGCCTCGCTGAAGAGCATGTCTTGCAGCGTCTTTAGATCGCCGTGTTTCCAGGCTTTGAGCAGTTTCTCGAATTCCACGGCCACGCTGCTGATCTCGGCCAGTGTCTGGTCTAGCAAGTCGCGCTGCTGCTCGTCACTGAGTGAGGCAAAGAGCTGGATCTGAAACTCCACCGTTTCGAGGCCGATGCCGGGCTTGCCGTCTTTCTTGGCGCGTTCCTCGAAGTGCGTATCGACCCCTTTGTCCGGCTTCGCGCCCAGCGCCGCGTATTCCATGGAGGTGATCAGCAGCGCCATGAACCAGGGCCGGAAGCGGTTCATTGAGGAGATCTCCAGGCCGTGTTTCGCCGTCCATTGTTTCACCGCCGCCCAGGTCTCCGGGCTCACATTCTTTTCCAGCGACGTGTCCGCCGAATACATGCCGAGTTGGGACATCCGGCTGGTCAGTTCCGAGCCCGAGGCCGCTCCGGGCGGCAGTTCCAGCACGATCTTGTCGGAATACATGTAGGCCGCCTCGTAAGCCGGGGCCAGGGGGTAATCTTTCTCGCGAAGGATGTGAATCGTCCCGCACAGGAACAACCGGCCGCCGTTCGGACCGTCCACCACCCACACGCTGCCGTTGCCAGCGCCGTCGGAGACAAAGGCCGCCGCATCCGGTTTTTCATTCGTCTTTTCCTCCTCACGCCCGCACGCCACGGCGCACACGATCAGTGCGAGGGCGGAGAAGAGACGGATGATGGGCATTGGCGATCCAAACACGCGGCATGCATGGGATGCAACTGGGATGTGAACGTTCGGAGTCCCGCCTTCAGGCGGCAAGGCATGCTCGGCCGAATGCGCGTCGCATATGCATGCGCCTTCTGCGTCACGAATTTTTCCGGCTGAAGCCGGGACTCCGAGCGGGGACTCCGAACAGGACTCCTAACTCAGCACCGACTTCACCACGCTGCCATGCACGTCCGTCAGGCGGAACTGCCTGCCCTGGAAGCGGAAGGTGAAGCGTTCGTGGTCGATCCCCATCAGGTGCAGCAGCGTGGCTTGGAAATCGTGAACGTGGACGCCGTCCTTTGCCACGTTGAAGCCAAACTCGTCGCTTTCGCCGTAGGTCATGCCGGGCTTCACGCCGCCACCGGCCATCCAGAGGGTAAACGCATACGGATGATGATCGCGGCCCCACTGCTTGGTGTCTTCGATCTTGCCCTGCAAAAACGGTGTGCGGCCAAATTCACCGCCCCAGATGACCAGCGTGTCCTCCAGCAGGCCGCGTTGCTTCAGATCCTTCACCAGCGCGGCGCTCGGCGCGTCGGTGTCGGTGGCTTGAATCTTGAGCTGCGTGTTCAGATTTCGATGCTGGTCCCAGCCTGCGTGCATGAGCTGCGTGAAGCGCACGCCGCGCTCCGCCAGCCGCCGCGCCATGAGGCAGTTGTAAGCAAAGCTGCCCTGCCGCAGCACCTCCGGGCCGTACATGTCGAGGATGTGCTTCGGCTCGTCGGAAAAGTCCGTCAGCTCCGGCACGCTGGCCTGCATCTTGTAGGCCATCTCGTATTGAGCGATCCGCGTGGCGATCTCGGGGTCGCCGAACTCCTTCAGCTTCATCTCGTTCAGGCCCGCGATGCCATCGAGAATCGTGCGCCGCACCTCGCGGCTCATGCCGTCGGGATTGCTCAGATACAAAACCGGATCGCCACTGCCGCGAAACTTCACGCCCTGATACTTCGAGGGCAGAAAGCCGCTGCCCCAGTAGAAGTCATAGAAAATCTGGCCGCAACTCGCCTCCTTGTCGCGCGAGGTCATCACCACAAAGGCCGGCATGTCCTCCGCGTCGCTCCCGAGGCCATAACTCAACCACGAGCCGATGGCCGGACGCCCCGCTTGCTCGCTGCCCGTCATGAAAAACGTGATCGCCGGCGCGTGGTTCACCTGCGTCGTGTGCATGGACTTGATGAAGCACAGCTCATCGGCAATCGCCGCCGTGTGCGGCATGAAATCGCTCACTGTCGCGCCGCTTTGGCCGTGGCGTGAGAAGTTCGAGATCTCGCCCAGCACCGGTCGCGCTGTTTGCGTGCCCGTCATCGTGCTGAAGCGCTTCCCGCCCGCGATGCTGTCCGGGATCTGCGTGCCGTGCATCTTCTTGAGCATTGGCTTCCAATCGAACAGGTCCACATGCGACGGAGCCCCGTTTTGCAGCAGGTAAATCACCCGTTTCGCCTTCGGTGCGAAATGCGGCAGGGCAGGGGCCAGCGGATCAGGCGTCTGCATCGCAAAACCCTCCCGCGTCAGCAGCGTTCCCAGCGCCGCGCCGCCGAGGCCCAGCGCCGACTTTTCAAACAAGGAGCGGCGGGTCAGATGCAGGCGGTTGGCGTCGAGCGGATTCATGGAGTGGCGACGAATCGTCGTAACACAGACACCTCTTTCACCCGTGGCGAATCGTGCAAACCCTGCCACGTCATCGTCCATGAGGTTCCCGGTATGGAGAGGCGACGACTCGTCGCCTCTCCTCTCCTCACTCAACCAAGAACTCAGTCCTTCAGATATTCGGCCAAAGTGCGCCCCAACTGCGCTCCCACGGTCAAGTAACCTTCAATGGTGCTGTGCGGCGTGTTCCAGGCCGTTTCGAGCGTCACCGAGATCGTGCCCTCGCCGCCATTCGCCCGCGCCCAGCCGCTGCTCATGCGCCCGCGCTCCTCGTCCGTCTTCACATAGGTGGCGAAGCGATACTTCGGGTCCACCTTCAGCGGTCCGGTGAGGTGCGCCGCCGCCAGCTCGATCCAGCGCTGGTAATTTTTCTGCCGCAGGCCGGACATGCGCTCAAAACCGAAGGGTCCGAAGAAAAACGGCACGCGATCTCCCGCACCCGGATTGTGCAGGTCCATAAACACATCCAGCCCGTGCTGCTGCTGAATCTCCGCGAGGCGTTTCTGCGCCGCCGCCACCTCCGGGTAATGCGGCGCGGCCGACCAGTCGCGGTTGTGATCCTGCGGCAGCGCCTCCTTGCCACCCGCGCCGAGCGTCACGTTGTCCACGTCCATGATCGGAATGAAATGCACGCAGCACTGCGAGCGCAGCGCCTTTGCCTCATCACTGGCCATCCATTCGAGCAGCCCGCGCCCCACCCACGCACCCCCGGCTTCCCAGGCATGCTGCCGTGCGTTCACCCACACCTGCTTGGGCGCATCCACTTTGCCGATGCGGATGCCGTTCACCGGCCTGCCATCGCGCGTCTTCGCCAGTTCGAAGCGCTCCGCCTCATCCCCCAGCTTCGCCTGCACCTCTGCCAGCAGCTTCTCCGCGTCCGCTGGCACAAACGGCGGCCCCCAGGCCAGCCAGAGGCTCGTGCCCTCGGCCTTGATCTTGTAAACGGCGATCTTCTCCGCCGTGCGTTCCGCTTTCGCCGTGTGTCGCCACGTTTTCCCATCGTGACTCACCGAGGCAAAGTCCGGCTGGCACCACGACGCGTTCAGCACCGTGTTCGGACGAAACGGTTTCACCTG
>JBIKYB010000065.1:0-21262 GCA_044355475.1 Prosthecobacter sp.
GGCATGGATGCGGCGCAGATGGAAGGCTACCTGACCTACTACTACGAGTATCACTTCCTCTACATCGCCGGGATCGAGCATGTGGAGTCGAAGAACATCCAGGGAGCCTCGATCATGAAGCTCCAGTTCCATCCGGGCACCGACATGTCGGCGGCGCTTTCGGAGACCATCGCGTATGTGAACCGCAGCCGCAGCTTCATGCCGCCCGGTACGCCGGGAGCCTTTGTGACGCGATTCGATGCCGGCAGCGTGCCCGTGGGCAATCTCGTCTTCGCCACTGACAACCCCACCCGCACCGTCGGCCAGATGCAGGACGCCGCGCTGAACATGGTGCGCCCGCTCTTTGCCACACTGCCCGGTGTGAGCGCTCCACCGCCCTTCGGTGGCAGCGCCCGCACCATTTTGATCAATGTGAAGCCCGACCGCCTCCGCGCTTATGGTTTGTCGCCCGACGATGTCGTCCAAGCCATGACCGAGGCGAACACGATGAGCCCCAGCGGCAATCTCGCGCTGCCCAACAGCTTCCCCATCGTGCCGACGAATGCCGTCGTGAAAAACATCCAGGACCTCGCCGCCGTGCCTCTGAAGGTCACCGAAAAAGGCGCGGTCTATGTCCGCGACATCGGCGAAGTCAGCGACGGCAGCGACCTCATGACCAGCATCGCCATCGTGAATGGCAAACGCACCGTGTACATGCCAGTCACGAAGCGCAGCGATGCCTCCACGCTCAGCATCGTCGAGCTGGTGAAGCAAAACCTGCCCAAATTCAAAGCCGCCTGCCCCGAGGACATCAACGTCACCTTCGAGTTCGACCAAAGCCCCTGGATCATCCGCGCCATCGAAGACCTCGTCAAAGAAGGCCTCCTCGGTGCCGCGCTCACCGGCCTGATGGTGCTGATTTTCCTGCGTGATCTGCGCAGCGCCTTCATCGTCATCCTGAACATCCCCATCGCCATCGCCGCCGCGTTGCTCGCGCTTTGGATCACCGGTTACACCGTCAATTTGATGACCCTCGGCGGCCTCGCTCTCGCGGTGGGCATCTTGGTCGATGAAGCCACCGTCGAGATCGAGAACATCCATCGCCGCATGAAAGAAGGGAGCGCGGGCACTCTTGCCCGCATTGTGTTGGACGCCTCCGAGGAAACCATCGGTCCGCGCAGCCTCTCGATGCTCTGCATCCTCGCCGTCTTCGTGCCGAGCTTCTTCATGACCGGCGCCGCGAAGGCCCTTTTCCTGCCTTTGTCCCTCGCGGTCGGTTTCGCGATGATCGCGTCGTATTTGCTCTCCAGCACGCTGGTGCCCATCCTCAGCATCTGGTGGCACAAAGAACCCCGTCAGTCAGGTCAGTCTGGTCAATCAAGTCCCAGTCCCCTCCGCTACATCTTCCTCCCCAGCCTCACCACCCGCCACCTCCTCGTCCCCGCCTACCTCGCAGGCACCATCTTCGCCATCACGCTATTTGTCCCCTTCCTCGGCACCGAAATCTTCCCGCAAATCGACGCCGGCCAGCTCCAACTCCGCCTCCGCGCCCCCACCGCCACGCGACTCGAAACCACCGAACAGATCGCCACACGCACATTGGACATCATCGGTGAAGAAGCCCCCATCGCCACCAGCATGGGCCTCATCGGCGTGCATGCGCCGAACTATCCGGTCAATCTCATCCACCAATGGAACAGCGGCCCCGAGGAAGCCACGCTGCAAATCCAGCTCAAGCCCGGCTCACCACCCATCGCCGCGCTTCGCGAAAAACTCCGCGCCAAGCTCGCCGCTGAGTTCCCGAATGTCCTCTTCTCCTTTGAGCCTGCCGACATCGTTTCACGCGTCATGTCGCTCGGATCACCCACGCCCATCGAGGTCGCCGTCAGCGGCAAAGACTTCGCTGCCAGCCGTGCGCACGCCGAAACGCTCCGCACCAAACTCGCCGCCCTCAAAGACCTGCGCGACGTGCAATTCAGCCAAACCCTCGACTACCCCAGCGTCGATGTGAATATCGACCGCGAACGCGCCGGCCTGCTCGGCGTGAAAATGAGCGATGCCACCCGCAGCCTCGTCGCCGCCACCGCCAGCAGCCGATTCACCGTGCCGAATTACTACGCCGACCCCAAAACCGGCCAAAGCATGAGCCTCCAAGTCCAGGTGCCCGCCACGATGATGAAAAGCCTCGAAGACCTGCGCAACCTGCCCGTCAGCAGCGCAAATGACACCACCGTTCCGCTGCGCAACATCGCTAAAATCAGCGAAGGCAGCACCATCGGCCAATACGACCGCTACAACATGTCCCGCACCGTTTCGGTCATCGCCAACCTGCATGACCAACCACTCGGCACCGTCGCCAAACAGGTCGAAAAGGTCATCGCCGACAATCCCGCGCCCACCGGTACCAGCGTCGCCCTACGCGGCCAAGTCCCACCGATGAAGGAACTCCAAAGCGGCCTTCAAAACGGCCTCCTCATCGCCATCATCACCATCTTCCTGCTCCTCGTCGCCAACTTCCAAAGCCTGCGCCTTGCCCTCATCGTGCTCACCACCCTTCCAGCGGCCTTGCTCGGTGTCGTGCTCGCGTTGAAGCTCACCGGCACCACCGTGAACATCCAGAGCTTTATGGGCGCCATCATGGCCGTCGGCGTCGCCGTCGCCAACGCCATCCTGCTCGTCACCTTCGCCCACCGAGCCCAACTCAGCGGCCTCAGCAAACGCGACGCCGCCCTCGAAAGCGCCACCACCCGCCTCCGCCCCATCCTCATGACCAGTCTCGCCATGATCGCCGGCATGATCCCCATGGCCCTCGCGAAAAGCCAGACCAGCCCCCTCGCCATCGCCACCATCGGCGGCCTCGCCTTGGCGACCGTCGCCACGTTGCTCGTGCTGCCCGCTTTGTATGCGCTGCTGGCATCCAAGACTGCCAAGCATGCTTCACTCGAACCCATCGACGCTTAATTCCATGCGCCTCCTGATCTTCCTCCTCATCACTTCACTCGCTTCGGCTCTCGAACTTCCGACGACCAAGCCCACCACTGGCATCATCCATCGCTGGGTTTCACTGCCCGCCACACTCACGCCGTGGCAGCAGGCCACGCTGCACGCCAAAGTCACCGGCTACATCGCGACGATGACCGTCGATAAAGGCGATGCCGTCAAAGCAGGCCAAATCCTCACCACACTCGAAGTGCCGGAGCTTCAGGCCGACATCGCCAAATCGAAGGCCGAGGTCACGGCAGCCAGCATTGAAGTGAAGCGCCTCCACGAAGCTCGCGCGAAGTCTCCCGACCTCGTTCTGCCCCAGGCCGTCGATGATGCTGAAGCCAAGCTCGCCATCGCCAAGGCCGGATTGGAGCGCAGCGAAACACAAATCCAGTTCGCCACGCTCAAAGCGCCCTTCGATGGCATCATCACCGCCCGCTTCGCCGATCCCGGCTCTCTCGCCACCGCCAACACAACGAAGCTCCTCGAAGTCACCGACCTCAGCACGCTGCGCCTGCAAATCCCTGTCACCGAACTCGAAACCGGCCTCGTCGCCGTCGGCAAGCCTGTGAAAGCTCAAATCGACGCCGCCGGAGCCACGCCCATCGAAGCCAGCATCAGCCGCATCGCCTATGCGCTCGATCCCGCCACGCGCACCATGCTCGCCGAAGCCGATCTCGAAAACCCCGACCTCAAGCTCCGCCCCGGCATGTATGCCATGAGCAAGATCGCCGTCGAAAAGCACGAAAACGCCACACTGATCCCCGTTGCAGCCCTCGTGATGGAAAAGACCAATGCCTTTGTCTTCAAGCATGCCGACGGCAAAGCCATGAAGATCTCTGTGAAGATCGGCTTCAACGACGGCGTGAATGTTGAAGTGCCGGAACTGAAGGCGGAGGATGTGCTCCTTGTTCCCGGACCCGTTGCACTAACCGACAAGCAGGCTGTTTCGATCAAAGCCCAGAATTAATGGCAAAAACATGGGTGGCAAAACATGCCAAGCCATCTGCCTTCAGAAATATTTTTGCCATCCATCTTTTTGCCATGAAAATCATCCTGTTCTTCATCGCAGCGTCGCTCTCCACGGCAGCTACCATCCACGTCGATCTTCCCACCGTCATGAAGCTCGCTGGAGCAAACAACGACGAGATCCAGCTCGCTCGTGTAAAGCACACGGAGACCATCGCGGAGTCAAAGCAGGCTTGGCAGCGGTTCTGGCCCTCGTTGAGTCTCGGTGTCGGTTATCGACGGCATGATGGCAATGTGCAGGACATCGCGGGGGCGGTCTTCAATGCTTACAAGCAGCAGTACACCGTCGGCACGAACATCATGATCGATTGGTCACCCGGCGATCTCTATTACTCGGCTCTCGCAGCCAAACAAAAGGCACTCGCTGCCGAGCAGCTCGCCGAGAAATCGCGGCGCGACATCGTGACGGAAGCCACAGCCCGCTACTTCGATCTGCTGAGCACAGATGCCAGCGTCGCGATCATTGAGGACGACTTGCGGCTGACTCAGGACTATGAAAAGCAGCTCGAAGGAGCCGTCACCGCAGGCACGGCCTTCCGTGCCGACCTGCTGCGGGTGAAGACACAGGTCTCACGCGCCAAGCTCGCCATTCGTCAGGAGCAGGAAAGGCGCGACCTCGCCGCAGCGGCCCTAGCTGAATCACTGCGTCTGCCTGCCGAATCAGAACTCCGTCCCGCCAAAGCCGACCTCGTGCCAGTGCGCCTGAATGGCAAGGCAGGTGTTGCCACCCTGATCACCCAAGCCAAACAGCACCGCCCTGAACTCAAAGCCGCCGGTGCCGCCGCCACAGCGGCACAGCTTGAGAGCGACCGCGCCCGTATCGCCCCGATCATCCCGAATGTGCAAGCAGGCTACGGTGCAGGCGGACTCGGTGGAGGTTTTGGCAACAACACCGGCAACTTCGAGGACACACAGGACTTTTACGTCGGTCTCGGCTGGAAGATCGGCCCTGGCGGGCTCTTTGATAAACAGAGAAAAGTCATCGCCAATGCCCGCGAAGAAGCC
This sequence comes from Prosthecobacter sp., assembly GCA_044355475.1. Taxonomy (GTDB): domain Bacteria; phylum Verrucomicrobiota; class Verrucomicrobiia; order Verrucomicrobiales; family Verrucomicrobiaceae; genus Prosthecobacter. The sequence continues at coordinate 4,999 of JBIKYB010000065.1, forward strand.
ACGAACCTGCAAACCGAACAGATCAAGGCTGCGATTGGCCGCGAGGTCGTCGAAGCTGCGGCGAAATCCCAAAGCGCGCATGACCAAATTGACATCAATGACGAGGCTGTCACAGCGGCTGAGGAGATGGTGAAGCTGGCTAGGGAACGTCAGGCCAGCCAGCTCGGCGTCGTGCTGGAATACCTGCTGGCCAGAGAAGAACTCACCCGCGCCCGGCAAAGCCGGGTGAAGGCTGTCACCGATTTCAACAAGGCACAGCACGAGATGCGGCGGGCGATCGGGAAGTAACTCGCATTTTCTCGTTTTTAACTCTGAGTGAGATGAATTGGGATATGAGAAGGGGTGAGCACACGCACATACCCTCTTCGAAATCATGGCAAAGAAGTCGAAAATGGAGTCAGCAGCGACGCCCATCATGCATGGCATCCTGTAAAGCTGAAGCAACGTTAGATTGACCCGAAGGCCAGTCTGGCCTTGATACCAACACTCCAGGCCGCCAGGTCTGAACTCAACCCACCGACAAACACTTCTTCTATGGCACTCTCAATCGGCTCCCAAGCACCTAGTTTCACCCTCAAATCAAAATCCGCCTCCGGTCTGGCCGATGTCACGCTGCCTGCGGCTGGCAAGAACACGGTCATCCTGTTCTTCCCGCTGGCCTTCACCGGCGTCTGCACCCAGGAGCTTTGCGACATCACCGCCGGTCTCAGCAGCTACAGTGATCTGAACGCCGACGTCATCGGCATCAGCGTGGACAGCCCCTTTGCGCAAGAAGCCTGGGCGCAAAAGGAAAAGATCGGCATCACGCTGGTCAGCGACCTCAACAAGGAGGCCACCAAAGCCTACGATGTGCTGTTCCCTGGTCTGGCAGGCATCGGTGACACCTCCGCACGCGCTGCTTTCGTGGTGGATAAGAATGGGGTCATCCAATACTCCGAGCAGACCGCAACTCCGAAGGATCTGCCTGATTTCAATGCCGTGAAGGCCAAGTTGGCCGAGCTGGCTTGAAACTGCATACGTTTAAAGTCAAAAAGGCGCGGGAGATGCTCCCGCGCCTTTTTTGTGATATCTTAAATTCAGGACTTCACAGCAGCAGGCTCTACCGAGGCCGCAGCGCCTTTGACTGGGGCGTAGTAATAGCTGGCGTAGTTGTAGTAAGTGTACTCTTTCAGGTTCGAGCTGGAGCGGTTGAGGATAACACCACCGATGTTCACCTGACGCTCATAGAGCAAGTCGAGAGCCTTGCCGGAGAGACGGGCCATGGTGGAGGACATGCGGACGACGAAAAGCACGGCATCGAGTTTCGGCGCGAAGCTGGCGGTGTCGTCGGCGACAAGAACCGGAGCGCTGTCAAAGATGACGTAGTCGTATTCTTCGCCCATCTCTTTGAGCATCTCCTCGGCGGTCTTGGAAAGCAGCATTTCAGAAGTCTGGTCAAACACCTCACCACGAGCTAGAAGATCTAGATTGCGTGTGCTTGTCTCTTGGACGGCGTCCCGCCAGTGGAGTTTGCCACGCAGAGCCTCGCTGAGACCAGGAGTGGCAGGCAACTTGAACAACTCGCTCACACCGCCTCGGCGAAGGTCACAGTCGGCGAGGAGAACACGCGCCCCAGCAAGAGCCATGGTAACCGCGAGATTGGAAGTCACGGTCGTCTTGCCTTCGTTTGGCACAGCACTGGTGATCAAGATGGTCTTGGGGGGCTTGCCCTGCCAGTTCTTGAAGAGAATGGAAGAACGCACGTTACGGAAAGCTTCAGCGTAAAGGTGACGATCATCGTTGGGACGCAGCAGGGCCACATCACCACGATTCCGTTGCTCAGGCACCTGACCTAGAACGGCCTCTCCGGGGAACAGTGACTGAAACTCGCTGAAGGAGTTCATGCGATCGTCCAAGCGATCAAAGAGTAGCAGGATAATGATTCCAGCACCAATACCAGCAACCAGACCAACCACGATGGGCATCACCCAATCTTCAACATTTTCTGCAGCAACGGTGGCAGGCTCCTGAATTCCCACGTAGTCAGCCGAGGTGTTTGCGGTGATTGTGAACTGCTCCACTTTCTCAAACATCTTCTCCCAAGACAGCTTTGCAGCTTTGGCGTCCTCTTCGAGCTGCTTGTACTGGGCAAGTTTGGCACCCAGATCGAGTGCTTCCTTTTCCTTTTCGATAATTTGGGCATCCAACACCTGAACACGACGCTCAACGTCAGACATCTGTGCCCTCATCTCGTCCTGAATTTGCTGGGAATAAGAACTCAGAAGTGCTCTTTGAGTTGCCAGTTCCTCTGACACATCCTGCACCATCGGATGCTGCTGTTTGAACTGAAGCAGGAGGGAATCCAATTTCGTCCGTAACTCGGTGATTTTTGACTTGGTGCGCAGATAATCTTGCTCGGCCATCGTCATACCCATGCCGCCAGGAGCGCTTTCTGATTTCACCCCACTTGGAGGCGCTGTTTCAGAAGGCACCGGAGCTGCACCTGATGTGGCAGCCGTCCCCGCGCTCAACAAGCGTTCGCGAGACTGCATTGCAGCATCGACATTCGCCAGCGCCAGTTTTAACTCGGCCAGCATCGTTCGCTGGCTTTCTCGCTGAGACTGAAGGTTGTTCAGAAACTGAGCGGCCGTGTTGTTGCTGTTGTTGATGGTGATGACATTGTTGGCGGCGCTGAATTTGGTCAGCTTGTCATTGCGCTCCTCCATGACCTTCTGCTTGTTCACCACTTCCTGGAGGAACTGCTGAAGCACCTTACCCTGAGCCTGCTCACGAATGTTTTGGCGGAAGGCAATGAACTCATCCAAGAGAGCGTCGAGGAAGATCTTGGTGTATCTGGGTTCGGAACCCGTTGCGAGAATGTTGAAAATGGCAGACCCCTTGGTTTGAGCCACACGAATCTCCACATCAGAATCCTTCAGATCAGGATGAAGCGCACGCACCCTCTCCAACGCCCTCCGCTTCATTTCCGCGCTTTCCACCGTTTCGATGATGGTGCCGTAGAAATCAGCCTGCTGCTCCCTCCATGTGTAGTTGTCATTCGCCACCATCTGCCCGCCAGCCACGAGTTTAGCGAGAGAACGAAACTCCTGGGGCCGCCCCGTGATGCGTAGCGCTTGCACACAAACGCCGATGCTAGCGGTCAGCAGCAAAAACCACCAGCGGCGACGCAGCAGGATTTTATAGCGTTGAAACTTGGCAGATGCCTCGTGAATGCGGCTCAGGGTGCTAGACTGCGCCTGACCTGGGAGATTGAGGGTGTTTTCCATGATACCGTGGGAGTGAATAAGGCGAAAATCGACCACCGCCCTGTCCTTGATGACAAATAGGCAGATTCGCTCAACGCGAAGGTCAATGCCATTGGATTTTTAAACAGGCCGCATGTTCGATTTTAGGCTGCACGATGGCAAATGAAGGAGCAGCCATTGTCGCTTTGCCAAAACGATTGCTTCAAAAAAAACCCGTGCTCAAAAATTCCAGTTCAATTCCTCAACAATGATCACGTCATCCTTTCGGATAAAAATGTCACGCTCCAAATCGCCCTTTCGCATGATGCCATCAACATTTACCAAGATGGTTTTGTTTCCCTGTGGCGTCTTACGGACGATTTTCACCCGCTCCTTATTCGCAAACTGGGCAAAACCGCCGGCGCGCAAGATGGCCTGGCTAATAGTGATGTCTTCGTTCGTAGGGAGATCATATTTACCTTGCCGGGCCACGATGCCAAACATGACATAAAACTCCAAGTCAATCGCGCCTTCCGCGATCTGGTCCCGCTCGTTCAGTTTGTCGATCGCGATGACCACGGTCGCCTTCGTGAAGAAGTTTTTCTCGAGTTCTTTTTTGATATTGTAGGCAAGGTCACGGCAGGTTTTGCCTTTGGCGTTGACGAGACCCACATAAGGAGCCTGAACCTCACCTGTAACCGCCACTTGCTGCTGCAATGCCTCTCGGCGGTCTTCAATAATCTTGATGCTGATCGTGTCGCCTACCGAAATAGGGCGGTTATTGTCTAACACGTCCATAGAGGTTAGAACGGCAGCCCCTGCGTTCACAGCACCTGTTTGAGTGGCTGCCCGAGAAGATTTGGGAGCCTCAGGCACCCTAAAACCAGCATCCTGGGCATTAACTGACGCCATTGATAAGGCAACAATGATGAACGAATAATAAGTTTTCATGGATAACGTGTAGCCGGTGAGTCTTCAGCAGAGCAAAAAGCAGCCGAACTTCAGCTTACGACAGACAGAATGTCCAAGCGTTAGAAATTGTAATTAAATCCAAGAATAACCCGGCTTTGCGTTGAATCGGTGTTGGCACCCTTCGAGTCCGTAATGAAGTAACGATAACCAAAGTTCATACCCGCTTTCGCAGAAATCGTGTAATTCAAATCCAAGGCAAAACCATGCTGGTCGTTGTCCTGCCCGGCTGCCTTGGAATCTGATCGACCGAAGTGATAACCAGCTCCTGCTCTCCATTTCGAGGAGATTTGGTGGGTATAATAAAAATCATAACCATACTGGGTAACGTCAGCCTGAGCGCCTGCAAAAGCAGGATTGAAGAAAGAAGGCTCAGCGCGCTCAAAGTAACCTGACAATGAGAAGCGCCCCCCTTTCCAAGCCACCATCGACAAGCCATAATTCACAAAGTCAGCCGTGACGAAGTTGGAGGAAAGGTTGATTGAGGATTCATGCCCAACGGTCAGGGTGTGACTGAATCTGGCGTTGAGTTGATTGGTTATGCTCAAATTGTAATAGTAGCTGCTCAGATCTGTGTTGTCTCCGGGGCCAGCAGGAGCCAGTACCGTCGGATCATCAAATTCAAAGATTTGAACGCCTCCCGACAGCTTGATGGTGGTTGATTTGCCAATCGGCATACTCACAAACGTTCCCCAGTTAAACAAACTGGCACCATTTAAGGTCGGCTGGGCATAATCAAGAAGAGAGACACCTCCCTCGGTTCCCAAGATCCAGGTTGCTGTGGGACTGTACGTTAGAGAAGCATGCAACGAGTTCATAGTACGGTCAAACTGCTCGTTGTTTTTGCCCAATGCATTTGACCAAGTGTTGGTGTAATTCAACAAGAGCGCCCAAGCGGAGTTGATCTGCCAATTAGCCGCAATACCAAAATCGTTCTGAAAGACACCGAAACTGCCCGTGTTAGTCCCGCCTACGAATGCATTATTTGTAGCCGGGCGCACGGAAATTCGGTCATAAATCGTGATGTAAACAGGTCCAGCTTTAATGTCGAAAGCCAGCGTACTGCCAGGCAGTACGTTCAGAAGATAGCTACCGTTGCCGTAGGCCGCGAATTCTGGATGATCAACATAGTGATCCACCCCAATGCCGGCCGTGACACTCAAAACATTGTGTTGAGTGAGCCTGTAATTCGCGCTGACATTCAACATTGTGCTGCTGATAAAATCAGAAACAGCTACAGGAGCGCGCTGCACATTGCTGTTGTATTCCAATCCTTGATAAAGTCCCAGGCCGATATTGACCGGCCCCAGCTTCATGTTGCGCTTGCCAGAAAGGAATGGGTCCGAAGTGTAGGAAGGGGCAAAGTAGCTCAGCGCTTGAGAATACTGGCCAGAATAGGTCGTATAGTCACCCACGGAACGCGCTGCGAAGGCCGAGCTGCCGCTTCGAATGGACGGCTGGGATATTTCGCGGTCTGATCGAAGGAGTTGCTGAAGGCTTTGGAACCCCTCCTGGTCTTCCTGGCTTTTATAGGCACCGCTTTCGTAGTCATACACCACATCTCCGCTACGAGCGGCGGGCGCAGAGGCCTTCATCTTGCTTGAGCGGCCACGGAAATCATTGAAAAAATTGCTAGTCTGAGAAGGAGAGACACCAAACTGCGCAGATGCAGTCTGTGGCAGGAAGCAGGCGGCAGCGATGGATATCGCCAGCGAAAAAGCGCCAATAAAACTTGGACGAGAGTGATTGATCAGCATAACGGGGGAGTTAGGTCGAGAGAATAAAGTGCGATACAAGCAATTTCCTACACGCTTGTCCATCCTAAAATTGATTCCTTTTTGCCCCATTTGTCGCCTGAAAGTCAATCATTTGGCTCTAAATCGTGACAACCCCCTTCATTTTGTGGCGTGGCGCACGACAATCATGCGCGATGACGCCAGCGATCATCTCTCCGAGCACTGAGGTCGAGTTCCAACTGAATTTCGCGAGCGGCAGCATTTTCCCACGATCTTCGAGGGCTATCGGCGGGTGGGGGCAAGAGAACAATGTGGCGTAGCTTGCCAAGCAGCCTTTGGAGTGGAGGAGTGCGGGAATAATTTGCCATTGAGCGAGTTAATACTGTTCATTAAAACATGTTCAATTGATTTTTTAACTTTCATCCATCTCTGACTTGAGCATTACTTGACGCTCATCTTACCGAACTCCACATGCGTAAATGAATCATGAGAAAAATTTAGCACCCGCCGCCTGCCGACTGTCCATTCCCGAGTACGCCATGGCTCTGGCCCATGTAGCTAGCCTGCGTTCTGAAGACCCGTTTCGCAAAGTAGGTGCGGTTGCCATCGACTTTGACAACCGCGTCATCGGCACTGCTTACAATGGCCTTGCCCCAGGCTACAACGCTGATCCCGAGTTTTGGGCCGACCGCGATGCCCGGCGGAAATACATGCTTCATGCCGAAGTGAACCTTTGCAGCTTGTTCACGCGCGGAAACGTCCGTCTGGTGGCCTGCACCACCAAGCCATGCACAAGCTGCATGCAGATGCTATGCGCCTACGGCGTAAAAGAGGTCTATTTCCGCGAAGATTACCCGGAATCGGAAGCAGACGCGATTGCGAAGCGTTATGGCATTCAGTTAGTACAACTGGTAAACTTCCCTCAGATCATCCAAGCAGTCGAAAACATCGCCTGATCTCTCCTCAAAGCTTCGTGACTACTTCCTTGGCGTGGGATTCCAGCGCCGCGGCAAAGATTTCCTGGGTGGCGACCGCTTCCTCCACTGTGGCACAGCCGAAACGAGCGCTCAGCTTGCCATCACGCTCCGTCAGATAAGCCGCCCACATTTGCTGGATCACATCCGGGAATCCAGGCTCGAAAATTCCTCCGGTAACTGCCTTGAACGGCATGCCAAAGCCGAGATCGGTCTTTTTCCAGAATTGCTCCTTGCCGTTTTCGAACATCCACAACGTCTTCGGCTCCTTGGTGCTATATCGCACCCCACCCTCGGTGCCGAGCACCTCAATAAACCAAGTATTCGTCTCTCCGGGAGCCATTCGCTTCATTTCCAGGCGCATAGGCACTTCGTGATGGCCGATCCTTGCCCAACAGTTCAGCAATGCGTTATCCCAAGTGTCGCACTCCGCCATTCCGCCCTTGCCGTCAGGACGCTGCGGGTAGCCTTTCTGGAGCTGGGCGAACAATCGCTCCGGACGCCAGCCCAGACGGAGTGGAATGTGGCAGGCATGCATGCCCAGATCACCGAGAACACCGATCTCACCACAAAAGGCTGATTTCCGCTTCCAATTCGCAGGTTTGCTAGCGTCTAAGTCACTGCTGTGGTGGAACCCGGAAACCACTTCCAGGATACGGCCCATTTTACCTTCGGCGACTGCTTGAATCACACGCTGAGCGCCGGGCATGAAGGGAAACTCCGAGCTGCAACGCACAAAACGCCCGGATGCCTTTGCCGCGTCCGCGATGCGGCATGCCGAGGCCAAGTCGATGCCAAACGGCTTCTCCGCGAACAGATCCTTTCCCGCTGACAACACATCACAGTAAATCGCCTCATGCAAGTGATGCGGCACCGCGACATAGACCACATCCACCGCCGGATTGGCCAGCAAAGCGTGATAATCCGCCGTGATCTGGGCACAGGAGGGGATGCGCTGGAACCAGTTCCGCACATCCGCCACGAGGTCGGCCACCGCCACTAGCTCCGGCTGCACTTCAACATCGGTTAGAGAGCACCAGCGCGCGAAAGCACTGGCCATTTCACGGCCCATGAGACCACCACCGATGATACCAATGCCAATCTTTTTCATGTCTTCTCAGTCAAAAAATTCCCGATCAGTCTGCGGCCTTGGCGTTTTTCACTGCCAGTTCGTGCTGTGCCAGCTTCAGGTCAGCATCCACCATGATTTTGACCAGTTCCTTGAATTTCACTTTCGGTTCCCAGCCCAGCTTCTTGCGGGCCTTGGCTGGATCGCCAATGAGCAGGTCCACTTCAGCCGGGCGCTCGTAGCGAGCGTCATGCTTGACATATTTCTCCCAATCCAAGCCTAGCAGCCCGAAAGTCTCCTCCACAAATTCTTTCACACTGTGTGTCTCGTTCGTTGCGATGACATAATCGTCTGGCTCATCTTGCTGGAGCATCATCCACATCATCTCCACATAGTCCTTGGCATAGCCCCAGTCGCGCTTCGCGTCCATGTTTCCCAGAAGCAGCTTGTCCTGCAGGCCCAGTTTGATGCGGGTCGCGGCGCGGGTGATCTTCCGCGTCACGAAGGTTTCCCCCCGGCGTGGAGACTCGTGGTTGAAAAGAATCCCGCTGCTCGCATGCAAGCCGTAGCTCTCGCGGTAGTTCACTGTGAGCCAGTGGCCGTAAACCTTTGCGCAGGCATACGGTGAACGGGGCCAAAACGGGGTCGTCTCCACCTGCGGCACTTCCTGCACCTTGCCAAACATCTCCGAGGATGAAGCCTGATAAAAGCGCACCTTACCTACCAGACCTGTCTCGCGGATCGCCTCCAGAATGCGCTGGGTGCCCAGGCCCACGATGTCCCCAGTCGATTCAGGCACATCAAACGACACCCTCACATGGCTCTGCGCCCCCAGATTGTACACTTCCTCAGGTTTGAGATCGTACAGCAGCTTTACCAGCGCCACCGAGTCCATCAAATCACCATAATGCAGGTGCAACGGCTGGCTAGTGTCCTGGTAGATATGCTCCAGCCGCCCTGTGTTGAAGGACGATGCTCGTCGGATAATCCCATGCACCTCGTAGCCTTTCTCCAGCAGCAGTTCCGTGAGATATGAGCCGTCCTGACCTGTGATGCCGGTGATGAGTGCTTTCTTCATGGTTGAAATTCGAGGGGCGATGAGACAATACCGCCCCCGGTTCCGCAAGGGGAAAACCAGGAACATATCAGTTGCGCCCTGCCCTGCTTCCCTTATTCTCCGCGCCCCAATCCCAGACCCCGTTTCCCTGTTATGAGAGCTGACCTCGTCGAACAAGCCGCGCAAATCATCAAAGACCCGCCCATCCTGATCAACATGGTCTCCAAGCGCGTCCGCCAGATCGCCCAGGGCCGCTCCCCGCTCGTCGAACGCCGCCCCGGCCTGCGCGAGGCCGATCTCGCCCTCCTGGAAATCATCCAGGGCAAGATCACCGTCCAGACCATCGACAGCCTCTGATCCAACCGGCAGTCTGATCCTTTTGTGGGTTCCATGCGACACATGGAACCCATTTTTTGTACCGAGCGCCCCTCCGCATGACCTCCACCGAGATCGCCACCAACCGCAAAGCCGCGCGCGATTACCACATCCTCGAAAAATACGAGGCAGGTGTCGAATTGCGTGGCACCGAGGTCAAATCCATCCGCCTCGGCAAACTCAACATCTCCGACGCCTTCGCCCGGGTCGATCGCGGTCAGGTCTGGCTCTACGGCTGCGACATCCAGACCTACGACAAGGCCAGTCACGAGACCCACGAGCCGCGCCGCACCCGCCGTCTCCTCCTGCACAAGAACGAAATCATGAAGCTCCTCGCCCAGACGCAGCAGAAGGGTCTCGCCCTCCCCGTTCTCCGCGCCTACTGGAAGGGCCACCGCATCAAATTTGAAATCGGTGTCGGCAAAGGCAAGAGCCACGGCGACCAACGACAAGATCTCAAAGAAAAGGCCGAAAATCGCGAAGCCGCCCGCGTCGTGGCCCACTTCAACGACAAAAACCGACGCTGAAAGGTGGTCTGATCCGCAGGCTCAATGCGTCAGCGCATAGAAGATGATGTTGATGCCGAGCGGATAGGCATACTTCTCGGAAAACTCGCGGAAGTACCACGGATCGGTTCCTTCCTGTTCCCAGCCTTCGCCAGTGTCCGTGTTCCAGCAGATGATCATCATCAGGCGACGTTTGTCGTCGAACACACCACGATAATGGACATGCTCCGAGCCAGGCTTGTCGAACTCCCAGGTGATGCCCTCCTGGATGACATACTCGGCATAGCGAATGTGCGGGATCTGTGGTTTCACCTTCAGTGGAAAGACCATGTGGAAGATCTCGTGCTCTAGGGGAATCTCCTCGATCTTGCGGTCAGGCCAGATTTGCTTCAGAGCGACTTCAAAGTTCTCCCAGGCCTCGGTGCCCCAAAAATCATCGACCATGATGAAGCCACCGTTGAGCATGTACTCACGCATCGTTTTGGCCTCTTCGTCGTCGAGTTCGATGTGGCCCACCTCAATCATGTATAGAAAGGGATAGTGGCGCATCTGCTCGGAGTCGATGTCCACCACCGCACCGTTCGGGTTCACCTGCAGCGAAGTCAGCTGTTGCAAACGGTAGGACATGTTGAGGTCAGAATCAGGGTAATCAGTGGACCACTGACGACCACCTCCGCGTCCCCAACCACCACGACCGCTTCGACCACCGTAGGCAGAATTGTAGCGGATGCGGGCGAAGGTGAAAACGTCATTCGGCAGCTCTTTGCTGACCGGCCAGGCGGGATAAATGTCATGACCATTGCGCCGGAACTCACGCGGATTCTCCGGCATGCTTCCATCCTTGATGCCGAAATTCGCGGGAGTGCCGCCTGGGCTGTCATTATCCGCCGCCCAGACGAAGCAACCGACGAGCACAAGGACAGCGACGAGGGTTTGCGCGACTTTGTGAGCTTTCATGAGGTTACGGAGGCAGAGGCACCCCACACTGACAGGAGAAGCAGTTTTGGCAAGACATCGAATCGACGCCCCGCTGCGGACAGATTTTCCTGTCCGGTTTTCGCCAATGCCGTGAGATAGTCACGCACGCATGAACATCGCCGAAACCCACGCCGCGCAGGTTTTCCTCGCCCATCACGACTTTGTGAAGGGCGTGGCGCTTAAGTATGCCCCCTGGCCGGGGTTGATGGAGGACATCACGCAGCAGGTGTTTCTCGAATTCATGGCGAAGGAGTCAAAATGGGACCTCAGCAGCGATGCGCGGCCGCTTTTGGCCACGATGACGCGCCACATCGCCATGCGGCTGTGGCGGGAAAGGACGCGGCAGCAGCCGGACGTGGTGCAAAAGCTCGCGGATCACATCCGCCTGCTCGCGGAGGAGCGTGAGACGCCGCCGCGCTATGAGGACGAGGTCCGCGTGCTGCGCTCCTGCCTGCAAAAACTGCCGCAGAAGAGCCGCGAGCTCGTGGAGCTCTATTATTACGACGAAGTCGGCACGCCGCAGATCGCCGAGCAGATCCAGATGAAGGCCGACACGGTCTGCCGCGCGCTCTCCCGCGTGCGGGAAAAGCTGCGCGAGTGCATCCAGCAATCCATGAACCAGGGAGGTCACGCACATGCTTGAAGCCGACACGCTCATCCAGCACTACCTCGAAGGCACGCTCACCGATGCCGAGGCGGAGGAATTGCACACGTTGCTGCAAAACGAGCCGCAACTCGGTGAAAAACTGCTCCAGCACTTCGAGATGGACGCGATGCTCCGCGCTACGAAGCCGCTTGCCGTGCCTGGAAAGGTCATCCAGCCCGCGTTGATGCCGAAGCGCCGTTTCACCTTCGCCACCGTCACCACCGTCGCGGCGATGGCGGCCTGCATCGCGCTCATGGGCGCGTGGATGGCCATGTCGTGGCTGAAATCGGATGTGGAAGAGACCACGGCCTCCGTCGCCGTGCTGACGCGTGGCGTGAATCTCGAATGGGAATCCGCCGTCATCGCGCCCGGCACGCCGCTTTCACCCGGACTGCTCAAACTGAAGTCAGGCATCGCGCAGATCGAGTTTTATCAAGGTGCCCGCGTTGTGATCGAAGGCCCTGCCGAGCTGCAGCTCATCTCCAGTGGCGAGGCCACCTGCACGCTTGGCAAGCTCAGCGCCAACGTGCCTCCGCAGGCCAAAGGTTTCCGCATCAACACGCCCAAAGGCACCATCGTCGATCTCGGAACCGAGTTTGGCCTCGATGTCAGCGAGGCGAGTTCCGAGGTCCACGTCTTCAAAGGCGAGGTCGAGCTGCACAAGGCCGCCGAGTCGATGAAATCGCTCAAAGAAGGTCAGGCGATGGCCTTCGCAGCCGATTCGCAGCTTCTCGCCGCGAATGCCTCCAGCTTTGCCTCGCTGAACGAAATCCATGCCCGCACCGCTTTGTCGGATCATTCTCAGTTCGAGCGCTGGCAGGCGCAAAGTGCCCAACTGAATGCCGATCCGAGTTTGAAGGCCCATTTCGACTTCCAGGACGACGAATCCGCCCGCTCGCTGCGCAACCACGCTCACGAAGGCGAGGACGGCAGCATCGTCGGTGCCTCGTGGACCACGGGTCGCTGGCCTGAGAAGCGGGCGCTGGAGTTTCGCAACGTCAGCGACCGCGTGCGCCTCAGCGTCGCCGGTGAAACGAAAGCCCTCACGATGGCCGTCTGGATGCGTGTGAACGGCCTCGACCGCTCGCTGAACTCCATTTTCATGTCCGAAGGTTGGGGCGACCGCAAAGTCCACTGGCAGATCACCCGCGAAGGCCACATCCGCCTCGGCGTGGCCGGTTCAGCGGGCAAGGGTCACGTTGACTACGACTCGCCGGTTTTCTTCACGCCCGAGCGTTTCGGCCGCTGGATGCACCTCGCCGTCGTCTTTGATCCCACCGCCAAAGAAGTCCGTCATTACGCCAACGGCGCTCTTTTGGCCCGTCTGCCCCTCAAAGACGCCTCGCCGCTCAAACTCGGCATCGCCGAACTCGGCAACTGGAACGACCGCCGCACCCGCAGCGTCGCCATCCGCCACCTGAGTGGTGCGATGGATGAGTTTGCGCTGTGGGACCGCGTGCTGAGTGAGGCGGAGATCAAGGCGATGGCGAAGTGATGACGGTATTGACCCTGATGACGTCATTGACATCAAACCGGTCAATGGCGTCAAATCGGCCATGTGCCTTTGCATTCGGGAAACTCCGAACAACCCCAGAAATCCCCTTTCGCAGACTTCCGGCGGCGCATCGGCTTTTCGCATTGCGGGCACGCGGGGGACGGCTCGGCGTTGCGTTGTTCCTCGCGGGCTTCGAGCCTCCTGGCCGTCAGGCGTTCGCTGAAGCCGCCGCTTTGCTCAAAAGCCTCGCCTTGCGCGGCGATCTGGCTTTTCAGCATGTTCAGCGCCCGTCCGAGAATGATCAGCATCGCGTTCGCCACCACCACGGGGTCGGCGGCATCCAGCCATCGGGCGTATTTGCGTCGCTGCTCCAGCGCATGCTTCGCGGACTCATGCACCATGTCATCGGAAAACGCAGCCGCGTCCAAAGAGATGGCGTTCACGGCCTTCTCCTCCGCTGAATGAACCGACCACGGCAGCTCTCCGCGATCCAGAATGAACATTTCGTAGTCCCCACGAAACTCGCTGAGGCTGGCGCGGGCGACATCGGTGAGTTTCATCTCCGTGTCCTTCGAGGTCGAAGAGCGCTCCGAGCCTTCGATGATGTTCTGGCGGCCGCTTCGGGCCGCCTGAGTCATCTGGTCGTATTGACGGCCTTTCGGGTCGTAGAATTTGTCGTCGGCCTCGCGGTGGTCGTGGGTCAGAAAGCGGCGGCAGAAGCGCAGCGTGTCCAGTTGGATGATCGTCGCTAGCGTGAACGAATGCAGCCTCCGAAAGCCACCGTGTTTGTCGAAGAGTTGTTGAGGCATAGAGAAGATTGACCGAATTGACGTTGTTGACCTCATTGATCGTCAATCCGGTCAACAACGTCATCAAGGTCAATCCCCGCATGAAATCCCTTCTCGCTCTCGCTTTCCTCACCACGGCCGCACTTGCCCAGCCGCGTGACATTTTCGACTACACCGGCCAAAACAGCGCCCCGGCGGGCACGAAGCGACTGGTGTTCATCGCGGCGAAGGGGACGCATGGGGGCGGGGGGCAGCATGAGTTCTTGGCGGGGGCGGCGTATCTGGCGCGGCGCATCAATGAAACGTATCCGCAGGCGTTTGCGGTGGTGTATCCGGAGAACAATTGGCCGAAGGACCTCACGAAGGCGGATGCGATCATCGTGCTGCTGAATCATGGTGGCAAGGCGGCGGAAGATACGAACATCAAGGCGGCTTGTGATCGCGGGGCGGGCTTTGCGGCGATTCATTATGGCGTGGAGGCGAAGATCGGTTCGCAGGGGAAAAACTACCTCGACTGGATGGGCGGCTTCTTTGAGACGTTTTATTCCGTGAACCCAACGTGGGACGCGAGCGTGCAGCCGGGCAAGCATCCGGTGGCGAATGGTGTGAAGGCCTTCTCCGCGAAGGACGAATGGTATTACCACATGCGCTTCGTGCCGGAGATGAAGGGCGTGACGCCGGTGCTCAGCGCCATCGCGCCGCTGAATACGGTGAAGTTCAAAGAGGGCGACAAGCCGAGTGCGCACGGTGGTAATCCCGACGTGCTCGCGGATGTGAAAGCGGGCAAGCCGCAGCATCTCGCGTGGACGTTTGATCGGCCGAAAGGTGGTCGCGGCTTTGGCTTCACGGGTTTTCATTTCTTCGCGAACATGACGAATGACAGCTTCCGCACCACGATGCTCAATGGCGTGGCGTGGGTGGCTGGTTTGGAGATTCCTGCGGGCGGCATCGCGTCAAAAACACCGACGCAGGCCGAGCTCGACGCGTTGATGGCCGAGGCGCACGGCCCGAAGGTCGCGAAGCCCGTCGGCACGGCGAAACCGGTCTTTGAAACGCCTGCGCTGACCTCCACGAGCAAGCCGCGCCTTGTTTCCATCGACGTGCCGCTGAAGGACGCGAAGGAGCTGTATCTCGTCGTTTCCGATGAAGGCTCGAAGAGCTGCGATTGGTCGAACTGGATCGACCCCAAGCTCATCATGGCCGATGGCAAAGCGGTCGATTTGACGACGCTGAAATGGAAGGGCGACGACAGCGGTTTTGGCCGCACACGCATCGGCACGAATCACACCGGCAAGCCGATGCTCGTGGACAAGCAGACCTACACGAACGGCATCGGCACGCATGCGCCCTCGGCCATCGCGTATGATTTGCCGGCGGGCGTGGCACGATTCACCGCGAAGGTGGCCATCGACGACGGCGGCATGATGCGCGGCGGCAAGGCGAGCGATGCGAAGGTGAAATTCCAAATCTACACCGCGCTGCCTGCCACACCGGAGGCGAAGGCCGCGGCGAATCCACCGAACTTCAACGAAGGTCCGCCGCAGGTGCCCGCTGAGATGTTCACCGTGCCGGAGGGCCTCGAAGTGACGCTGTGGGCCACTTCGCCGATGCTCTACAATCCGACGAACATCGACTTCGATGCGCAGGGCCGCTTGTATGTCGCCGAAGGTGTGAATTATCGCGGCAAAGGCGGTCGCCGCAAAGAAGGCGACCGCATTGTCGTGCTCGAAGACACCGATCACGATGGCAAAGCGGACAAGAGCAGCGTTTTCGTGCAGGAGCCCGCGCTCGCGTCGCCACTCGGTGTGGCGGTCATCGATGGAAAGATCGTCGTGTCACAGCCGCCGGACCTTCTCGTGTATTCGGATGCCGATGGCGATTTGAAGCCGGAGAAGCGCGAGGTGCTGCTCACCGGCTTCGCAGGCCGCCAGCACGATCACAGCCTGCACAGCGTCACCGCCGGACCGGACGGGCAGTGGTATTTCAATCAAGGCAACACCGGCGCCGAGTTCACCGACCGCAGCGGAAAAACCTTCCGCATGGGCAGCCCGTATCAGCTCCAAAACATCGCCGGCATGAAGAGCGATGACGGCCATGTGTGGATCGGCGGCTTCAGCGTGCGCATGAACCCCGATGGCACGCACGTGAACATCATCGGGCACAACTACCGCAACAGCTACGAGCAGGCGCTCACCAGCTACGGCGATCTGTTTCAAAGCGACAACGACGACCCACCCGCCTGCCGCGTGACGCATGTGCTCGAAGGCGGCAATGCCGGATTCGCCAGCGCCGACGGTCAGCGTGCCTGGGGCGCGGACAAACGGCCCGGACAAGATACACCGACCGCCGAGTGGCGTCAGGAAGACCCCGGCACGATGCCCGCAGGCGATGTCTATGGCGGCGGTTCGCCCACCGGCGTGGCCTTTTATGAAAATGGTGCGCTCGGT
>JBIKYB010000247.1:0-7701 GCA_044355475.1 Prosthecobacter sp.
CATTCGCGTTTTCTCTCCCGTCTGGTTGGAGTTGTGAAAGCGGCCTATCTCCCCAGCCCCGCCAAATACGCCACCAAATCCCGCAGTTCCTCCCGCGTCATGTTCATGATCAGCCCCTCCGGCATCAGCGATCCCGCCTCCTGCTTCTCGGCGATCTGAGCTGGTGTGAATCGGCTCGTCTGACCGCTCGCCAGTTCCCGCAACTGCATTTCGCCGCCCGCTTCGCTCACCTTGTAGCCTTGCAGCTTGCGACCGTCCTTCAGCGTCAACGTCGTTGCCACATAACCTTCTTTGATCTGCCGGTTCGGCCACACCACCGCCTCAATCAAAAGATCAACGGGCACACCGCGCCCGACCGCATCCAGTTCCGGTCCCACAATGCCGCCCTGCCCGCCGATCTTGTGACACGCGACGCAGCCTGACAGCGGCGCGTTAAAAACTGCCTTCCCCTTCGCCGCATCGCCATGCGCCTTCACCTCCGCCGCCAAAGCGGCCACCCAGGCTGCGTCATAGGCCGGCACGGTGTTCTTCACGCCCAAAATCTTCCCAAACGCCGTCGTCAGCACCGCGTCGCCACGGCCTGCCGCTGCCAATACCGTCATCGCCAGCTTCGCCGCTTCAGCGGAGCACGGCTTTTCATCCAATGCCTTCGCCAAGGCCGCAAGAGAGGCCTCACGCGACAACAACGATGCCAACCACGCCCGCATCGTTTTCGCGTCTGTGATGCTCGAAATCACAACTGCTGTCAATTGCCCTGCCACCACCGGCTTTTTCTCCGCCAGGACCGTCAAAGCAGCCGTTCGCACCGGCCACGATTGCTTTGCGTCCTTCACGAAGCCTTCAAACGTCTCCACCGGCTCGCCCAATCGTGAGAGCGCCATCAAAGCCGGAGCGCGGGTGCCCTCACCCGCCTTCAAAAGCTCGCGGATGAGGGCATCCGCGCTCCTCAGCCGCCAAGCACCCACCAGCGCACACGCCGCCGCCTTCTGCGCTTCATTTCCCTCCTTCAAAACGCCCAGCAGCACAGGCTCCGCCCCTTCCGGCGTCTTGAGGCCACGGTGAGCCGCCGCAGCGGCCAAATCCTCTAGCACCGCCTGATCATTCACGCCGAGTTTGAGCGCCATCAGCATGTCATTCGGCTCGCCCTTGCGCACCAGCGCCGCCATCAGCCCACGCCGCGTCTCCGCCGCCATCGTCTCGCCCTTCTGCTCCAGCATCGTGCGCACCACGCCCAGCAGCTCCGCGCTGCCCTCCTTCTCCACCAAGAACGCCAAGTGCTTCGGCGGCAGGCTCTCCAGTATTGTAGTCCCGCCTTTAGGCGGTTCCGGGACTCCCAATCCACCGCCTAAAGGCGGGACTACAGTGCGCTTCCACTGCGGTGCCGTCGCATGCACCGCCAGCCACAACGCCCGCTCCATGAAACTGTCCATCGGCTTGTCGAGCACCTTCAACGCCACCTTGATGGCTTCGGGTGATGGAATCTTCGCTGCGGCAACGACGGCTTCGAGGCGGACAAGCGGACTGGCGTCTTGAGCAGCCTTTTCGATCTCCGTCAGACTTGGCTGACTGGTCGGACCTGTCGGACCCGTCTGACGGTGCTTTTGATAAGCCGCCAAGCGACCTCCCTGCTTTTCGAACTCGCGTGATTTGGCAGTGACACGCCAAATGCGCCCATGCGTTGCATCGCGGTTCGGATGTCGGAAGCTTGCCTGATAGTGGCCGATGATCGGATCATACCAGTCGGCGATGTAAAGCGCGCCTTCGGGTCCAAAACGCACGTCAATCGGCCGGAAGGCGACGTTGTCACTCGTGATGAGCGCGGGCTGCTCCACGGCCTCCATGCCGCTGGGGAATTCGCTGTGCGGGATGAGCTTGTAGCGATACACCGCGTTCTCAAAGAACCCACCGCTCACGATTTCCTCCTGCATCGACTCCGGCCAGTGTGAATTGCCCACGATGTCGATCCCGCAGAACTTCCGCAGGCCGTCCGTCTTGATGATCTGGCCGCTGTAGGGCAGTTGAAAACGCTCCAGCAGGAAATGGGGGATGCCGTGGCGATTGGAAACGTGCGAGTCCTCTTCCAGCGACGTGCTCACCTCCATCGGTCGTGCCCAGAACATTCCCGCCGCGCCCGCCACCATGATCGGCTGGCCTTCTTTGGTGAAGGCCGTGCCCCAGGCATTCGCCGGCATGCCGGTTGGATACGGATTCAGCCGTCCACTCTTCGGGTAGTAGTGCCAGAAGCCCGCGCCGTAGAGTGTCTTCGTGCCATGCGCCGTCGTCACGCGCGAGTAGCAGTGCAGCCCTTGATGCATCACCAGCGCACCATCGGGTGCCCAGATGAAACTGTTCAAGCACTGATGCGTGTCCCCCGTGCCGAAGCCGCTGAACACCACTTCGCGCCGGTCCACGCGATCATCCCCATCGTCATCGTGCATCAGCCACAGCTTCTCGCCTTCGCCGACATACACCGAGTGCCCGTTGGGCGACTTCACGCCCGCATCACGCGGTGCCAGCTCCATGCCCATCGGCTGGCTCAGTCCGCCCGTGAAGACCGTGCGCTTGTCCGCACGACCATCGTGATTCGTGTCCTCCAAGATGATGATCTTGTCATCCGACACCGTCCCCGGCTTCGCCTGCGGATAATCACTCGTCTGCAACACCCACAAGCGCCCGCGCTCATCCCAACGAATCGCGATTGGATTCGGAATCCCATCCGCCTCGCTCGCAAACAGGTTCACTTCAAAGCCATCCAGCACCTTGAACGATTTCAGCTCCGCCTCCGGCGAATGATCTGGCGGTGGTTCGCCGACGGAGATGCCTTTCTTCTGCGCTGGCTGGGCGAATGAGCCGCTCATCGAGAGGAGCGCGAGCAACAGCACGAGTGGAGCGCACGCGTCCCGCGTGCTGATTGCGGCGTCCCGCCGCAATCCGTCTCCTGATGGTCGCTTCACCTGTTCCACTTCGCGGGAGTTACGCACACGACAGACCGGCAATCCGCGGGACGCGGATTGCAGCACGCGAGACGCGTGCGCTCCATTCACGGAAGCTTCCCTCCCAATTCGTTCGCCAGTTTCCATATCTCGTTTTCTTTCGCTTCGATCAGCGGTTTGTATTGCTCCACCTCACCCGGAAACCAGCGCTGCGTCGGATCGGTGTGATCCCGACTGCTCGGCTGCGCGGTGCGATCGCCATGCAAAAACGCCCAGTTCGCCGGACGCCAGTAGCGATGCCAAAGTGCGTTCTTCTCGCCGATCAGCGTCTTCAATCGCGCATCTGGTGCTTTCGCATCGCCACCCCAGAGCTTCGCCAAGCTCATCCCAAGCTGCGCAGCGCCCGTGGAAGTCAGAGTCAGTCCATCACGAGTCGATCCCGGCTTCAAATCGCCATCCTCAGCCGCAAACAACACCCCATGCGCCTTCGCGACCTCCGCCATCACCGCCGCATACACCTTCAGGGTTGCGTTGTGCTTCGATAGCTCACCTTCAAACGGTGTAGGTTCCAGCAGCACTAGTCGCGGCGTCACTTCCGCGCACAACGTCACCAGTTTCTCCAGCGCCTCACGAAACTCCGCCAATCCCGCTTCACCACGCTCCAGGCATTCCTGCCGTCCGAACACCAGCATTGCCGCCGTCGCCTGCGCTCGTTGAATTTGTTGCTTCAAGCCGCCAAAGTTCATCGGACGATCCATGCGGAACACCGTGTCCGCCTCCCAGGCCAGATTCCGCACCTTCACGCGGCTTCCAGGAAACTGCGCCATGAGCAGCGCCTCCATTGTTCCGTCTTCCATCATCGCCACGGCCTCCGTGCCGCCGAGCACGCCGACGACTTCCTCCGTCATCAGCTTCATCGAACCCGTGAACGGCTCTAGCTTCGTCTTCAATCCCGCCTCCGGTGCCATCGCCGCGAGTTCGAGGATCTCCGGGCGAGTCAATGCACGATTGTAGAGGCGCAGGTTGGCGATCTGGCCACGCTTGAGCACGCCGGGCAGCACAAACTCCGCGTTTTTCAGTTCGATGGCTCCAGGCGGTTCTTTCCATGACTGCAACTCGACTCCATCGGTACACAGGCCCGCCAACGACTGCCTTGCGTCACGTTTGATGTTCACCAGGATGTGCTGCCAAGTCTTCGCGGCATTCAATTCGGGTGCGGCGATGATCGTGCCATTCCACTCGCGGCGAAACAGCAGCCCACGCTCTAGAGGCACTTCAAAGCGCAGGTAGCAGGTCTCATTGACGGCCATTTTGAGCAGTTCCTGAGCATGGTCACCAAGAGGATAACCCTCCAACCGGAGCATGAACGAGATCGCAAAGTCTCCCAGTTTCACTCTATCCGCTGTGTCTGACAGCTTCAGCGGCTTTTCGGTGTTGAGAGGCATCACCTCATCCCACTTCGCCACCAAACCCGCCTCCAGGTCCGAAACATCACCGCTCACCTGCGCGAAGGCGCTGCTGGCGAGGATGAAAGGGATTGAGAGGAGACGATGGATCATGAAGGCCACAGAACTCGCGCTGTGGTCGGCTTCTTGCAGTTCGTTCTGTTCATGACGCGGCAATGCTGTTATGCCTGAGAAATTCCGATCACACTCTCATGAAACTCAAGCTCGACCTCGAAGACTTCCGCGTGCCCGATGGCAAACCGTTTCGTATCAAGAAGGCGAAGACGAAAGTGAAGGACGTGTACAAGGATGACGCGCACTACGAGTCTCTCATCGCTGAGTTCCGCACGGAGATCGACGATTTGCAGCAGAAGATGTACGCACAGAACCGCCAGGGCCTGCTGCTGGTGTTTCAAGCGATGGATGCTGCCGGGAAGGACAGCACGATCAAGCATGTGATGAGCGGCGTGAACACGCAGGGCGTGGAGAGTCATGCCTTCAAGCGCCCCACCGATGCAGAACTGGATCGTGACTTCCTGTGGCGCACGACGCGTGTGATGCCGCCCCGCGGCCGCATCGGCATCTTCAATCGCAGCTACTATGAGGAGGTGCTTGTCTGCCGCGTGCATCCTGAGATCGTGACCAAGATTCAACGCCTACCTGCCGCGACGACCAAGAACATCGACAAGCTCTTCGCCGACCGGCTCAAAGACATCCGCAACTTCGAGAGCTACAGCCATCGCAACGGTATCCGTATCGTGAAGTTTTTTCTGCATGTGTCGAAGGAGGAGCAGAAAAAGCGTTTTTTGGCCCGCATCGACACGCCGAGCAAGAACTGGAAATTTGAGGAAGGGGACGTGAAGGAGCGCTCCCACTGGAAGGACTACATGGTGGCTTATGAGGACGCCATTCGTTCCACTGCCACCGAGGAGTGCCCGTGGTATGTGGTGCCGGCCGACGACAAGAAAAACATGCGCCTCATCGTCAGCGCGGCCATTCTGGCCGAGATGCAGACGATGAAACTGAAGTATCCCGAATTGCCGGAGGAGCAGAAGAAGCATCTGCAAGTGGCGAAACAACTGCTGCTGTCGGAGTGATGTCCGCAATCAGCGTGCTTACTTCTTCTCGGCATCTGGTTTGCACTCGCACAGCCACTCCGCTTTGTTACAGCCATCGCAGTTGGCGGTGTTGTATTCCAGGCGTGCAGTGACTGCCTTGGCATTGGGAGCATCCTTGTATTGAAGAATGAGCCAGTCTCCCCCTTTGACGACGGGAACGACGAAGCCTTGGGCATCCTTTTCCACGACGAGTTTGACGGGCTTGTCGCGCTCGCCAGTGATCGCGGTGAGTGTCTGTTCAGCCATGGCGACGGGTTTCATGTCCTTGTCTAGCAGGGCGATGTGGAAATTGTCGCCTTTGACGATGACTTCGCCGTGCATGGTCTCGTCTTTGCTGAATTCAAGGATGCGGCCCTTGTTGGGGCCGAGTTCGACGCCTTCGTGCGCGAAGGTGAGGGATGTGATGAGGGCGAGGAGGATGAGTTTGGTTTTCATGGTGTGGGTTGGATGTATTTCAGCGCGGCCTTGCGGCCAAAGAGATAAAAGACGGCGGGAGTGACCATGAGGTCGAGCAGCGTGCTGCTGACGAGACCTCCAACGATGACGACGGCGACGGGATGCAGGATTTCCTTGCCCGGCTCGTTCGCGGCAAGCAGCAGCGGGATCAGCGCGATGCCTGCGCACAGCGCGGTCATCAAAACGGGCACCAGCCGCTCCAGCGTCCCACGCACGATCATCTCGCGGCTGAAGACCTCGCCTTCATGCTTCATGAGATGCAGGTAATGGCTGATCATCATGATGCCATTGCGAGCCGCCACGCCGCCCACGGCGATGAAGCCGACGATGGTGGCGATGCTGATGTTGTCGATGAGCCCCCAGGTCAGCGCGAGGCCGCCCATGAGCGCGAGAGGGATGTTCAGCATGACCTGCAAGGCCAGCGACAGGCTGCGGAAGTAACCGAAGAGCAAAACGGTCACCGCGAGCAGCACGAGAGCGAAGTAAAAAGCGATGCGCTTCGCCGCGGCCTGCTGCGCTTGGAATTCGCCCTCAAAACGCAGGAAATAGCCTTCGGGCAGCTCCACCTGCTTACGCGCGGCGCTTTCCCACTGGTTCACGAGGCTTTCAAGATCACGCACACCCGTGTTGGCCGCGATGACGATGCGCCGCTGGGTGTTTTCACGGTTGATGACATTCGGACCCTTGCCTTCGCGGATGTCCGCGACGAGCCGCAAGGGGATGCGCTGGCCACGACCCGTCTCGATGAGCAGTTCGCCGATCTTTTCCGGCGAATCACGCCAGCTTTCCGGCAGGCGCAGCACCAGATCGACCGTGCGCTGGCCCTCGCGCAGTTCTGCGACGTTTTTGCCGCCGAGTAGCGTCGAGACTTGTTCATTGAGTGTTCCCGGCTGCACGCCGTATGCGACGGCTCGCTCACGGTTTACCTCAATCTTGATCTGCGGGATCGGCACCTGCGCCTCCAGGTTCACATCGGTCAAACCAGGAATCGTTTTGGCGATGTCCCGCACCTTCTCGCCTTTTTCCCGCAGCACGGCCAGATCAGGGCCGAAGATCTTGACCGCAATCTTTGCCGAAACGCCGCTGAGCATGTGGGAGAGGCGGTGGCTGATGGGCTGCCCGAGGTTGAGGAATGTGCCGGGTATGGCCTTCAGTTTCGCACGAATCTCAGCGAAGACCAATTCGCGCGGACGGCCCTTATCGTTAAACTCAATGTCGAATTCGTTCACGCTCACCGGCATGACGTGATCGTCTTTTTCGGCGCGGCCGGCTCGTCGTCCGACACTTTTCACCTCAGGAATAGATTGCAGCAGACGCACGCCGATCTCACCGATCTCATTCGAATAAGCTAGAGAGGTCCCTGGTGCGCTGGCAAGTGAAATGGTGGCGCTGCCTTCATTGAACGTGGGGAGAAACTCTTTGCCCATCATCGGGTAAAGCATGAGCGAGGCGAACAGCAACATGCCAGCAAGCGCGATGACGAGCACCGGCGCTACTAGCGCGAAGCGCAGGAATGTTTGGCGCACGAGGAACTTCATGGCCCGCACGATGAACCCATCACGGTGGCTGCCACGGGGCGGCTTGAGCAGCAAGGAGCACAATACGGGGATGACCGTGAGCGATACGACAAACGACGCCGCCATGCTGGTGATCGTGGCGATGGCAATCGGCGTGAAAAGCCGGCCTTCGATGCCTTCCAGTCCGAGCAGCGGCAGAAATACCAGGATGACGAGCACGGTGGCGTAGAGG
>JBIKYB010000341.1:0-5363 GCA_044355475.1 Prosthecobacter sp.
ATTCCAGCCCTGCCTGAGAAGCTGGACCTCGCGCCAAACTATCTCTGGCAGCTCGGCTGGGCGCTGGGCGCGTTGTTTTTCATCTGCATGCTCTGCCATGGCGAGCTGACTCGGCTGCGGCCCGCGCCGCGCCGCCTCACGGAATTTTATCTTTTCATCTCAGCGGGCGGGGCGCTCGGCGGCCTGTTTGTGAGCCTGGGAGCGCCCCACTTGTTTGACACCTTTGTCGAATGGCCCGCCGGTCTCATGGTGGTGAGTGTGCTGGCCTTCCTGGTGCTGGCGCGTGGTGCCAGCAGGCGGCGGCTGGCGCTGCTGTTCCCGGTGGTCGTGGCAGGACTCTGGTGCATGAGCGTGATCGGCTTTCAAAAAGGGGGGCGCCTGGAGCGCGTGCGTAACTTTTACGGCACCCTGGCCGTGGAGGAGAACTGGGACAGCGGTCTCAAGATGAAATTCCGCCGTTTCATGCACGGCTCCATCATTCACGGCATGCAGAACATGGGCGCGCCTTTGCGCTGGGAGCCGATCTGCTACTATGGTCATCACACCGGGGCAGGCAAGGCGCTGCACAGCCTGCGCTACGCCAACGCGCGGGTGGGTGTGCTCGGCATGGGGGCGGGCGTCGCGGCATGCTACGCCCACCTGGGCCACGCCTACCGCTTCTACGAGATCAATCCGGCTGTTGTACGCCTCGCCAGGGAATACTTCACTTACCTGGACGATGCCGAGGATCGCGGCGCGGCGGTGGAAGTGGTGGTCGCAGATGGCCGCCTGGCCCTCGAACGCGAGCCGCCGCAAAATTTCGACGTGCTGCTGCTGGATGCCTTCAGCGGCGACTCGGTGCCGGCGCATTTGCTCACCAGCGAAGCGTTTCGAATCTATCTGCGTCCTCTCAAAGCGGACGGCATCATCGCCGTCAACATCACCAACACCTATCTGCGGCTGGCACCAGTGATCGAAAAAATCGCGCCAGAGATCGGCCTGCGCACCCTCCGCATCTCCACTGAGGAAAAAGGCGACCATTTTGCCAGCGAGTATGTCCTACTCACCCGGAACGAGGCATTCTTGCGTGTCACACCATCAGAGCCCCCGCCTCCCGAATATTTGGAGGCTGAAAAGAGCATGCATCCGCCCGTCTGGACCGATCAAAGACATAATCTATTTGAAGTGATGCGCTTGCAATGACCTGCGGGCCGCGTTGTGTCGTGCTTTCATGTCTCTCCTCGCCGCCGCCTCTTCACACGCCGCGCTCCCTCCCATGGGCATGGTCGCGCCGTTTGCCCTGCTGCTGCTCTGCATCGCGCTGATGCCGCTGTTTGCCGCCCACTTCTGGGAGCACCATTATCCAAAGGTCGCTATCGGACTCGGGCTGGTGACGGCGGCGTATTACATCTTCGTGCAAAAGGACTGGCATCCGCTGCACCATGCCGGGCATGAGTACGTCAGCTTCATGGCGCTGGTCGGCTCCCTGTTCGTCATTTCCGGCGGCATCAACATCCGCGTGAAGGGTGAGGCCACCCCCTTCGTGAACACGGTCTTCCTGCTCGTCGGAGCGGTGCTGGCAAACGTCATCGGCACCACAGGCGCGTCGATGCTCATGATCCGTCCGTGGATCAAGATGAACAAATACCGCATCACCGGCTTCCACGTTGTCTTCTTCATCTTCGTCATCAGCAACGTTGGCGGTGCGCTCACACCGATTGGAGATCCGCCGCTGTTTCTCGGTTTCCTGCGTGGCGTGCCGTTCTGGTGGGTGCTGGAGCACTGCTGGCAGGCGTGGGTTCTCGCCGTCGGCCTGCTATTGGCCGTGTTTTATGCCATGGACAGCGTGAACTTCCGCCGTGCTCCTCAAGAGGTGCGTGAAAAGGAGACTGCCCACGAAGACTGGTTCTTCCGCGGCCTGCTGAATGTCGTGTGGCTTGCCGTGGTGCTCGGCGCAGTCTTCCTGCCGAAAAACATCCAGGAAACGACCGTCCTCGGCGTCTTTTCCATTCCCGCACTTGTCATGTTCGCCGCGGCAGCCGCGTCCTACTTCACCACGAAGCCGGAAGTGCATGAGTCGAACGATTTCAACTTCGGCCCGGTCAAGGAGGTGGGCTTTCTCTTCATCGGCATCTTCCTCACCATGATCCCGGCCCTGCAGGTCCTGCAAAGCGGCGAGGCCGTGAAGATCGACACGCCGATGCAGTACTACTTCGCCACCGGCGCGCTCTCCGCCTTCCTGGACAACGCACCCACCTACCTGTCCTTCCTCGCCGCCTCCATGGGCCATGAGCAGTTGTCCGTCGATTCCCCCACAGATGTGCTGAAATTCGCCGCCGAACACGCGGGGCACCTGATCGCCATCTCCCTCGGTGCGGTCTTCTTCGGCGCGGGCAGCTACATCGGCAACGGGCCGAATTTCATGGTCAAGGCCATCGCGGATAAGTCCAAGGTCCACGCGCCGTCTTTCCTGGCCTACATGTACCGCTATTCCATCCCGATCCTGCTGCCCATTCTGATCGTGGTGGGCTGGATCATGGTGAAATGAGGTGGAAATGACGAATGCCGACATCCGAATGCCGAACGAAGCCCGAAATCCGAAATCCGAATCACGCGCTTCATTCGTCATTCGAGCTTCGTCATTCGTTCGTCATTCCGCTGCGGCTAGTCTGTGTCTCTGCGGCATCGGCTGCGCCTTCTTTCCTCCTTTGGGCAGCAAGCGCCTCAAAACCGATCTCGCGGCTCTCCACGGCACCGCGCCGTCGAAGTGGGCCGCGCTGCCTTCGATTCCGAAAAGCGCCGCCACCGGCTGGTTGAGCGAGTTCAGCGGCTCCAAGCTCCCCGCGCTCGTGAATCAGGCGGTTGCCAACAATCCCGACATGAAGGCCGCCGGTGCGCGAGTGCAGCAGGCGCGGGCGCAGATGGTCCAGGCGGGTGCCGGGCTGTTTCCGGCCATCACCGCGAACGGAACCGGCAGCCGCACGCAAAGCCCGGGAGATCAGCGCTTCCCCGGCCTCAATCAAATCGCCAACCGGTTCACTGGTAACCTCAACGTGAGCTGGGAGATCGACTTCTGGGGCCGCGTGGCCGATGAACGCCGCGCCGCGAAGGCGGGCTCCGAAGCCGCCGAGGAAGACTGGCACGCCGCGCGTCTCTCGCTCGCTACCACCACGGTGCAGACCGCCGTGAGCCTCGCCGAAGCCGAAAGCCTGCTCGCCCTCGCGCAAAGCAACGTTGCCACGCGCAAAGTGCAGCTCGGCATCCTTGAACGTCAGCTTGATCGCGGCATCGACCCCGAGCGTGCCGCGCTCGATGTCAGCCTGAGCCGCGCCGACATGGCCCGCGCCGAGTCCACCGTGCTGCAACGCCGCGCCACCGCCGATCAGACACGCCGCACGCTCGAAACACTGCTCGGCGGCTATCCAGCGGGCACCGAGCGCGGTCTGGGTTCATTGCCCTCGCTCAAGCGCGGCATTCCCGCAGGCCTGCCCTCCGAAATGCTGCTGCGCCGTCCCGATCTGCGTGCCGCCGAGCGTCGTGTCACCGCCGCGCTCGCCACCGAGAGCGCGGCCAAAAAAGCGCTTCTGCCAAGCCTTCGCCTCACCGGCCAGTTGGGCCGCACCTCGCAGCAGATCGAGCAATTGATCCGCCCCGAGTCGGCCATCTGGAACATCGGCACCCAGGCCGCCCAAACCTTGTTTCAAGGCGGTCGTTTGAAGGCCGGCATCGACCTCGAACGCGCCCGCTACGATGAATCGCTGCAAACCTACGCGGGCAGTGTCCTTACCGCCTTCCGCGAGGTCGAAACCGCCCTCGCTGCCGAACAATTCCTCCTCCAGCAGGAGTCCGCGCTCGAACGTGCCGCCACCGAGGCCGAACGCGCCGAGCAGCTCGCCCTCAGCCAGTATGAAAAAGGCCTGAGCGAGGTTTTGACTCTCCTCGACACCCGTCAGCGCGCCTTCGACGCCCGCAGCGCCCTCATCGGCGTCCAAGCCCAGCGCCTGCGCAACCGCGCCGCGCTGCATCTCGCGCTGGGCGGGGAGTTTTGAGGGGTGATACACGACTTGCCATCGCAGGCGCGTGAGTCCATCTTCGGTCATGCAACTTCCGCTGCCAGATCAAATCAGCCTGGATGAGGGTCGCTTGGCCTTGGCCTTAGGACTTTATGTGAGAGGTCGGCTTGGCCTGGGACGTGCCGCAGAGCTGGCAAGGATGACACGCCCAGCATTTCAGCAGGCCATGGCAAAACAGCGCCTGCCGATGGATTACACGCTCGAAGATCTGGCTGAGGACATGAGTGCCATTCAAGCCCGGGCCGCATGATCGTTGTGTCTGACACCACGACAGTTTCCAACCTACTGACCGTGGGCAGGGCGGATTTGCTTGTCAGCTTTTTTTCAACGCGTGCTGATACCGCCCGCCGTATGGGCGGAATTGCTGGCCTTCCACTCCGATTTGCCGGACTGGCTCGAAGCCGTGACGGTCACTGACAGCTCGCGTGTGCTAGCTTTTCAAAAGCAGGTTCACCCGGGCGAGGCAGAAGCCATTGTGCTTGCCCTGGAGGTCAAGCCTGACTGGCTGCTGATCGACGATGCCGACGGTCGAAAACTTGCCAAGTCCGAGGGTGCGCCGGTGGTGGGCTTGATGGGCGTCTTGCTCATGGCAAAAACGTGACGGTTTTCTCACCGAAGTGAAGGCGCTGATGACAAGCCTTGCCTCGCAGGCTGGTTTTTATCTGTCGGCCGCAGTTCGAGATGAAGTGCTGAGGCTGGCGAACGAATCTTGATGTCATCGCCGCACAGAGGACTGTGCGGACCACAATAAAAACGCGGAGCCAGTCTCCCGGCTCCGCGTTTTCGTGATTCGTAGCGGCTGGCGTCAGCCTGCCGCTAAAGCGCTTACTTCTTCTGCAACGGCGCGACTTCCGCGCCCGCAGGCACCTTGTCTCCCGCGACGATCTTCCACACCGCGCCGGGGGCCTCTTGATACGGATCGGTCTTGCCGCCGTAGCCAGCGGTGCCATGGCAGAGGTAGAGAGCACCGTCTTCGCCTTCGCCACCGCCGGTCGGACGCAGCGGGGTGTCGAGGTCGAGGAGTTCCTCCATCTGCCATTTGGCTGCTTCATCGCGTTGCAGGCCCCAGATTTTGCCTGAGCCCCAGTCGGCCACGAAGCAGACGCCATCAAGGCTCGGATAATCTTTGCCGCGATACACGCCGACGCCGATGACGCAGTTGCCCTGATCGACGTGACTGTATTCGGCGACGGGCAGCGTGCCGATCTGCGCCCACTTTTCCGGGTTCACGCTCGTTTCGGTGCCATCGGGGTTCTTCTTCAGGATCTGCGGGAAGGGATGGCTGCCGCACATGGCCTTCCAGCCGTAGTT
>JBIKYB010000077.1:0-18253 GCA_044355475.1 Prosthecobacter sp.
ACGTTGATCTCTTCCCAGTGGTTTTGGCCGATGTCGAAGATGTAGAACTCACCGGTCTTGCTGTCGAAGCTCATCGTCCAGGGATTGCGGATGCCGTAGCTCCAGATTTCAGGGCGTGCCTTGGGCTGAATCTTCGAGAACGCCTCTTCGCTGATGCCAAACAGCGTCATCTGCTGCAATGGCGTGACGAATGGGTTGTCCTTCGGAATGCCGTAGCCTTTTTCCGTGGTGCGGGTGTTCACGTCGATGCGCAGTACTTTGGCCAGCGTGGTGCTGAGATCCTGGCCTGCATTGAGCACGTCGCCTTCCCAGCCACCGTCACCGCTGCCGATGTAGAGATAACCATCCGGGCCGAAACAGATCTCGCCGCCGTTGTGATTGCAGTAGGGGCGCTCAAGCTGCATCACCACGCGGGCGCTTTCTGGATCGGCTTGGTCGGGGTTGCTGGCCTTCACCTTGTACTCGACGATCATGCCGTCGCCGTTGAACCACATGTCGGAGTAGTGGATGTAGAACAGGCCGTTCTCTTTGAATTTGGGATGGAATTCGAGGTCGTAGAGGCCTTGTTCGAGGAAGGAGCTGACGGTCTTGTCCTTGATGTCGAGAAACGGACGCTTCAGCAGCTTGCCATCCTTCACGATGCGCACCACGCCGGGCCGCTCGCAGATGAACACCCGCCCCGTGCCGTCCTTCGGGCAGGCCACATGCACGGGCTCGACGAGGCCATCGGCCACTTTGACGAGCTGGATGGCGACCGGCTTCGGCAGCTTGCCGCCGGGCTGGACAGGTTTTGGATCTTCAGCACCGGAGAGTGCCGGAACGGCCAGCAGGCCGAGCGCGAGTGAGAGCGTGTGGTTCAATTTCATGTGGGTTGGGTGGGAAACAGAATGGCGAGGTTATGAAAGCGCCCAAAATCAGGCAAGCAGGAAATCGTCGCTTGAGATGGAGTATTTCACCGCACCACCGGCAAAATCACACTGGCAGCCCGATTCCGCTTCTGCCAGCATCCCCTCATGCGCTCGATTCTCCCCTTATCCATCTTATTCCTCCTGTTCGTCCCCTTTCTCCACGCCGAGCCCGAGTTCCCGCTCACCGCCGACTCCCAGCCGCTGCCGAACGTGCCGAAGGGCACGATTCTCAAAGACAACTACACCGCGAAAGAAGGCAGCGTTTTCCCCGGCACGCAGCGCGACTACCAGATTTACCTGCCCGCCGGTTTCGACAAAACGCGGCCCGCTGCCTTCATGGTCTTCCAGGACGGCGTCATCTACCAAGCCCCCGTCGTCTTCGACAATCTCATCGCCAAAAAGGACATCCCGCCGCTCGTTGGCATCTTCATCAAGCCCGGTGTCGTTCCCGCCGCGAATGACAACGCCCTGCCGCGCTTCAACCGCAGCTATGAGTACGACAGCGTCACGCCCACCTACTCGCAGTTCCTTCTCGACGAGTTCCTGCCTGCCATCGAGGCCAAGCACGGCCTCAAACTCAGCACCGATCCCAATCACGCCGCCATCTCCGGCAACAGCAGCGGCGGCATCTGCGCCTTCATGGCCGCGTGGCATCGCCCCGACCGCTTCCGCCGCGTGTTCACTGGTGTTGGCACCTATGTCGGCATTCACGGGGCCGATCAACTGCCCGTCCTCGTCCGCAAATTCGAGCCCAAGCCCCTCCGCGTCTTCCTCCAAAGCGGCACCGGCGACAACAACCTCTACTGCGGCGACTGGTGGATGGCCAACCAGATGATGGAACGCAGCCTCACCTGGGCCGGCTACGACGTGAACCACGCCTGGGGTGAAGGCGGCCACAACGCCAAACATGCCTCCCAAATCTTCCCCGACGTGATGCGCTGGCTCTGGCGCGACTGGCAGACGAACATCGAAATCAAAGCGAACCCGAAGGGCGAGTCGAAATGGAAGGGATATGAGGTGGTGGGGGATGGGGTGTGGCATCCACTTCAATTACCAAGTGCAAATGATGCTGCTGCTCTTCGAATGCATCACATGGCTGCAAATCAAAACGGGGACGTGTTCTTTGCCCATGAATTTCCAAAACCCGTTTGGCGACATGGTCCCGATGGGCATGTAAACAGCTATGCGCCGGGAGTCAGAGGGGCACACAAGTTGTGGAGCATCGCTTGTGACAAATCTGGATTGCCCGTGGTCTGTGTGTCAGGAGGAGAAGGTATCGTGCGAATCGGAGAAATCGACAATGCCGGGGTAATGAACAGACCCAGCAGGTGTTCTGAAGGACTTATGGCTTTTGGCGGAGGCGACATCACGTTGTTGACAGGAATGGGGCACAAACAAGACGATCATGAACCTTTCGCTGAAGGGGATCACGCCAGTGTGATGCTGCTTGATCAAAACAGAACCCAGCAACATTCGATTTTTTTGCCTGCTGCATCAATAATTTCAGGCATCTGCCTTTCACCTGATCAAACGCAAATCTACCTGGCTCAGAGAGACAATTCATTCATCACCAGTGTGCTGATCAAGACGAGACCAACACCGCCAGATGACCCTTTCGCCGCAGGGCAGAAGGACGGCACCGAACCAGCACTGGCAGAGGCACAACGTTTTGGGGAGCTTGAGGGTTCGAAGCCTGAAACTGGAGGCCTCTGCGTGGACACCAACGGCTGGCTCTACGTCGCTACCTCCCTCGGCATCCAGGTCTGCGACCAAGCCGGACGCGTGAACTTCATCATCCCGACGCCGAAGCAGCCGTATGACGTGTGTTTCGGCGGCAAAGACCTCAGCGAGCTGTTCATCGCCTGCGGCGATACGATCTACAAACGCCCGACGAAGGCCAAAGGCGTCGTCAGCGGCCAGCAGCCACCCATCAAGCCCGCGCCGCCGAAGCTCTGAGGGATCGCCTGCGTCCCGCAGGCTGTTTTTCGCGTCCTCGCGGAAAACCGTCCGCAAAGGTCTCGCCAACCAGCTTGACCACAGAGGACCGATGAATACGCAGGTACAGACTTCAGCGGGACACTGAAGCCGACACGCGGGACGCGTGCGCTCCATTGCTCTGAGATCGGATGGGGTCACTGGGATTGCGACCTGTGCCCCTTCCACACCACCGGACGTGCGGTTTTCCGCATCCGGCGGTTGAACCTTGCTCCCTTTACCGATTGGCTTTCGGTTTGGGCGCGGCTTGCCAGGGGATGATGAACCAGGGCCTACACATGAAATGAGCAACTGAGATAGCATACCCGTTTCACGGAATTTTTCCGTGCCTTGGACGCAACTTCGCACTGCTTTTGAGAGTGGTACGCCAAAGGTGATTACCGGGGTGAGCAAAACAGCATTTAGCCTTGGCATATTCACCTTACCGACTCCACACCGCGTCGGATGCCCGTCATGCGTTCCGACATCCAGGAGGTATTTCCAGCAGCAGGCGCATTTGTGATGGGAGGATTCCGCCACGACGGCGGCGAGGTCGTCGGTATCGAAGATGAAGCTCCGGCAAAGCTGGCCTTCTTGGGAGCCTGAGAAACAAACTTGAGACTTGGTCAATCCCTTCACCTTGGCCGCCTCAGCTCAAACATCTCCCACGTGCGGCAATACCAATGCGGACTCTGCATGCGGCCGATGGGGTGGTAGGTGCCGGGCTTCACGAGCCAGGTTTCGGGATCGAAGATGTCATCGCGCACATGGACGCGGAGGACTTCGCCGATGATGAGGCGGTTGTCGCCGATCTCGATGATGCTGTGGCTGCGGCATTCGAGGCTGGCGGGAGATTCGGCGATTCGCGGCGGTTTGACCACGCTGCTGGCCACGGCAGTGAGCCCGGCATGCAGCAGTTCGTTCTCACCCGATGGCAGCGAGGCGGCGCAAAGGTTCATCTTCTCGGCAATCGCCTCATCGATGAGATTCACCACGAACTCATGTGTCAGGCGGATGTTCCGCGCCGTGTCCTTGGGCACACCAGGCGAGCGATCTCCGGGACAGAGGCCGACGATGGGGGGAGAATCTCCCAGCACATTGAAGAAGCTGAAAGGTGCCGCATTCACGCGACCTTCGGGATCAACCGTGGTCGTCAAGGCGATGGGACGCGGCGTGACGAGTCCGGCGAGAATCATATAAGCGTCTTCGCGAAGCGGGCCGGTGAGATCGAGTTCCATGAGAATAAAAATGGCGAGATAGTACCGAATGACGAAGGAAGAATTTTTTCGAGCCTTCTGCGTGTTCCGTAGGCCCGCCCACTCTGGCTTTACGATAGACTCAGACCTTCTTTTTGCTCTTTTTCTTGGGAGTAGCTCCGGATTTGCTGCCGCGTGGCATGCGTTCGAGGGCCTTCATCTCGGTGGCCTGGCCTTCGTCGCCTTGTTGTTTCATCCAGGCGTCGAGTTTGGCGCGGAGTTCATCACGGATGGCGGCGAGTTTTTCATCGGCGATGAGATTCGTGCGGTTCCAGGGATCGGTCTCGCAGTCGTAGAGTTCCTCGGCGGGACGGTGCTGGTAGTCGTGGACGAGGCGTTTGGCGTGGTCGTCGCCAGTGGCGGCCATGGTTTGCCAGGTCTTAAACGTGGGGTCGCTCGTGGCGGCGTTTTGAAACGTGGCCTCGGGGGTGAGGTTGCGGATGTAGCGATAGCGCTCGCCGCGCACGCTGCGGATGCCGTAGTGATCGCTGCCGCCGTGGATGCCGCGCGTGGTTTGCAGTCCGAAGACGTGCGTCTTGTGCGTGGCGGCCTCGCCTTTCAGCACGGGGAGGAAGCTGCGGCCATCCAGCATGTCGGGGCGCGTGACATCTGCGGCGTCGAGAAAGGTCGGCGTGACATCGACATATTCGACGAGTGCGTCGCTCACGCTCGCGGGCTTCACTTTCCCAGGCCAGCGGGCGATGCAGGCGCTGGCGAGACCGACTTCGTAGCAGGTCCATTTGGCGAAGGGAAAACTGTTCCCCTGCTCGCTGAGCACGATGACGAGCGTATTGTCACGCTGGCTGCTTTGATCGAGCAGGCCGACGAGTTCACCGACCTGCGAGTCGAAGTAGGCGATCTCGGCGAGGTATCTGGAAAAGCCCTCGCGCGTGTCGGGTGAGTCGGCGAGCACTGGCGGCAGCTTCAGCGAGGCTGGCGGATACCGCGATGGATCGCCCTTGTTCCAGGGCGTGTGCGGCTCGTTCGATGTGGCGATGAAGAGGAAGGGATTGCCCGTTTCGGCACCTGATTTCAGCACCTGCGCGAACACGGCGGGGTCTGGGTTGTTGTCCTTGCCGCTGTATTCAAAGGGGAAGACAGACTTCGGGTTGATGTGCGTCTTGCCGGAGAGGTGCGTGGTGTAGCCTGCGTCGTTGAGATAGGTGGAGATGCTTTTTACCCAGTCGTGGGCCATGGTGTGGTTCGGATAAGCACCGGACTTCACGGGATAAATCCCGGTGTAGAGGCAATGCCGCGTGGGCGAGCACATCGGCGCGGCCTGGAAGCAGCGTGTGAACTTCATGCCCTCGCTAGCCAGCTTCATGAGGTGCGGCGTTTGGGCCTGGCCGCCATACACCTGCATGTCCCGGCAGGTGCAGTCATCGGCAATGATGAGAAGCAAATTCGGCTGGGCCAAAGCAGAGAGCAAAGGGCACAGGGCGGAGAGAACAAGAAGCAGAGGTTTCATGGCTGAGGGGATTTTAAGGACAGCAGAATTTCTGAGATGATTGATCCACCTGTATTTCATTCTGTTGTCACCCATTCTGCTGTCTTTATTGATTGAGCAGGTTTCATGACTTTGGATAATGCAGATGCTTGCCTTGTTTGCCGGCCTTGTGGGCCTCGTGCGTGTCTTGGCGGATGCCGGGGTCGCCTTGTTGGTTGAGCCATTGATCAAGGGCGGCGCTGAGCTTGGCTTTGATTGCGGCGTGCTCGGGTTTGACCGCGAGATTGGTCATCTCGGCAGGATCAGCGGCGGTGTGGTAGAGCTGCTCGGCGGGGCGGTGGATGTAGCGCTTCACCAGCGTGTAAGTGTGCGGATTGTCGAGAGCGGTGGCCATCCAGCTCGACCAGTAAGGGTTGTGCGCGGCGCTGCCGCCGAGCAGGCCCATGAGATGCTTTTCGACGAAAATTTCGTCGGGCGTGAGGTTGCGGATGTAGCGCCACTCACCGTCGGTGATGCTGCGGATGGGATACGCGGGGCCTTCGGGGATGTTATTGTGCGCAGCGTAGGCGTAGTCGCGATGCGTGGCTTGTTCTCCGCGCAGCACGGAGGCAAAGCTGGTGCCGTCAAAGATGTGCTCAGTCTTCACGCCGACGAGGTCGAGCAGCGTCGGGGTGACATCGGCGTATTGCACGAGAGCGCTGGTGCGTTTGCCAGTGGCGACTTTTCCGGGCCAGCGGGCGATGAGCGTGGTATGCAAGCCGGTGTCCCAACAAGTCCATTTGTTGCCGGGGAACTGCGATCCCTGCTCGCTGGTGAAGAGTACGAGCGTGTCCTGCGCAGCGCCGCTTTCGTCGAGCGCGGCGAGGATCTCGCCGACCTGACCGTCCATGTAAGTGATCTCGGCGAGGTATTTGGAGAAATCCTCCCGCGTCTTCGGCGTGTCGGCGATGTTGGGTGGCAGCTTGAGGATCGCGGGCGGATACTTCGAGGCATCGCCCATCACCCACGGCACATGCGGCTCGGTCAAAGCGACGACGAGGCAGAAGGGCTGCGCTTTGTCGCGTGTGATAAAGCTCTTAACACCCGCGAGGTCATGCTGGTTCGTGGGATCACGCACGGCACTGGAATCAAAGCCGGGCACGTCTTCAAAGGGGAAGCATGGCTTCGGCGTCACATGCACTTTTCCCGCGATGCCGGTGCGATAACCTGCAGGCGCCAGATGATGAGGCAGGCTCTTCGTCTCAGGGCGGCAGGAGCTGTGATTCCACGCGCAGCCGTTTCGCATCGGCTGCTGTCCGGTGTAAAGCTCCGCGCGGCACGGCTGGCACATCGCGGCGCTGACGTAGGCTTTGTCGAAAACGATTCCCTGCGAGGCGAGCCTGTCGATGTTCGGCGTCTTCGCGTTTTGACCGCCGTAGATGGCGAGATCGCTGAATGTGCAGTCATCAGCGAGGATGAGGAGGATGTTGGGCTGCGCTGCGAAGGCGGAGAGCAGCGGGCAAAGAGCGAGGAGGAACAAAAGGCATTTCATGATCGGCGAGGCCTGTGAACTGGCTGGTTGGGGCGAATGTTGCGGCTTTTTGCGAGGCTCTTTGCTCCCTCCAACCCTGGCAGACCTCCCCAAAAAATCTCCGGCGTGAAATTCTGGATGTAACTCTTTTTCCAGAATGGTAAGAGAGTAGTAAAGTTCTTTCGATTTAATGCCCAATCCTGCCGCCATGTCCCCTGTCGCCTTTTTCCGTTCCGCCTGCGTTTTGTTGCTCCTTGCCGCCGCTGCGCGGGCTAGTTCGGTGAGCGGGGTGGTCGTCACGAACCAGCCTACGGCTCCGTATTATGTCATCGAGGCGGATGCGGTGGATGGGAATGGCCTTTCCAACCGGCATCTGCTGGAAATGGAGGCGCAGGTGAGCCTCACACTGGCGGGGACGTATGAGCTGCGCTGGTCGCTGATCGATGAAACGGACACGGCGGTGCACACGGACAGTTCGCAGACGATGTCCGGGCCAACGGTCGGCGCGGTGACGCGGAGCATTTCCTTCGATCTGCCTGCGGGGGTGACTTTGGACCAAAATAAGGTCTATCGGGCGAAGCTGGCGGTGTTTCGGGATCTGGGCGGCGGGGCCTACATCGCCACGGCGAGTGATGTGGAGGCCACGGGGCGGACTTACCTGCATTTCACCAGCACGAATCCCACCGACCTGGATCGCAATGTGATCACGGAGGTCGTTTCCGGCTCCTACAGCCGCACTTACCTACTGGAGGCGGATTCGAGCCTGGATGCGGTGCCGCTGAGTGTGACGATCCGCCTGCACCGCTATGACGCCTGGGGCTCCGCCGTGGGCACGGCCAGTGTGAACACGAAAGTGGAGGCGAAACTGCATGAGGTGGGCACGGACGCGGAGACCACGCCCACGGCGGGTGTCTCCAGCGTCATCGCGGTGGACATCGACAGCCATGATGGCGGCATTTTCATGAAATCCCCCGTGGTGGTGAATCAGGCGCACACGTTGGAGGTCGATCCGCCCGTGCAGCTCGAAAGTTTCTCCAAAACCTACTACGCCAAAGCGATGTCGTTTGACCAGGGGATCGCGGCGTTGGGCTACCAGCAGGGGGAGGCGCAAAATCTGGCGAATCAGCGTCTGCGGCACTACAGCGGGGCTTTGGAGTGGGGAAACATCGCCACGCATTTCACCAGTTTCAGCGCGGGGCCTGTGGGGGGCACTTTGGGGGCAAATTATGTGCAGTCGGGTTCTGTAGGCGTGACGGGCGGCAGCGTCGATTCACCGGCGGGATACAGCTTCAGCGCCAGCGGCCTCACGCTGCGGCTTTTTGATGATGGGCATGCGGAAGTCTTCGCCGGCACGGCGAATGTGAGCGGTCCGGTGCCGGACACGGGCACGGCGGGCGGCCTGGGCTTTGCACGCAGCGGCATCGTGCTGAGCAGCACGGGCGGCACGGCGAGTTTTGAGGTCACTTTGCCCGTGGGCATGGGCTATAGCAGCACGCGGGACCAGTGGCTGCTGGACAATGAGCTGGACATCACCGGTGTGACGCTTTCCTCCGCGCTGGCCCCCACGGGCAATCCCGTGCGTGCGGGCACGCTGTGGTTCGCGGAGGAGACGAAGCCGGTGCGCTGCGAGGTGAGTGATGTGACCTGGCATGTGAGCACGGGCACCTTTGATTTCACCGAGGTCAGCGCCTACGCGGTGAGAAAGCCCTTCGACACGGAGCTGGCGGCCACGGTGGGCCTGAAAAATGCGTCGATGACCACGAAGCGCAGCAATGACAACTACTACCACGACCTGGACGGCACGCTGACCGCGATGACTTTGAGCAAAGGTGCCACGAATGGCGATGCACGACTCACCGCGCAGTTCGGTGTGGCCGTGGGCGACTTCCGCACGCACTTCCCGTATGATGTGGAGCTGAAATGGAATGCCGCTGGCACCTTGAAATTCACCAACGACCTCGTCACACCGGCCTCCAGCACGCTCGCCAGCGGTGTGGCGGTGAGCGTGGCCTACGCGCAGCACTGCTGGGACGCGGGCGACTGCGGCCTGGGCACACGCTTTGACTCCATGAACATCACGCCGGACGGCGGCACGCTTTCCTTCACGGCGGACGGTGGTCTGCATGCGAAGGACCGCAGCACGCATGACGTCGGTGGCAATGCGCTGGCCTGGGGCATGTTTGCGGCCACGCCGCAGTTCGCGCACTCGCATGTGCTTTCCTTCACGGATGGGAATTTCCTCATGGCGGGCACTTTCCTGCGCGGTGACAGCGTCTCCACCACCAGCGCGGCGGACAAGCCCGGCGTGCTGCACCACAGCGGCTTTGATCCCGCGAATCTGAGCAATGCGGAGCGTCCGGCGGATGTGGGCTACCTCACGGGTGCGGCGGATTATCCGGGGCTGAATCTGCGTGCGCAGCCGCTCATGCCCGCGATGAGCCTCATCGCCGGCGAGGCAATGGGCTATGACATGAAGACCCGCTCCAAGTACTACCTCCGTCACGGCGGCGTCAGCGGCATCCATGATCCTGATCCTGCCAGCGTCGCGGACACGGCCACGCTCTACGGTTATGACTTCACCATCAGCACCATGGGCCTCTCCTTCCTCGGCGGGGAGAACGTCATCAGCCGCTTCAATGGCAGCATCGACCTGCCGCAGTATTCGGACTTCAGCATTGGCTTTGAAAACCTCACGCTCACCTGCCTCGGCGGGCTGGACGGCGGCGAGGTGCCCGCCACGGAGACGGATAAAACGTTGCAGCACTGGAATGCGATCATGACGCCGCTCTCGATCGCCTTTGAGCGTGCGAGCGAGTGCGATCCAGGCACCGGCTTCCTCACCATCGGCATGCAGGGGCATGCCTCGCACCTAGACTTCCCGCTGGCGGGCACGCTGGGCTTTCTGAGCACCGGGGCACTCATCCGTGAGGCGGATGCAAAGCCCTCCGCGGCCGATCCCATCACCAGCCGCTTCCCGCTGCCTGCGTCCTTCACCCTCACCGGTCGCCAGGGCAGTGATTACACATTCACACCGGTGCAGCAGGCGTATTTGAGCCACCACACACGCACCAGCAGCGGCCAGGGCCTGTGGACTCTCTTTGGCACCATCAACGTGCCCTTCTTTGAGGACATCCAGGCGCATCTCCAGGTCAAAGCGGTCGAGGCAGACACCACCTCCGCGCTGCCGATCATGGGCGGCTGGCCTGCGCACGGCTGGAAGATCGCCACCACGCAGACGCCCTTCAACACCACCGCTTTCGACACCAGTCACGACAGCTTCACCGGTAGCACGCTCACCGATTATCAAAACGGCGGCGCTGGAGCCTCCGCGCAGGCTTACCTGCCGCGTGCGCAGCGCTCCTGGCTGGGCGGCATCGTGGAGTTCGACTACCCGCTGAACTGGGACACCACGCTGCGCTACTTCACCGCCGCATCCCCCACCGTGAATGCGAACCTCCTCGTGCTCCAGGCGCAGCATCAGCTCGACTACCTCGGCCCGGACACGGCGGACATCAGCTTTGGCATTCAATACGACGGTCTGCCGAGCATCAGCATCGGCAATCTGCTCGTGAACGAGCTCGGCGACAGCACTGGCATGGCCCAGGCCGTCGTGGAAGCCGCTGGCGATGATGTTTTCGCGGCGCTGGAAGACGGGCTCGATGACTTCAGCGACCTCGTCAGCGACAAAGCGGAAGACTTGACCGATCAAATCCTCGACGCCGCCATCGACACGCCGCTGGACCTCTTCTTTGATGAATTGGAGAGCGAACTGCAAAATCCCGCCGCCACGGCCTATGCGGACGCGGATGCACTCATCGACGCCTGGTTCGGTGCCACGGGTGCTCCCGGGCCGGTGCCAGCCTTTGTACTGCGCAGCCAGCTCGCCGCCATGAATGGCGGAGCCTCGGCGATCAATCTGCTCAGCGAAGTGGACCGCAAACTCGCCAAAGTGCAGGGCCTCATCAATGCCTTCATCGGCGAAGTGCCACGCAGCGGCGGAGTCGATCCCGGCATCCTCTTTGAAGACGCCTTGGGCAACCGCACCGTCTTCCAATCCCTCGGCTCGGAGATCATCGAGACGCTGGCGGACCTCACCGTCACGCCCACGCTCACCACTGAGCTCAACAACCTGCTCGCCGAGGCCGAACCCGCGCTGGAAACGATCACCAGCACGCTCACCAGCCTCAACACGCAGATCACCGCGCTGCGCACCCAGATCAGCAGCGCCACGGACCTCGCGGCGGAGATCAATGCCCTCTTTGCAGCGAATGCGGCGCTTTTCCAGACCATCGCCGACGACTCCGCAGCGGAGATGAAGCTCATCCTCGCCGAAGTGGCACAGCAGGACTACGCGCAGTTCGATTCGCTCAAGGCAGAGCTCAAGCAGCGCATCCGCGCCCACATCGCCGATGCGCTGAACACCAGCACACTCATCACCGACATCCGCAATGCGCTGCGTGACCGGCTCAACGACCTGCACCGCTCCTTTGAGAGCGCGGTGGACAGCGTCTTTGCGGAAATCAACAAAGCCATCCGCGACGTCGTCACCGAATCCCTCGCCGGTGTGGATGACAACATCAACGGCCTGCTCGGCGATCTCGGCGACAAGATGGGCGCGGGCAGCATCAATGGCTTCGCCAGCATCAACAACGACTCGCTCGACATGCTGCGCCTGGACGGCCATTTCGAGTGGGAGATGGCGGCGGAGAAGCAGCAGTTCGACGCCTATCTCGAAATCCTCAATCTGGAGACGAATGGACCTGCTGGATGCTCCACCACCGCGGCGGATACTTACCAAGTCACGCTCGGTGCACCGAACACGAAGCTCACCTGGCGCGGCGTCGATCTCCAGGTCGGTCTGGAGGGCAAATTCAATCTCAACGTGGCCTCCACGCCCTTCCCCAGCGGTGTAGGCGGCAGTTTCGAGCTGAAGAGCGGCTCGCTCGACTTCGAAGGCATGGGCGTGGAGGAACTCTACGTCACCACCATGCTCAGCGTCGGTGGCAGCGGCGGCGGCGTGGAGGAGGCCTACATCGGCGGTGCGGCCTCGCTCACCTTCAGCGGCTCCGGCATTGCGGGCGGGCTTTTCCTTGGCCGCACCTGCACCATTGATCCTATCTTGGAGATCGATCCTGATGTCGGCAGCGTGCTGGGCACACCGCCCTTCACCGGCGGTTATGTCTATGGCGAAGGCACGTGGCCGCTGGTCGATTTCGGCTGCGTCTTCAACATCAGCGCCAGCGCAGGCACCGGCATCTTCTACTTCGCCGAAGGGCCCACTTACGGTGGCAAAATCCACGCCGGCGTGTCTGGCGAGGCGCTGTGCGTCATCAGCGTGAAGGGCGAAATCGACCTCGTCGGTGTGAAAAGCGGCGACGACTTCCGCTTCACCGGCGCGGGCAAGGTGAAGGGCAAAGTCGGAGCCTGCCCCTTCTGCAAACGCTTCAACAAGACCGTGCGCCTCACCTATGAAAATGGCGGCTGGGATGCCGACTACTGATTCCGAGCCTCAAACTGCCCCCAACAGCCTCCAACCGACTTTTTGCCCTTTTTGTCATGAAACTGCTTCTTCCGTTTTTTTCGCTCCTCGCGCTGTTTTCGGCCTTTTCGCCGCTTGGGGCGCAAAGTGGCTCCATCCCGCCGAATGTGGCCGCCGTGGGCACCACCATCACCACCGGCGGCACACGCTGGGCCTACCTCTATTGGCGTGCGAGTGAGCCGCTGGCGCTCGCTGCGGACAAGATCGCCATTTATCGCAAAAACGGCACCGCTACGGCCACCACCAGCTACGCACGGGTCTCCATCACCGAGGCGCAGACCGACCCCGCCGTCATCGGTGCGCTGCTGCACCGTGCTGAGCAGCTCGGTGACGATCTCACCCTGCTCAATGCGGCCATCGTCGCTAGTTTCGGCCCGCTTTTCACCGACAGCGGCATCGCGCTGGAGAAAAAAATCGCCGCTGTCATCACCGGTGCACATGGCGACGCGGAAAAGACCGCCGTGCTCGACACCATCGCCGCCAGCCACCCTGCGCTGGCGATGGCACGCGGCCACGCCATCGCGCTGGAAGTGAGTGTGGGCATTCACACCTTTGAACTGCGCACCTTTGATGCCGGAAACAACCGCGACCTCGACGTCATCGGCCGTGTGCAGGTCAATACCGCCGCCGTGACCCAACTACCCGCCCCAGGGCGACCGCTGAGCGTGCCCTACCACCTCACACCACCGCCCGCGACAGCCGCAGCCGTCATTCTACCCGCCACGCCGCGTGATGACGCCCTCGTGCGCCTGCGCTGGGCCACGCCGGACCCGCTGCGTGACGCCAGCCTCATGCAGCACGGCTTTAACCTCTTCCGCGTCAGCCGAACCTTCGCCGAAGGGCTGAACTGGCACCTCACCGCGCCCACCACCACCGCGCTGCTCGCCGCCGTCAGCGGCAGCCCCACCTTTGTCGCCCGTGTGAACCGCACGCCCATCATCACCGAGCGCCAGCTCACCGCGAATGAAGCCGCCTACGACACCGACCAGGAGACCTACTTCCTCGCCGACGACAACAACCGCCACCAAGCTAGCGGCACGCCTTTCGCCGATGGGGCGGCGTATTATTACTTCACCACCGCGCGTGACATCCTGGGGCGTGATGGCGTGGTCTCGCCCGCCAGTCCGCTCGTGACCCTCTGCGACCGCATGCCGCCCATGCCGCCCGCAGCGGTGAAGGTGGAAAACATCTTCAACCGCATCGCCGGAGCACGCAAACAACGCCTGAAAGTGAGCTGGACCGCGCCCGCGGACAGCAGCGGCATCAAAGACTACTACCTCTACCGCTGGAGCAGCATCGGCGAGATGCAGCAAAAGTCCCGCGACCTCGATCCGGTGGAAAAAATCCCCGACTACAATCTCGCCGCCATCATCCCGCATGTCGCTGGTACCACGCAGTACAGCTTCATCGACGACGGCACCACTGCGCCGCCCGCCTGGGCGAATCACGTCACGCCCACACCCGCCATGCCCGCGCAGGAAGGCGTCGGTTATTACTATACAATCCGTGCGCGGGACAACTCCGTGTGCGGTGGCAACGTCAGCAAAGCCAGCGGCACCGCCATCGGCCACCTGCATGACCACACCGGCCCCACGGGGGCACCAGTCAGCAGCATCAAAACCATCTGCTACACGCCGGTGGCCACCTTTTTGAATTTTGGCCAGGAAGACGAGCTACAGTTCAGCAATGCGGTGATCAAACTGCGCCTCTCCTGCGAAGCAAAGCCCGCGATGACTCCCCCGATGAAGCGCCGCCTCGCCTGGGCGGAGTTTTATACCAAGATGGGGGCCAGTGCACCAGTGCTGATCGGTCGGGTGAGCTTCACGCATCCCCCGGCGGGAAATTCCAAAGCGGAAATCCTCACTGCCATCGCCAACAGCACCACCAAGCCGCAGATCGGCTGCCGCATCGGCCTGAACAACGGCGCGGTGTCCCCCATCGTGTATTCGACCAACGACCAGCTCACGCAGATCACTGGCAAGCGCCGCGTGCTGAACTTTGAGGGGGAGGTGCAGCGCCAGCTCTGCATCGGCGGTGACGAGCATGACAGCAGCGAAAACGGCGACGAAGACGGCGACGGCACCGTGGAGCGCAACAACGTCGTGATCGAGGTCACCATGCCCGCCGGAGCCGCCGAATACCGCGCCTACCGCCGCATCGATGAAGGCGACTACCAGCTCCTCAATCATGACACCACCAGCGCGGGCGCTTTGGAGGCCATCACGGATGACACCCTGCCCACCACGCCCTGCCGCGTGTGTTATTATATCCAAGTCACCGACTCCAGCGGCAATCCAGGGCCGTACTGGCTCGTCCACTGCGTCGAGGTCAATGGCACGCTGCCCACGCCCATGCTCACCCCGCTCAGCCGCCAGGGCAGCAGCGCCACTCCGCAGATGCGGGTGAAGTTTTTCTGCCCACCGAGCGGCGTGGAGCGCTTTGAAGTCTGGATCGGTCGTCAGGGCGGCGGTGCGCTGCTTTCCAGCACCAGCACGCTCTCCGCAGACCAGGCCACGCATCCGAATACCAGCATCGAGGACTCTGCCGGCACCGACTTCGGCGTCTATGACACGCCGCATGTCATGATCCTCTCCCCTGCGGGTGCTACCTCGCAGTTCAGCTTTGATGTGCCGGTGGAGCTCGGCGCGGAGTACACCGTGCTGGTGCGTGCCGTCGGCCCCGGCGGCTACTCGGTGCGCAACAGCGGTGATTTCAGCAACGCGGAGAC
Organism: Prosthecobacter sp.; assembly: GCA_044355475.1. GTDB lineage: Bacteria > Verrucomicrobiota > Verrucomicrobiia > Verrucomicrobiales > Verrucomicrobiaceae > Prosthecobacter. Next base: position 15,363 of record JBIKYB010000077.1, read on the forward strand.
TTTTAGCTGGCTCAGCGCCGGCAGCAGCACGGACGTGAATGTGCCCTGGCCCGCACGGCCCGCGCCTGCCACTGGCAGCTTTCACAGCAGCATCAGCGCCGCCTACATCAACTACCCCAACAACATGTCCACCACCGCCGCGCAGTGGGAAGGCGTGGGCGTGCGCATCGGCGAAATCCCGCAGCAGGCCAAACAGGTCGTCGGAGAGAACAAAACGAACATGAACATCCTCATCGTCGATACCGCCTCCGAGCCGGAAAGTTACCTGTACTCCAACAGTGCCACCAAAACGGCTGAAGAGGGCCAAAGAACCAATCCAGGCCTCATTTTGCCCGTGGTGATGTACCGCACGCAAATCCCCAATGCGAAGTATCCCAGCGTCTCCGGCGATCTGGTGCAGGTGACGCCTTTGATGGAAGAAATCGCCTACAAAGCCATCGGCGGCGGCAGTCCACAGATCGAGATCCACGACCCCTACATCGGCCTGCAAGCCAACGGAGCCAAGCACGACATCATGCTGCTCGACCGCCATCCCGTGCTCACCGGCGCGGCCTATCAATACCTCCTGGTGCGCTACGGACCTGACAAAGAGATCGAGCGCGTCATCCCCACCAACACCGTCACCACCCGCACGCTGCCATGAAGCTGAAACTCTCTCTCTTTGCCCTCCTCTGCGCCGCGCCGCTGCTGCACGGAGCGAACTTCATCACCGAGTCCGCGGAGCAATTCCTCGCACCCGGCGACTACGATGACGATGGGGATGTCGATCTCGCCATCCTCGACCGCTACAGCGGCATGGTGCGTGTGCTCTACCGCGTGACGCCCGGCAGCGTGGTGAGCGGTGGAAACATCGCCACCGGCATGGAAAACCTCAGCGGCGTGACCAGTGGCCGCTTTGACAGCCTCACCAAGGACGCGTTGGCCCTCACCACCCCGAACGCGAACAAGATTCACCTGCTCTATCCCGAGGATCCCGCGCACACGACGCCGATCCCTGTCAATGGTGGCCCCGGCAGCCGCACCGTGACCGCACTGGACGTGCCCGGCTCTGGCAACACCGCGCATGACGACCTCGTCATCACGCACGGCTTTGGCACCGGCTCGCTCGCCACCACATTTGTGAGCCTGCGCAACGACGGAACGACCATCGCCGCGCCCGGAATCGGCAGCACCATCAATCAACAATGGGTGCAGCCGAACGCCCTCGTGCCGCAGACCGGTGCATCCCCCATCCTCGGCGTCATGAGCCGCACCACCAACCGGCTGCGCGTCGGCGAAGTGAGCGGGAACGTCTTCACGGAGCGCTTCAACATCCCTTCGCCGCCCTCTGGCTGGTGGGCCACCGGTTTCTTCGGCGCATCGACCTATGCAGACCTGCTCATCTGGGAAAGCGGCAGCGCCACGGTCAAAGGAGCACGCCTCGGCGGCAGCGCAGGCGCGTGGACCATCGGTACGGCCACGAATCACACGCTGCCGGCCACCGTGTCCACTTTGATGACCTACCGCCTCAGCAGCGGCCAAAGCCGTGTCTTCGTGGCCTATGAAAATGGCACCGCCAGCTCGCTCAACTACGCGGATGGCACCGGCTTCAGCGGCGCACGCGCCATCTCCCTCGCAGGCCTCAGTGGCAGCGTCTCCGGCGCGGTGGCGCTGGATGGCGGCCACTTTTTACTCACCACCACCGGCGCGGACGGCTCCACAGGCCGCTACGCCCTCTTCAATGACGACGGCACCACCCTTTCACTGCTCTCACATGGTGCGCTCAACACGCTTAGTCCCCGCAATAGCTCGCCCACGGTGCTGCTCTTTGACTCCGCGCCGCTGCGGAATGAAAACGCCCTCTTCCTCGGTGCCCTGCGTGCCGGTGACTGGACCACGCTCGCCAATCTCGCCGGCGCACCACCCACCGTCACGGCGCTGCGCTATCAAAGTGCCGCCACCGGCCTGGGCAGCAGTTTCAGTGCGGACATCACCCCGCTGCCCCTCGGCAGTGCTGCGGCGCTGGTGAATCAAATCACGCCGGACACCAGTTTATTCGCCCTGAGCAGCCGCGCAGGTGCCTGGAGCAATGACGTCATCGCTGAGCCCGTCGCAGGCTCCTACAGCGAGGCCGTCAGCGTCACCCTCACCGCCGCTGTGCCTGCTGGAGCCACGATTTTTTACCGCAAAGGCACCAGCGGCAGTTTTTCCGCCTACAGCACGCCTATCTTCATTTCCCGTGACACCACGCTGCAAGCCTACGTCGTGCAAAGCGGCGACAGATCACCCATCGTGAGCTTTAGCTATGATCTCACCACCGAGCCGCAGGATCAGGACAGCGACGCCGACGGCGTGCCCGACTTCGTCGAAAACAGCAACGGCCTCGACCCCGAAGGCGGTGCCGACAGCGACGGCGACGGCTACAGCGACCTCGCGGAGCTGCTCGCAGGCACCAATCCCTCCAGCAGCGCCAGCAAGCCGCTGCTGCGCTCCGACTCGCGTGACAAGATCACCCTAACCGTCACGCCCAAGTCCATCGACCCCGCGAGCACCAGCGTCACGGTCCATGCGCTCGCAGGCACCGAAGTCAGCGTCTATGACGTCGAAGGCACCCTGCTCGGTCGTGACGTGCTCGAAGGCGCGGGCACCGCCGCAGTCGTCGAATGCCATCCGGTGGATGAAAATCAGCGCTTCCTCATCGTGCAAACCAGCACGCACTTTGCCATCAACACCGCCGACACGGATCAGGACAAAGGCCGCGAACTCGTACAAATCATCCCCGTGCCCGCACGCGAGCCTGTGAGCGTCAGCTTCACCTACAACACCGCCGCCACGCAAAGCGCCGAGTCCGCACGCTGGATCGCCGCCGCGAGCGCCGCCCACGCCGCCGCCACACCCGCCAGCATCACCGA
>JBIKYB010000044.1:0-23583 GCA_044355475.1 Prosthecobacter sp.
CGGCGTGGTGCGCCGCACCTTCTTTTCCGCCGATCATCAGAGCCTGGGCAAGTCGCGTCTCACGCTAACCTGCCAGAGCACGTTGCAGCCAGAATTCGCCACCTACATCGAGCACAATCGCTGGAGCTGCAGCGGCATCCTCTTCGCAACGCTGCATGTCGTGGGCAGCAACAACAACGTGCGTGAGAAGAACGAGGCCGCGATGACGGAATTCCTCGCGCGAGACAAAGCGGCGCTCGCCTGGATGCAGTCCGCGTTTGAAGAGGCCGCCAAGCCCGAGTGCCGCGCCCTAGTGCTCTTCATGCAGGCGAATCCGCTGTCCGAAACACAGCGCTCCGAGCCACGCGGCACGGGTTTCGCCAATGTCGTGCCCGCTATACGAAAGGCGGTGCAGGCGCTGCCAAAGCCCGTGTATCTCTTCCACGCGGACAGCCACTATTTCCGCATCGACAAGCCGCTCACATCCGCCACGGGCCGCACATTGGAAAATTTCACGCGAATCGAGACCTTCGGCGGCATGAACCTGCATCTCATTCAAGTGAAGGTCGATCCCGCGAACCCGGAACCGCTCGTCGCCATGCCGCTCATGATTCCCGCGAACAAGGTCGATGCCAATCTGCCACCACCTTCACGAAAGTAAGCCGACGCCATCACGTACACCCGATCATCATGCACCGCATTCTCTTCCTCCTCACTGCTCTTTCCATCAGTCCTGCCATCGCTGCCGATGATCTCGGCCAACTCATCTTCCAGGATGACTTCGAGCGCGTCGAATCCCAAGAAACCAAGGACGAGCCCGGCAATGGCTGGGGCACGAACAGCAAGAGCCGCGCCAAAGGCCACAAGCAGGTGGACCTCCGGGAAGGAGTCCTACACATCTTCATGCACGCGGAGGCTGATCATGCGGTGTCCGTCACCCATCCATCGGGCTTCACAGATGGCGCGGTGGGCCTGCGCTTCATGCTAGAGGATGCGCAGGACAGCTTGAGTCTGAATTTTGCCGATCTGGAGTTCAAGGAAGTCCATGCAGGTCATCTCTTCGCCGTCAATGTCAGCCCCAAGAAAGTGCAGATCGTGGACATGAAATCGGGCGGCATGCGGATCGACATCCGCAAAGCCCGAGTGGCGAAGCAAGTACTCAACGCCGAGCAACAGCAGGCGATCAAGGGCAAGGATAAGACTTTCCCACATGCTCTGGAAACCGGGAAATGGCATGACATCGTCGTCCAAGTCAGTGGCGACACCGTGACCGTCACCATCAATGGTCAGAAAGTCGGCAGCTTCAGTTCGACCGGCATGACCCATCCCACGAAACGCCTGCTGCGCCTGGGCGTGCCGCACAAGGCCGTGGTGGATGACGTGAAAATCTGGCGAAAGAAGTGAGGCCCGTCTGCCTCATGCGAGTTCTGCAAGCGTGCCAGTGCTGTCAGCAAAGCGATCCTGCTTCACGCCTGCTTGTTGGGCCAAGGTGAGCCACAGATCGGCGAGCGGGCGTTTACCTTCGAAGTGGAAGTGGCCGCGCTTCATGCTGCCGCCAGCAATGAGCACCTGGAGGTCGGCGTAGTTGTGCTGGTCGCCATCGCTGATGCCGCTGCCCATGACGAGGGTGGTCGTGTCGAGCAGGTTGGTGGCTTTGAGGCGCTCGACGACGTGGGCGTAGAACTCGACGTGAAAGCGGTCGATTTTGGCAACGGCGGCCTTGGCTTCATCGCCTTTGGTGTGGGTGAGGACGTGGTGGTTCTGCGGCTTGTCGAACAGGCCGTGATACATGCGTGGGGAGTCCCAGCGCTCAGGATCAATGACCAGCGTGGCCATACGAGTGAGATCGTTTTGAAAGGCGAGGATAAACAGCTCCGCCTGAAGCCGCAGGTAGTCGCCGCGTGACTCGGGAATGCCCGCAGGCTCGGCCAAAGCTGGTTTGCGCATCTGTTTGGCGATCTTCTCCGCCTTCTCAATGCGCTTCTCCGTGGCGCGGACGCTTTCCAGATACTCGCCGAGCTTTTCCTGGTCATCCCGGCCGAGGCGGGCGTTCAGCGCCTTTGCATCGGCCAGCACGACATCGAGCACGCTGCGTGTGGCATCGGCATCGGGCTTGCCAAAGAGGCGCTGGAAGACCGTGCGCGGATTCTTCTCCACATTCGCCGCGTAACCCGGCGCATACCACGAGATGCTCTCGTAGTAACGCGTCTCCTTGTTGTCCGTGAAGTCGTTCGTGCTCAGTTCCAGCGACGGCAACAACGAATCCGCGCCGATCTGCCGCGCGATGATCTGGTCCAGCGTTGTGTTCGTCGGGAAGCCGCCATCCAGCGTCTCCTGCGGTGCCGATGAGGTGAGCCAGCACGAACCACACTGCGCATGCACGCCCGTGCCGCCGACGAATTGGCGATCCAGGCCGGTGACGAGCGTGATGTCCTCTTTCACGTTCGAGAGTGGTGAAAGCGTGGGCGTCAGCTCCCATTGGGTGCCTTTCGTCTTCGGCATGAACGAGGCCTGATTGTAGCCATTCGGCGTGTAGATGAACGCGAAGCGCTGTGGAGCTACTGACTCGGCTTTCGAGAGGCTTTCAAAGAACGGAAGCCCGAACGTGACGCCTGCGGCGCGGAGGAAATGACGGCGATTCATCATGGGGTGCTGCGGATGTGGGTAAACGGATAGGACATGGCGATCTCGACGATCACGCGGCTGAATTTCCATCCATCCGATTTCGCAGCATCTTCGATCCGCGCGACGACCGGCATGTCATAAACCTCCAGCGATCTTCCGAGCGCGTAGCTCAGCAGGTGCTCGATGAAGCCACGGGTGAACTCGTGAGGGTTTTGCGCGAGGAGGGCTTTGTAGGCGGCGGGGCCGTCAAAGGGCGTGCCGTTCCACTCGGCGCGGGCATCGACGGGCTTGGAACCGTCTTTTTCGCGCCAGGAGCCGATGGCATCGAAGCGTTCCAAGGCGAAGCCTGGAGGATCAAGACGCACATGGCATGAGTAACATGCGGGCTTGTCGCGATGCTGCTCAAAGCGCGCACGCACTGTTTGCGGTGCGATTTGGGACTGCGGCTCGTCTTTAAGTGCAAAGGCGATCTTTGGCTCCTGCGGTGGACGATTGAAGAGCGTCTCCAGCAACCACGCGCCGCGTTTAACGGGGCTGGTGCGCAAGGGCAGCGAGGTGACAGTGAGCGGTCCACCCATGGTCATGTAGCCTCCGCGGCGCTTGTCTTTCAAGGGCACACGCAGCCACTTCGAGTTCTGCTTGGCGTCGATGAGCACGTTGCTGTTACCGGTCTTGCCCGCGAGCTCGGCCACGTCGATTTCGTAGAGCTTGGCGAGTCGTGCGTTGAGCCAGGTGTAGTCGGCGGCGAGCAGATCGAGGATGCTGCGGTCCTCGACGAGCACGGTTTCAAATAGCAGCAAAGCCTCCACCAGCATGGAGCCGTGCAGCGTCACTTTGCCCTGTGGGCCGCTGTAGAAGCCTTTGAAGAGATTCGGGTCCGGTTTCGCTGTCATAAGTTGATCAAGTCGCAGCCATTGTGTGGCAAAGGACTCGCTTATCTCGCGAGCACGCGGATCTCGCATGAGGCGCCTGGTTTGAGCTTCGAGGACCGCAGTGTCCGTGAGACGTGCGGTGAGCAGTTCATCATCTGGCGGTGCGGACCAGAGGAAGTAAGCGAGGCGTGTGGCGAGTTCGTGATCAGCGAGCGGTTTCACACTACCACGACCCGTTCCTGCTTCCGCGATGTATAAAAAGTCCGGCGAGGACAAAGCGGCGGCCAACGCGGTCTTCATCGCCTCTTCAAAGGGCAACTTGCGATCACGGGCTTCATCAAAGACCTCGACGTAACGCGACACTGTCTTGTCATCGACCGGACGACGAAAAGCTCGATTGAGAAAACCTGCGAGCCGTTCAAGTGCGACAGCTCGCTTGTCACGTTCGGACATCTTCTTCTCCGTTTCAGCCACAGGCGCGGTGGCGACGACGGTGGCACCATCGGTGAGAAAGGCGAGATCGTCATAGAGCGCGTAGTTGCCGCTGAACTTCGAGCCATCGAGCCGCAGGCGCGTGATGTTTTCGTGCTTCGGAGCGTGGAAGGCGAAGAATGTGTTTCCTCGACCGCCACCAGTGATGAGTTCATGCGAGAGACGCGCCGTGCTGCCACCGCTGAATGTGGCAGTCATCTCGATGCTGCCTGATTCCTTGTCGCGACTCAGCGCGCATAAAGCCAACTCGGTGATGCCTTCGCCGCTGACGCCGCCTTCAATGGCAAGATCGAGTGTGAGCACTTTTTTCTGCTTTTCGTGGTTTGTGAAGAGCGATTCGCCCGAGGTCTCGCCCGCCGTGGAAAAGCCTGCCACCCACACATCCTCCTGCGCGGTGATGAGCAGCGATTTGGAGCCGAAACGCACCCGAATCGGTTCTCCGGCCTTCACCACCGTGCTGCGCCCAGTCGCGTCCCAAACGCCACCCGTGCCATCAGCGACTGCGGTTTGCATGGCGAAGCGAAACTGGTAATCCAGCGTCGCCACAACCCCGTTTTTGGATTGGAAAGGCAGATTCAAATTCGGCGCGAACTCCTTCGCCGCAGTCCAGGTGTTCGCCTCACCTTCCTCGATGACTGGCTCGGCTTTCATCGGCTGCGCAGGGTCATGAATCAGTGAACGGAAGATGCTGCTGAGCTGTGGCAGCTTCGGCGACTCCACGATCTCGCGTGCGGCGGCCAGATACTGCTCCAGCAACATCGGAGAGAGGTTCATGGCCTCACCACGATTGCGAAACCCATGCTCCGCGCGGTTTTCGCCCGGCAGACCGAGTTCTGGCAGCAGGACAGGATACTTCAGCCCATACTCGCGCACCGGCACATCCACGCTGTCGCCCATCTTGCCACTCGCAGGCTGGAAGTAGGCTTTGCTCGAAAGCGGCAGCCGCTCCGGGAACATGAACACATCCATTTGCAGCCCAAAGAGATCGCGGATGGTGTTGTTGTATTCGAGGCGCGTCAGCCGCCGCAGCACCGGATTGCCAGGATCACGCACGCCGAGTGTCGCATCAGGCCGCGCGGCGATGTCCATGATCCACGCCATCAACTCCTGCCGCTGCGCTTCGGTCGGCTGAGTCTTCTGCTTCGGCGGCGGCATTTGATGCGACTCGATCTTCTCAAACACGCTTTGCCAGATTGAGCGGTCCTTCATCACAGCGGCTTCGTCCGTGAAGTGCGAGAGATCGAGATCGCCCTTCTTTGCATCGCTGTCGTGACATTCGAGGCAGTGAGTGTCGAGGAAGACGCGAAAATCCCCGGCATTGGCTGCAGAGGCAACGAAACAAAGACTAAGATAAACGAGCTTCACGGGTGATCAGGGACTGCTTTCATTGTGAGCTGCATGCTCATCTGTTGCCAAGTCTCCCAGGCAACGGTTTCGAGATACTTGGCCGTTTCCTCATCGAGCGTGGCGGTGGCGTTCATGGACATGTGCTTGTTCATCCACTTCGGCATCTTCGCTTGATAGGTGTCTGGCTTGAACGCTTCGAGCTTCGCTTCATCGGCTTCATACTTGCCGTGTGGCCATACATGGAAGCTGCGTGGGAGTTTACCGACAGGAGACTGACCTGTGAGTGCAGCATAGAAGCAAGCGAGGTTCAGAAAGTGACCCGCGTCACCTGGGTGAGCGTTATCCTTCGGATGCTGCAAGGTGAGGGCGGGCTTTTCGGCATAAACACGCGCCCATGCCGATGAGCAGGGCGCAAAGAGCGTGATCTTGTTCCTCCGAGCGAGATCAAGGATGCGCTTTCGACCTTCCGCTTCGCGCTCGGATTTACCCCAGCCCATCTCGAAAAAGACTGGCTCACTGTCGACAGCACGAACGGCTTCGCAATAAGTCGTGATTGCGTTGGCATGCGCTTCGCCCGTTTTGGCAGGATCGTCATCGCCCATGATGAAACGGCAGACGGTTTGCAGCACGACAAACGCGGGCTTTTCATCACGGATTTTATCGAGGAAGGTCTGATGAGACTTTATACCGTATTCATATCGGTTGAAGCTTGGCTCCAAATACACGCGAATGTCGCTGCCACTGCGCCCGACGATTTCAGGCATCACCCTCGTGCCGACGTGACCTTTCATTTTGCCATCAATAGCCCGTGCGACCTCTCGCGGAAAATCATTCCAGTAAGTACTGCTGCTGCCTGCGAACAGCAGCGTGACTGGCTCTGCAGCGTGAATCACACCGCAGAACATCCAGAGAATCAGGTGGAAAAGTTTCATGGTTCGGTTCGAAAGAGGTTCACACTTTGCCAAGATCGCTCAGTGTCTGGCCGATAGCTTTGAGGTTTTCGAGGCGCATCTCGTCATATTCGCGGGAGATGAGAATGCCGCTGGCTCCTGCGTTGAAGGCTTGCTTCACAGCATTTTGCAAACCTTCGCGCTTGGAGATCAGCGGCTTTTCTTTGGGGCCGCCCGGCAACCAACTGTGGATGTTGTTTGGCACATCGACGCCGATGCCGGGAACGACGGCGCACCTGCCCTGAACCAGATCCACAATGCGCTTCGTCTCGATGCCGACGTATTCGGGGTCCATGCCGCGATGCATGAGTTCGTCGAGCTTTGGTTGCAGCTTCGGATCGTAGCCGCGCATGGCGTAGTGCATCTCCAGCATCTGCGGCAGGCTCAACTCGTCCAGCGGCCCCTTTTTGAGCTCCTCCAGATGATACGCGAGGAGCCGTGGCGCGAGGATGTCATGGTAGAGGATGGGCTTGATGAAATCCGTGTATGCCGTGACATCGGCGTAACTCCACTGCGCGAGATAGAGCGCGTCCCAGGAGGTGTTTTGATGATCAAAGTGGCGTCCAACCTGCGCATCTGGTCGAGCTGCCTTCACCAGCGCGTGGGTGCGTCTGGCCTGCTCTTCGAGCGCGACACGCCACTGGTAATCCCACGCAAGCACCTCGGGATACTTCATCAGCAGTCGCATCACATTCGTGAAGACTCCATCGACTGGAGCCGGGGCGCCTTCGCGGAGCTTGGTGATGAGGGCATGCAGTTCGCTGTAGCCCGCACGTGCGCGTGCGATGCTGATGCCTTCGCGTTTGGCCCTCGCCTCGCAATGTGTGCAGAAGCAAAAAGGCATGGTGCCTTTCCATAGCAGGCTGGAGAGCGGTCCCGCACGTTCAGCGCCCCACTGATAACCAGCGAGCGGATACGAACGCAGCGTGTCATCCACCAGCGCCTCCCAGAAACCGATCCACTCAGGATTATTGCGGCATGGCTGCGAAGAAATCTTGCCATCGAGCCCCACCGACATGGCACGCTCAAAGTTCGGCACGCGGTCGCGGAGCTCTTTGCTGCCAGGTTCCAGGATACGGGCGAAAAACTTGAGACCTCGCTTGCCACAAGCCTCGACCGTTTCGGCGAAGAGATCGCGGTCGCCGTATTCTTCGTCATTGGCAGGCTTGGGAATGCGCAGCGAGGTGTTTTTGAAGGCGGCATCGTGATGACGCATCCAGACACGCGTGATTTTTCTCCCGCGTTCATCTTTGATTGGCACACCATGATCGGCATAGACCTCCGGCGGTCGGCCATGCGCTGCGTAGAAACTGTGGCTGTAGAGAAAGATCGCGTTTGCGTGACAAGTGCTCTGAATGGTGTCCAGACAACGCTCCATGCCCTCATCCAGCAGGCTATGACCCGCGATCTGGATGCCAATGAGCGGCTTCGGTTTCTCTGCCTGTTGCGACAGGGCTGATGACGCCATCGCTGCGCCCATGCTCTGAAGGAAATGTCTGCGGCGAATAGCTTTCATGGCTGCGGGGCAGACTTCAGTTCAAAACGGGTGACCGCGAGCTTGGTATCGGTCTGAAAGGACGATAGCAGCACAGAAGTCAGTATTTTCCCAACGGGTGACTCATGGCGTGGCGAAAGCGGTCTGAAAGCGCGGATGGGAACCGCCAACTCACACCAGCCATTGGCATCGGGCCGCAGTTCGTCTGGAGCGATTTTCTTCTCGAAGTTTCCACTATAGCCGCCGCTCGTCTTGGAGGTGAGCAGCATGAGCTGGAGAGGTCTAGCCTCATTCTGACGGAGCCGGAAATGGATGACACTATGCGCCGTCACGATAAGTGAGAGCGGCGGCGTGAGCTGCGCTGTTCGCAGTGAAACACCAAAGTGCGTGAGGATCGCACCCGACGATTTTCGCGAGGCGACATACGGACTCGCCATCATGCGTGTGCCGTCTGAATTCCCGCGCCAGTCCTGCGGAGGCATCGCGCTCGTAAAATCAAAACTCCAGCCGGTGAGCGGCTCTGTTGTGGTGGCGGAGTCCAGTTTCAAGGCACTGTCGAGCGATGCCACGGCGCTGCGCTTCGCAGGAACTTCAATGGAACTGCCATCGGCAAGGCGGCGCAGCTTCACAAGACCTTCATCCACCTTCAGCAGCGTGTCTTCAGGCCGCGCAGAGAGATTGAAGACCGTACCCAAGACCTCAGCCTCGGCGCTCGGTGTGCGCACAAGCATGGGCCGACCTTTTGGCTGCGGCTTCACCTGGGCGGAGAGCGCTCCTTTGCGCAGCAGCAGTCGCTTTTGGCCATCTTCGGAAAAGGAGAACTCAGACTCGCCGCTGAGAGTGATCAGCGTGCCATCGGCAAACGCGAGTTGTGCCGTCGCCGTCTCCCCGATCGTCTCCAGCGTCCCTGCGCTGAGCTGATCACCATCCGCCACGCTTTGACGCAGGTCACCCCCATGACTCCAAGCGATAGACCCCGATGAATCAATCAAAGTGACCACAGGCGTCTCGCGACGACTGTTCCAAAGCCATGCGCTCGCCGCGAGCAATGCGATGCTGGCAGCGAGCACGAGCCAGTGAGTGATGCGAGGACTCTTGTTTGCTCTTTGAAGATGATCAGGGTCAGGAATGTCCGCTCCACGCGCAAAATCTCCCATCGCGACGGCTTGTTCCGCGATCTCACGCAGATGTTCACGCAAAGCCGCGTCAGTGCCTAGGTGTTGATTGATCTCGATCTGCTCCGTCGGAGTCAGGGTGCCATCGAGCAGACGCTGAAGTAGGAGATCGTCGTTCATGAGTTGGAAGAGGGGGCAGACAGGAGTGCCTGCTTCACACGTTGATCCACGCATTCCTTGAGCTGGCGGTGCAGACGTGAGAGCCGCTGATAAATCGCCTCCACGCCCGCGCCGAGAATCTCCGCGACCTCCTGGCAAGAGCGGCCATCGAAGTAACGAAGCTCCAGCAAACGACGCGAGTTGGCTGGCACCGAATCAAGACAATCCCGCAGCGCCTCCATGCGCGGCCCCTCCGGCACGGCAGACTTCGACTGCCACTCACAGTCCAGCAGATCGAGTACGTCCTGTTCCAGCCCTAGCGCCTCTGACTTTCGCTTCCGTAACCAGTCAATGGCCTCACGCCTCGCCGTGAGTGTGGCCCACGACAGCAGAGCCCCCTGATGCTCAAATGAAACCTCACGCGTCACCGACTTCAGCGCCACGTTTTGAAAAATGTCCTCCGCTGCATGCGCATCTCGCACAATCAGCCATGCCGCCGCGCTCAACCGCTGTCGCGCGGCAAAGAGATGTCGGAGAATTGTTTCGTGATCGAGGGGCATGGTTGGAGCATGCAACGATTCGTTGCGATCACTCCTGACATGGCAATGCAATCCTTATTGGGCCTTTTTCTTGCCTTTGCCCTTCTTCCCCTCACCAGCGCCGAGGGGCCAGGGCATAACACCGACACGTTTGGCCCAGGCGTCCCATTGCGCCGCCATTTCTTTGACGCGGTCGGGTTGCTGCGCAGCCAGATCATTCATCTCAGTGCGGTCGATGGTGATGTGGTAGAGTTCCCAGCCGCCGGGATGCTTGGAAACGAGCTTCCATTCGCCGCTGCGGATGGCGCGGTTGCCTTCGTGTTCCCAGAAGAGCGGCTGGGTGCGTTCGATGGCCTTTCCGGTGAAGGCGGGAGCGATGCTGACGCCCTCCATGGGCTGGATGGCGTTTCCGTTGTATTCCTTCGGATAACTCGCTCCTGCGAGGTCCACGCATGTCGCCATGAGGTCGATGAGATGAGTCGGTGTGGAATTGAGCTTGTTGTGCGCCTCTTGGGCGATGCCTGAAGGCCAATGCGCAATCAGCGGTGTGCTGATGCCGCCTTCGTGCTCCCAGTGTTTGTATTCGCGGAAGGGTGTGTTGCTGACGTTCGCCCAGTTCAGGCCATAGCCGATGTAGGTGTCGGCACCGCCGGGCATGACTCCCCTGCCCTGGCGCATGGGGAAGCCGTCGCGGGTTTGTTTGGGGATCATGTCAGGCTGGAGGTAGTCCTTTGCCAAAGCGGGCAGCGTGGGTTTTTCGGTAAGCGGTTTGTATGGGCCATTGCGGCCCATGCCTTCGGCGCAGCCGCCGTTGTCCTGGAGGAAGAGGATGAGTGTGTTATCATACTGGCCGTTCCTTTTCAGCGTCTCGACGAGGCGGCCGATGCCCTGGTCCATGCAGTCGATCATAGCGGCGAAGACCTCCATGCAGCGGGCCTCCCAGGCTTTATTTTCCACCTGGCTCCAGTCACCGGCCAGCGGGGTGACCTTCCAGCGTTCATCGAGAAGGCCTAGGCGCTTCATTTTCTCCAATCGAGCGGCGCGGATGCTGTCATAACCCGCGTCGTAGCGGCCTTTGTATTTGGCGATGTCTGCCTCTTTGGCATGCATGGGCCAGTGAGCGGCGGTGTGGGCCATGTACAGGAAGAAAGGCTTCTCCGGGCTACTCTTCGCATGCTCGGTTGCAAAACGGGCCGCATGATCATTGATCGCGTCGGTGTAATAATACTCCTCCGGCTGATACTCCGCATCGGCGAAGGGGGAGATGTAGGTGTTGTCGCGAGTGAGGGTGTTTGGATCAAAAAAACTGCCTGCGCCGTGGATGGTGCCGTAGAAGCGATCAAAGCCGCGCTGGAGCGGCCAGTTGTGTTTGTCAGCTTCGGTTTGCGGTTTCGTGACCTTTGTCACATGCCACTTTCCAGTCATGTAGGTCGAATAACCGGCTGTTTTGACCACTTCAGCAATCGTGACGGCTTTTTTGCTGAGATCACCCGCGTAGCTCTCGCCGGCTTTGGCCCGGTGATCCTCCATCATGTGGCCGATGCCTGCCTGATGGGAGTAGAGTCCGGTGAGCAGCGCCGCCCGCGTGGGGCAGCAGCGGGCAGTGTTGTAAAACTGGGTAAAACGCAGCCCGCCCTTCGCCAGCGCGTCGAGATTCGGTGTCTCGATCTCGCCGCCAAAGCAGCCGATGTCGGAGTAGCCCACGTCGTCACACATGATGACGATGATGTTGGGCTGTGCGGCGAAGAGCCAAGGGCAAAGAGCGAAGAGAAAGATGAATGGGCGCATGGTCGAACTTTGAACGCGGGAGGGAGTGAAAACTTCCTCGCAATGCAGCCAATCTGCGGCTCGTTTCCAGTTCATGTCCCGACTCACTGCCGCTCTACTCTTCGTCCTCTGCTCGTCGCTTTTTGCGGAGAAACCCAACATCATCGTCATCATGGCGGACGACCTAGGTTACGGCGATCTGGGCTGCTACGGGGCGACGCAGTTGCAGACACCAAACATCGACAAGCTAGCGGCTGAGGGGATGCGCTTCACCAGCGGTTATTGCAGCGCCTCGACCTGCACGCCGACGCGGGTTTCGCTTTTGACCGGCACCTATGCCTTTCGCATTCCGGGCAGCGGCATCGCGCCGCCGAATGGGCCGGCGATCATCAAACCGGGCACGGAGACGATGGCGTCGATTTTGAAGAAAGCGGGTTATGCCACGGCGGTGATTGGGAAGTGGCATCTCGGCCTAGGTGATCCAAAGCCGGCCTGGAATGGCGAGTTGAAGCCCGGGCCACTTGAGATCGGCTTTGACCACTGCCACCTGCTGCCGACGACGAATGATCGCGTGCCACAGGTGTATGTGCATGACCACCGCGTGCTGAATCTGGACCCGAAAGACCCGCTGTGGGTGGGCGACAAAGCACCGGATGAAAATCACCCCACGGGCATCACGCACCGCGACACGCTACGCATGAACTGGACGCATGGTCACAATCAGACGATCCACAACGGCATCGGCCGCATCGGTTTCTACACCGGCGGACACGCGGCCCGCTTCCGCGACGAAGATCTGGGCGACGAATGGGTGAGGCGCAGCAACACCTGGATCGATCAGAAAGAGCCGTTTTTCCTCTTCTTTGCCAGTCACGACATCCATGTGCCGCGCATGCCGCACGAGCGCTTTCAGGGCAAAACGAAGCTCGGCTTTCGTGGCGACTCCATCGTGGAATTCGACTGGTGCGTGGGCGAGCTGATGAAGACGCTCGACCGGCTGAAATTGGCCGAAAACACGCTCATCGTGCTCTGCTCCGACAATGGTCCCGTGCTCGATGATGGCTACGCCGACGGCGCGGTGGAAAAACTCGGCTCGCATGATCCCGCAGGCCCATTCAGCGGCGGCAAATACAGCGTGATGGAGGGCGGCACTCGCACGCCTTTCATCACACGCTGGCCGGGCCGCATCAAGCCGGGTGTCTCGGATGAAGTCGTCTGCACCGTGGATCTCGCCGCGAGCTGTGCGGCTCTGACGGGCGTGGCTTTGCCTGAAAAGGCCTGCCTGGACAGCTTCAACGTGCTCCCGGCCCTGCTCGGCGAATCCGGAGCGAAAGGCCGTGACCACCTGCTCCAGCAGGACAACAACGGCGTGAACCTCGGCCTGCGCATGGGTGAATGGAAGCTGGTGCGCCTGAAGAACAAAGGCACTTCCAAGGCCGTGGTGTCGAAAAAGAAGCGACAGGATGCCGGTGGTCCGCATCGCCTTTATCATCTGCCGGAGGATGAGGCGGAGATGAAGGACGTGAGTGCCGCACACCCAGATAAGCTCAAAGCGATGATGGCGAAGATGGATGAGATCCTGGCGGCTCCGAGTCGGCGGTGAGCATCACCACTCCGGGTGATATTTGTTTAGCCACGGATCTTCCGTGTCCTGGAGGCGCTGGAGTAGGCGGGCGGTCATCGTTTTCAGGCGCTCGGCGTGGGCGGGGTCTGGTGCGAGGTTTTTCAGCTCCCAGGGATCGGTCTCCAGATCGTAGAGTTCGAACTTGGGGCGATTGAGAAAGGCCTCCACTGTGCGTGGACCGATGTGGGTGGCTTTGGTCTCCACGATGCTGCGCCAGAGGCGGCGGCTGAAGGTGTCCACTGGCAGAGGGTATTCCGCCTTCCAGGTCATATTCCAGATCAGCTTGTAGCGCTGCTGCCGGAGCGTGCGCATGGGGTAGTAGCTGTAGATTTCATGCGCCACATGGCTGAGCAGCACCTCGTCCCAGCCTGCGGCGTCCGGTTGGTCGAGGATGGTGAGAAAGCTGCGACCGTGGGTGCCTGCGGTGGGATTTTCCACGCCTGCCCAATCGAGGAGCGTGGGTGTGATGTCGGTGAAGGCCACCAGGGCCTCGTGGACCTTGCCTGCGGGGCCGCCGGGCTTTTTCACGATGAGCGGTGCACGCACGCCGGGCTCGTATTGCGTGCCCATGGCTCCAGGCTCGGAGGTGCCGTGATCGGAGAGGAAAAGGATGAGCGTGTCGTCGTAGTGGCCGCTTTTCTTCAAAGCCTCAATCGCCAGTCCGAGGCCGTGATCTGCACGGCTGACCTGCTGGTAATAGCCTGCGATCTGCTCGCGGACCATCGGCGTGTCCGGTAGAAAGGTCGGAACGCTGATCTGCGCCGGATCGTAGTGCGGGGGCTTGTAGTTTGGGCTTTTTTCGACGCCCCAGGCCACACCGTTCATGCCGTCGATGCCATTGGGATGCGGATCGCCGAGGGCGAGCGTCACGAAGAAGGGCTGGTCCTTCGATTGCTCGACGAACTGGCTCACGGATTCGGCCAAAGCGGCCACGTTTTTCGTCGGGCCACCGATTTCGGCATCCACGGGATACTTGTCCAGCGGAGCGACGTGAGTCTTGCCGATCAAGGCTGTGCGATAGCCGTGCTTCTTGAGCTTTTCAAAAACGGTCGTCACATCGGGGCGCAGACGCTGATTATGCTCGCTGGGAGTGTGGGCGTATTGGCCGTTTCGGTGGGTGAGCACGCCGGTGAAGATCACCGCGCGGCTGGCGCTGCAGGAAGCCACCGTGGCAAAGGCCTGGCGAAAGCGCACGCCCTCCGCCGCCAGCCGATCCATATGCGGAGTCTTCACCACGCTGTTGCCGTAGCAGCCGAGGTCGAACCAGTTTTGGTTGTCCGTGATGACGAGCAGGATGTTTTTGCCAGGTGCCGCTGCGGCGACGCTGCCAAGCGAGAGAATGAAAAGGAGGGATAGCAGGTGCTTCATGACTTGGTGGAACCTCGAAAACGTCAGCGCAGGCGGAAAACTGGCGAGAGGTGAGGCGGTTCAGCCTCATTCATGAGGGCAAGATTTCGCCAGACTCGGTCTCGACAGTTGGGTGGAAGAAACAGGTGCGGCCTGTCGTTCGCAGCGGCTCCATGCAGCTTATACGTGCCCCCGCCTTCCTTTGCTCATCCATCTTTGCGCTTACGCCGGCCTTCAGTGCGACGCTGAGCGAAGCGGGTGGATCCTTCGCAGCGCGGACGCACTAAACTGGGATCATCGCGGATATCTGAATGATTTTCTGATCACCGCTTCTCTGCTTCTGATTCTGCTGTCCTCATCCAGACCCATCATGAAACACATCCTCCTGACGACCCTCCTTTCGTCATTCGTCTTTCCACATTCGTCCTTCGCTGCGGAGCAGCGTCCGAACATTCTCTTCATCTTCTCCGACGACCACGCGCAGCACGCCATCTCCGCGTATGGCTCGAAGGTGAACCAGACGCCGCATCTGGATCGACTGGCGAAGGATGGGGCGCGCTTCACGAACAGCTTCGTCACAAACTCCATCTGCACGCCCAGCCGCGCCACGCTGCTCACCGGGCAGTATTCGCACATCAATGGCGTACCGGTCTTCAACAACTTCGACGGCAGCCGGGACAATGCGGCGAAGCATCTGCAAAAAGGCGGCTACCACACCGGCATGATCGGCAAGTGGCACCTGGGCAGCGATCCCACAGGATTTGACCGCTGGATCGTGCTACCGGGCCAGGGTGCGTATTGGAATCCGCAGTTCCTTCTGCCTGGAAAGAAGAAACTGAACATCGAAGGCCACTGCACGGACATCACTACCGATCTCGGCATCGAGTGGCTGAAAACGCGGCCTGCGGACAAGCCCTTCTTTTTGATGCTGCATCAAAAGGCTCCGCACCGCGCCTGGGAACCCGCCACGCGGCACATCGAGATGTTCAAGGACAAGGTCATCCCCGAGCCGGAGACGCTCTGGGACGACTACGCAACTCGCCCCACCGCTTTGCCGATCAATGAGCAAACCGTGGCCCGCGATCTCACGCGTCGTGATTTAAAACTCACTCCACCCGCTGAACTCAAAGGCCCCGCTTTGCAAAAGTGGATGAATGAGAAGCCGATGGAACTGGAGGTGGATGGCAAGCTCCTCTCCGGCAAAGAACTCGTGAAGTGGAAGTATCAGAAATACATGCGCGACTACCTCGCCTGTGTGCAGGGTGTGGATGATGGCGTGGGCAAGGTGCTCGACTATCTCGACGCGGCCGGTTTGGCGGAAAACACCATCGTCATCTATTCCGCCGACAACGGCTGGTATCTCGGTGACCTCGGACTCTACGACAAACGCTTCATGTACGAGCCCGGCTTGCATGTGCCGCTTCTGGTTCGCGGCCCTGGCGTGAAAAAAGGCAGCGTGCCGGAGCAGTTCGTGGCAAACATCGACCTCGCGCCCACCTTCCTCGATCTCGCCGGACTGCCGGTGCCGGATTCCATGCAGGGCCGCTCCATCGCCCCGCTGTTTCGCGGTGAATCGCCGAAGGACTGGCGCACCTCCTTCTACTACCGCTACTACCACGACCCCGGTCATCACAACACCATGGCCCACCTCGGCGTGCGCACCGCCACGCACAAGCTCATCCATTACTGGAAGCAGGACGCGTATGAGCTCTTCGACCTCACCGCCGATCCGAATGAGCAGCGCAATCTGCTCCATTCCCAAAGCGATGCGTCAAACCCGGCCATCGCCGCGAAGTTCACCGAACTGAAAAGCGAGCTCGCCCGCCTGAAGCAGAAGTACAAGGACACCGACGACCTCTACTCCGATCCCGCCACCTGGCCAGCCGGCAGCGCTGACGGCCCCTGGGATGCTTATCAGGCTTCTGGAACCAAGACGGTGTCCGAGGCGATCCAGGCGGCTAAAGACCAATGAAATCAGAGTTTGGACAGCAGAATAGGGGACAGCAGAATTTTTTGAATTCTCAGCCTCTGGTCTTCTGATTCTGCTGCCCCCATTCCGCTGTCCAATTTCATCATGCCCATCCACCGCACCATCGAACTCCAAAGCATCTCAGACAGCGAGTTTGCTGAGATTGATGCTGCCGTGATGCGCTGTGCTTATGCCTCACGAAATCACTTCGGGCGCTTGTTCGACGAGCGGATTTACGAAAACGACATCGCCGCCCGATTGCGGGCCGAGGGCTTTGAAGTCTTCACTCAAGTACCGGTGAAGCTCACTCACGGCAGCTTTGAAAAGAGCTACTATCTCGATCTGGTGGTGAATCAGATGCTGTACGAGCTCAAAGCCGTCGCGGCGCTGATTTCGGAGCATTCCGCGCAGGCCTTGCACTATGCAATGCTGCAAGACATCCGGCTGGTGAAGCTGCTCAACTTCGGGGAAGATGATGTGCGCGGTAAACTGCTGAAAAATGCCCTGCATGGCATGAGTCGGCATCAGCCCACGCAAAGAAAATCCGGCTGGCATCCTCTCGGTGCAAATTGCGAGCATCTCGTGTCGCACCTGAAGGAACTCATCCGGGACTGGGGCACGCATCTCGACTGCCGTCTCTACGAGGAAGCTCTGGTGCATCACTTCGGAGGCGAGGCGCACTGCCTGCACCGAGCCGAGATCATCTCTGGCGAACGGATTCTCGGCACACATCCCGTGCAATTTCACAGCCCCCGCCACGCATTCGTCGTCACAGGCTTTAGCAAGGACCAGGAACGCTATCATCAGCATTTGCGGGTGCTTCTAGCTCACGCCCCTTCCCTGGAGGCCATCCAGTGGATAAACCTCAACCGTTCCCGACTTGAAATCACCACAATGACTTCAGATGGGGAATTGGACAACAGAATGGCGGACAGCAGAATGATTTTCTGAAATTCTCCTCCTCTGGTCTTCTAATTCTGCTGTCCCCCATTCTGCTGTCCAAAATCCGTCCCCCAACCAACCATGAAACGCTTCCTCCTCATCCTATTAGCCCTCTGCCCTCTGCTCTCCGCCGCAGCCCCGTCCTCCGAAGCTTTAGCGAAGGATGGAAAGCCCAACATCGTCTTCATCATCTCCGACGACCACGCATGGACGGACTACGGCTTCATGGGCCACAAGCAGATTGAGACGCCAAACCTCGACAAACTGGCCTCACGCAGCGCCCTTTTCAGCCGAGGCTATGTACCCACCGCGCTGTGCCGGCCTGCGCTCGCCTCGTTCGCCAATGGCATGTACACTCATCAGCACCGGGTCACAGGCAATGATCCTTCACTGTTGCCAGCAAATGAGGCCAATCCAAAGGCCAAAGGCAAAGCGAAGGGGAAAGGCAAAGGACCAGAATCACCCGCTTATGCAGCGCTTAGGGAGAAACTCATCGGCAACTTTTACCAGCATCCCGCCATTCCGAAGCTCCTCGCCGACCAGGGCTATCTGAGTCATCAATCCGGCAAATGGTGGGAAGGCGAGCCGAAGCGTGCAGGCTTCACCCACGCCATGACTCGCGGCTTCCCGAATCCCGGCGGTCGCCATGGCGATGACGGCCTCAAAATCGGCCGTGAGGGCATGGAGCCGGTGTTTGAGTTCATTGATCATGCCACGGCGGAAAAGAAGCCCTTCTTCCTTTGGTATGCGCCCTTCATGCCGCACACGCCGCACACACCGCCGGATCGTTTGTTCCAAAAGTACAAGGCCAAAGGCATCGAGTCCGATCATGTGGCACGCTATTATGCCATGGTGGAGTGGTTTGACGAGACCTGTGGCCAGCTCATGGACCGGATCGAGCAAAAAGGTCTGATGCAAAACACGCTCTTCGTTTATGTCGCCGACAACGGCTGGATTCAGGACCCAAACAGCCAGGGCTACGCGCCACGCTCCAAACAATCCGCCAACGAAGGCGGAACACGCCAGCCCATCATGTTTTCCTGGCCCGGCGTCATTCAGCCCGGCAATCGCGGCGAGCAGCTCTGCTCCAGCATCGACATCGTGCCCACAGCTCTCGCCGCCGCCGGAGCGCAGGCACCGGAAAAGCTTTCTGGCCTGAATCTCCTACCCATCCTCAAATCTGGCGAGCCCACCGCCCGCAAGGAGTGCTTCGGCGAAACTTTCGCGCATGACGTGGCGAACATCGACAAGCCCGAGGACACGCTGCTCTACCGCTGGGTGGTCGATGGGAAATGGAAGCTCCTGCTCACGTACGACGGCAAACTCGACCGCTACGCCAGCAGTCATCCGCGCACGGAAAAGCGGCCCCAGCTATTCGACCTCCTCGCCGATCCGCATGAAGACAACAACCTCGCCTCCAAGAAACCGGAGATCGTCCAGCGCCTCGCCGACAAGCTGCAAGCCTGGTGGCCTGTGACAGAGCGCCAGGTGCTCACGAAATGGACGAATGAACCGGGCGTGTGGCGCTAAACGCTCATGCCTCTTGTTGGACAGCAGAATGGGGGACAGCAGAATTTTTTTCTGATCACACCCACCTGTCTGTTTCTCGATTCTGCTGTCCCCCATTCTGCTGTCCCAAATCAACTCACTCAACCCGCTCAACCATGAAGCCGCTCCTTTTCACCCTGCTCGCGGTCAGTTCCTCTCTGATCGCCGCCGAGCGCCCAAACCTCGTCGTCTGCATCGCCGATGACGTGAGTTTTGACGACTTCGGCTGCTACGGCAGCAAGACAGCACGCACACCGCGCATTGATGCACTGGCGGCGAAGGGCATGAAATTCACCGAGGCGTATCTCACGGCCAGCAGTTGCAGCCCCAGCCGCTCCAGCATCATCACGGGCCGCTACCCGCACAACAACGGCCCCGCCGCCGAGCTGCACCAGCCCGTCTCGTCTCATCTGCCGTGGCTTCCGGGTGTGTTGCGCGAAAACGGCTACCACACCGCCGTCGTTGGAAAAAATCACATGTCGCGCTTGGATGCAAAGGTCGGCGCGGAGACCTGGGATCTCATTGATCCCGGCGTGACGCCGGACAATCACGGCGCGGAGTCGAAATGGGCCAAAACCATCACGCAGCGGCCCAAGGACAAGCCGTTCTTCTTTTGGTTCGCCTCGCTCGATGCGCATCGCGACTGGGACGCGGACAAAGAATGGGATGAGGCCCGCTACGGCGCCAAACATCGCCCGCAGGACATCGCCGTGCCGCCTTTTCTCGCCGATGACGAGGCCACGCGGGCCGATCTGGCCTCGTATCACAACGAGATCACACGGTTTGACTACTTCATCGGCCAGATCGCCGACACACTCGCTGCCGAGGGCATTTTGGACAACACGCTCATCCTCATCCTCGCCGACAACGGACGCCCCTTCCCGCGTGCGAAGACACGTCTGCACGACTCCGGTATGAAGACCGCGCTCGTGGCCCATTGGCCCGCAGGCATCGCCAAAGCAGGCAGCACCTCCGCCAGCCTCGTCAGCGTCATCGACATTGCGCCCACTTATCTCGAAGCCGCAGGCGTGAAGGCTCCGCCTAGCTTCCAAGGCGTGAGTTTCATGCCGCTCTTCAAAGATCCACAGGCCGTCACACGCCGCCACGCCTTCTCAGAGCACAACTGGCACGACTACGAAGCCCACGGACGCAGCGTGCGCAGCGGCGGCTGGCTCTACATTCGTAATCAGCGTCCCGCTCTCGCGTGGCAAGGCCCCGCCGACTCCGTGCGCTCGCCTTCGCATGATTCACTCAAGGCGCTGCGGGATGCACAAAAGCTCACGCCCGCTCAGGCCGATGTCTTCCTCGCCCCACGAGCCAACGAGGAGCTATATCAAACCGCCAGCGATCCGCTACAGCTCACCAACCTCGCCGCCGATGCCACGCACGCGGAAACCAAGGCCCGCCTCGCCGCGTTGCTCGACCAATGGACCACAGAAACCGGTGATGCCGCCCCGGAAAAACTCACCCCCGACGGCTTTGACCGCGAGACGGGCGCTTCCCTCGACAAAAGAAAACAAACCCCACGCGGCGACTTCCCCGGCCTGCCAAAAAACGCCGATCAAATCAACGCACCGGGACCACGCTGAAGTTTTGGGACAGCAGAATGGGGGACAGCAGAATCATTTTCTGATGATCACTCACCTGTCTGTTTCATTATTCTGCTGTCATCCATTCTGCTGTCCTCCAAAGATGAGGCCAAAGCCGCAACATGCCTCGCCAAACACCCTCTTCCGTCAAACCATGAAGTTTCTTCTGCCCGTGCTCCTCTTCGCCTTCAGCCCTTCGTTCTTCGCCGCGACTAGGCCGAACATCCTCTTCATCTACACGGACGATCATTCCTACCGCACGCTGTCGTGCTACGAAGGCGCGGAGTCTTGGGCAAAGACACCCAACATGGACCGCCTAGCCGCGCGTGGGGTGCGTTTCACCCATGCCTACATCGGCACCTGGTGCATGCCCTCGCGCACGACGATGCTCACCGGCAGACATCAATACGGCGTCGCCACCATGCGTATGAAGCCGCCTTATCCGGGCGCGACGTACGATCCGCAGCAGTGCCGCTTCTGGCCCGCTGTTTTTCGTCAAAACGGCTATCACACCGCGCAGATCGGCAAATGGCATGCAGGCAATGATGCCGGTTTTGGCCGCGACTGGGACCATCAGATCGTCTGGAATCGTCCTCGTCATCCCGACAACGCGCCGAACTATTACCACAATCAGCTCCTCTCCATCGACGGCGGCGAGCCGCAGGTCGTGAAAGGCTACTCCACCGACAACTACACGCGCTGGGCTGTGGATTACATCAAGGGCGAAAAGCGTGATACCACGAAGCCTTGGTATCTCTGGCTCTGCTACGGCGGCGTGCATGCGCCGTATCAACCAGCGGAACGCCACCTCAACGACTACCCCGATGCCAAAGTCGCCACGCCTGCCGACATCTATCCGCCGCGTGATGGCAAGCCCGGCTACATGCAAAAAATCGCCGCATGGGAACGCGGCCCCGATGGCGAACCTGTGCTCAGCGACAAAGCCATCGGCAGCGAGGTGGGCGATGACTTTGACCGTGATCGTGGCCGCTCGCTGTCCCAATGGTCGCGCCAGTATCACCAAGCCGTGCGAGCGCTGGATGAAGGCATCGGCCAGGTGCTCGCCGCTTTGGAGGAGAGCGGTCAGCTCGCCAACACTCTCGTCGTGCTCACCGCCGATCAAGGTTACGCCTGGGGACACCACGGCTTCCGTGCCAAGCTCGCGCCTTACGATGCGAATATCCGCAGCCCGCTCATCGTCTCCATGCCTGGCACCCTGCCGGAGGGCAAAGTCTGCCGTACGCCCGTCGGCGGAGCCGATCTACCGCCCACGTTCTTCCGTTTCGCTGGACTCGAGTTGCCCTGGGACATGCATGGCCACGATCTGACACCGCTTTTAAAAAATCCCGAAGCCGCATGGCCACACACCACCATGATGCCCTTCACTGCGGATAAATTCGGTGCGGATTGCGATGCCGTGCCGCCACCGCCCGGCAACCTGCACAAAGCAGGCGTGCCGTGGTATGTGATGATCGTCGAAGGCCGCCACAAATACATCCGCACGCTGAGTCCGAACGAGCCGGAGGAACTCTACGACCTGGAATCCGACCCCGAGGAACTCACCAACCTCGCCACTCGCTCCGAAAATGCCGAGCTGCTGAAAAAGCTCCGTTCAGCCACGGTGGCCGAATTGAAACGGACGGGGGCGAAGATGGTGAACTCACTCCCGCCCGTGCAGGAATGAAAACTGAATGGAAAGAAGAATCAGAAGCAGGCGAGTGATGATCTGAAAATCATTCTGCTGTCCCCATTCTGCTGTCCTTTTCCCTATCCATTCTCCACTGAAACTTGCCTACCGGGCCGTCGTTCCTCTTTCATGCGCATCCTTTTCCCGCCCCCATGAAACACCTCCTCACCGTCCTCCTAGTCTGCTTCTTCCATTCTGTCGTCTTCTCCGCACAGCCGCCAAACATCATCTTCCTCTTCACAGATGATCAGACCGCCAGCTCTCTCGGCTGCTACGAGCATCCCATCGCGCAGACACCGCACATTGATTCGCTGGCCGCTCGTGGCGTGCGATTTCAAAATGCCTTCGTCAGCCAGGCCATCTGCTGGGTCAGCCGCACCAGCATCCTCACCGGCCTCACGGGACGCAGTTTTGGCTCGCCCGAGTCGCCAGACCAACCCACCGAGGCGAATTGCAAAACCTTCTATCCCGACCTCCTGCGCAGCCAGGGTTATCGCACCGGCCATTTCGGCAAATGGCACACCAAACTGCCGAAAGGCAGCAAGCCCGCCGATCACTTCGATGTCTTCGAGGACATCGGGCGAAATCCATTCTTCAAAAAGCAGCCCGACGGCACCTTGCGTCACGAGACCGATCTCATCGTGGATCGCGGCATCGACTTCGTGAAGCAGCAGCCGAAGGAGAAGCCCTTTGCCCTCCAGCTCTGGTTCAATGCCTGCCATGCCGAAGACAGCGACCGCCGCCCCGGCTCCCACTTCGCTTGGCCGCAGTCCGCTGACGGTCTCTATGCCGAACAAGAGATGTATCGCCCTCGGCTCGATGATCCCGCTATCTTTGAGGCGCTGCCGGACTTTTTCAAAACCAGCATCACCCGCGAGCGCTACTTCTGGCGCTGGAACACGCCCGAGAAATACCAAACAAACATGCGTGCCTACCTGCGCATGGTCAGCGGCATCGACAACGCCATCGGCCGACTCCTCACCGCGCTGGAAGCAGCCGGTCTCAGTGGCAACACCGTCATCGTTTATAGCGCTGACAACGGCTACCACATGGCAAATCGCGGCCTAACGGGCAAATGGTCGCACTTTGAGGAATCTCTGCGCGTGCCGCTCATCATCGCCGATCCACGATTCGAGGCAGCGCAGCGTGGAAAAGTCATCGAAGCGCCCGTTTTGAACCTCGATCTTCCATCGACTTTTCTCGATCTCGCCGGAGCGCCCGTTCCCGCGCATTACCAGGGCCGCAGCCTTCGTCCTATGCTGACTGACAGCGTCCCCGCCGACTGGCGCACGCAGACTTTTCACGAGCACTTCGCCGTGAGAAATCGCATCCCGGCTTATGAAGGCCTGCGCACAGCCCGCTTCAAATACGCGCGTTACTTTGACCACAGCCACGAGTTCCTCCACGACCTGCAAAACGACCCCGATGAGCTGAAGAACCTCGCCACCGATCCTGCCCACGCCGCCACGCTCACGAAGCTCCGCGCACGCACCGACGAACTCGTCAGCCAATACGGCGGCGCACTGCCACCGCTAAA
>JBIKYB010000248.1:0-7634 GCA_044355475.1 Prosthecobacter sp.
CGGCGCGCTGATCCCCGAGCTTTTTCGTCAGCCAGTTTCTCCTCTCAAAGCTCAAACAGCGCCCAGAATCGCCTCCATCATCCGTAGCGCTTCGCGGTTCGGTTTCACGTCATGCACGCGAACGATGCGGGCACCGTGCTCTCGAGCGTTAGCGGTGAGGGCGATGGTGGGCCAGTAGCGGTCGTCCATGGCGTCGGAGTGGAGGACTTTGGCGATCATGGATTTGCGCGAGACGCCGATGAGCAGCGGGCGGAGCGTTGCGAGCTGCGGCAGGTCCCGCATGAGGGCAAGGTTATGCTCCAAGGTCTTGCCGAAGCCGAAACCAGGGTCGAGCACGACGCGTTCAGGGGCGATGCCTTCGTTATCGAGCAGGCGCAGGCGGTTCTCGAAGTAACCGCGCACCTCGGTGACGACATCGTCGTAATGCGGGTTCGCCTGCATGGTCTGCGGAGTGCCGGTCATGTGCATGACGACGAGCCCAGCATTGGATTCGGCGGCGGCGCGTAGCATGGCGGCATCGCCGCGCAGACCAGTGACGTCGTTGATGATGTCGGCCCCGGCATCGAGCGCGGCACGGGCGACAGAGGCCTTCATCGTGTCGATGGAGATAAGCGCATTGGTTTGCGAGCGTACGGCACGGATGACGGGCAGCACGCGGCGGAGTTCCTCGGCTTCCTCGACGGGTTCCGCTCCAGGCCGGGTGGATTCGCCGCCGATGTCGAGAATGTCCGCGCCTTCAGCGACCAGCGTGAAAGCATGCTCGACCGCGCGACCGTGGTCATTGAAGCGGCCGCCGTCGGAAAAGCTGTCAGGCGTGACATTAACAATACCCATGATGAGGCCGCGATGAGTGAGATCGAGGTCGTGGTTGCCAAAGCGCCAGCGAAGCATGCGACATGGTGGCGTGAAAATGCGTCCGTCCAACGAGAAAACTGGAGATGATCAAAGGTCTGTTCTATGAAGACTGGATGAAGACCAACCCCGCCACGCTGCTGCTCGTTCTCCTCGCCCTGGGGGGCGCGGCGGGTGTGTTTTTGTCGGGATCAAAGCCGCAGCCCACTGCCGTGGTGGAAAACAGGTCTGAAACATCGCCCCCGCCGATGCCGACTGGCAGCGTGGAGGATTTGCAGAAACAAATCGTCCTGCTTCAGGGGCAGATCGAGTATCTGCAAGGCCAGAACGACGCACTAAAGGATGAGAACGCCGAGCTGCTGCAAAAGCTGGGCACGCTGGGCATGAAGAACGCGCCGCCGGTGGTGATGAAGGAAGACGACGTGGCCCCGGACTTCGTGGGCATGGGCCTGGAGATGCTGAAGATGCGCAAGCTGCAGGCGCTGCCCCTGGTGACGACCTCGGTGAGCCAGGAGGAGGTGGAAATGGCGATTCTGGCCTGGTTGAAGCGCCAGCAGCCGAATGATGAGGCGAAGAACCTCACACGCGGTCTCGCGGCACTGGGCTGGATTCCCGAAGCGGTCGATCCGCTGCCGCTACGCGCCGCTCTGTTGGCTCGGCTGCTCGGAGGCTGGTATGACACGGAGACAGAGACGATGTTCACGGTCGATCCTGAAACGGCCACCGGCCCGGCAGTGGTCTCAAACGAGCCGCTGGGCATCGCCTTCGGACAATTGCTGCGCGAATACGGCAGCACGCTGTTTCAGCCCCAGCACGGACCGCTGACGACGGACATGCGGCTCGCGCGTGAAGCGTTGATCTCGGGCGATGCGTCGCTGACGCGCTTCCTGCACTCCCTGCAAAACCCGTCCTCGGCTCCAAAAGACGATCTACCAACCGAAGATCCCGATCATCCGCTGAATCAGGTGCCCATGCCAGTTTTTCTGCGCGAACTTGCGCTGTTCCCGTTCAGCCGCGGCTTCGATTTCGCGCAGACACTTCACAGCGCGGGGAATTTCCCACAGCTCAACGCCGCCTACAGCCGCCCGCCGGTGAACACGGCGGAAGTGATCGAGCCTGAGGTCTATCTTGATCCCGAACGGCCTGCTCCGGTGGAGATCAAGCTGGATGACGTGAAGCTTGGCGGTGTGGCACCGTTTCTCGACGACCGCCTCGGCAAATTCGTCTGCGCGACGGCTCTGCGCACCTACAACAACGATGATGACGCAGGCATGGGCACACGCGGCCTCGTGGCAGATCGCCTGCTGGCCTGGGCGGCGGAAAGCGGCGCGAAACGCGATCACGCGACCTGGCAGACCTTGTTCATGGACAAAGCCTCCGCCGACGCCTTCCAAAAGGCGATGCTCAATTCGCTCAAACAGCGCTACAACACAAAGGGCGAGGCCGAATTCACAGCACAGGGCCGCTTTGTGAGCCTGATGCGAAATCGCGGCGATGCGGGCGTGGTTTTGATGGATGCGGCGAGTGAAGAAGCCCGCACCGCGATGAAGCTTTTGATGAAGTGATGACAGCCAGACATGTTTTCTACACCGGCCGCGTCCAGGGCGTGGGTTTTCGCTACAGCACGAAACGGATCGCCTCCGGCTTCGATGTGACAGGGTGGGTCAAAAACCTGCCAGACGGACGCGTGGAGCTGTTTGCGCAGGCGTTTGAGGCGGATGAGGTGGAGGCGTTCCTGGAGGACATCGAGCAGAGCAGCCTGAGCTCCCACATCAAGGAACGCGAGGTGAAAGCCGCCACCGCAGAGACCAGCTTGCGCGGATTCAGCATCGTGCGTTGATTAGCGCCACACAACCACCATGCCCGACACGCCTGCTGTATCCGTCCAAAATCTGACCAAGGTCTTCAAAGGCACCTTGGTGAAAGGGGCGTTTCGTGCGGTGCATGATCTGTCGCTCGAAGTGAAAGCAGGCGAGGTTTATGGCCTCATCGGCCCGAATGGCTCGGGGAAATCGACCACGATGAAGGCTGTGCTGGGCCTGCTAAAGCCAACGCAGGGCCGCACGAGCATCTTTGGCGTGCCGAGCACGGAAGTGGCCAGCCGCCACAGCGTGGGCTTCCTGCCGGAGAACCCGTATTTCTACAAGCATCTCAATGGGCGCGAGACGCTGCACTTCTACGGCAGCCTGTGCGGCATGAGCGGTACGAGGCTGAAAGACCGTGCTGAGGAAATGCTGGCGCTGACCGGCCTGGAAGATGCCGCGACGCGGCGTGTCGGTGGCTATTCCAAAGGCATGCTGCAACGCCTTGGACTCGCGCAGGCTTTGATCCATGAACCACGTCTGCTCGTGCTGGATGAGCCGACGGCAGGGGTCGATCCGGCGGGTTCGCGAAAAATTCGGGATCTCATCATCGAATTTCGCGCCCGTGGCATCACGGTGCTCGTCACCTCACACTTGCTGGAGCAGATGCAGGAGGTGTGCGACCGCGTGGGCATCATGGCCCATGGCCGCATGGTGCGAGAAGGACGATTGGAAGATTTGATCGCCGTGGAGAATCAAACCGAGATGGTGCTCGAAAACGCCTCCCCCGCCCTGCTGGCAAAAATTGACGCCCTCGTCAAAGCCGAAGGCCATGGCACGAAAATCCTGCGCAGCGGTCATCCGCGCACGACCTTGGAACGCTTGTTCCTTGAGGCCACTGATGAATCTAAATGAACATGAGTGACGCCACACCCCATTCTCCTGCTGCAATGACGCCGAAGGTGCGCTTCTCGCCCCGTCGCGTCTGGACCATGGCCATGGCGACGGTGACGCAGCTCGTGCGGATGAAAATCCTGGCCTTCCTCGTGATTTTTTGCCTACTGGCCGTCGGCGCGGGCTTTGCATTTTCGGTGATCAACCCCGAACAGCAGCTCAACCTGCTCAAAAGCGTGACGCTGGGGGCCTTGCAGATTTTCAGCATCGTGATCGGCGTGGTTTCGACCGCGCTGCTGATCCCGAAGGACATGGAGGACCGTACGCTTTACACCATCCTGTCAAAGCCTGTGCCACGCTTTGATTATCTCCTGGGCAAGCTGCTGGGCGTGCTAATGCTCATCGGCGGCGGGCTAATCGTGATGGACGCGGTGCTGAGCCTGATCCTGTGGCTGCGGCAGTCGATGCTGTTTGATGACGCCTTGGCCCGCATGCGCCTAGAGAAAATGGACACGCCGGAGACTGTGGCGCAAATGCGTGAGATCGTGGCGCGGCAGGGACTGACGTGGAACCTGCACTGGGCGGTGTGGGCGATTTTTTTGAAGGCCACGGTGGTGACCACGGTGGCGCTGCTGCTCTCCAGCATCGCCAGCTCGACGCTGTTCACCATCGTGATCACGCTTTGCATCACGATCATCGGCCACGGCGAGGCGCTGATCCGCGAATTCTTCTTCCAGCCAAATCTCTCCGGCTGGGCCGGGCGTGCCGCAACACTTCTGCTCGCGGCGATCTGCCCCGATCTGGCGCAGTTTGACATCGTGGACAGCGTGGTGAACGGCGAGATCGTGCCCTGGGCAGCTGTCTATGATATGACTGGCATCGCAGCCCTTTATGTGACGGTTTACCTGTTCGTCACGCATCTGCTGTTCGTCGAAAAAGAGCTATGAAACGCGAATTCCAGGCCATCGTGGTGCTGCTGGTCTTCGGTGTGGCAAAACTGCCGCTGGAGCAGAAGATCACGCAGGATCTGCGGCAGCAAAAGATGCTGGAGGAGCCGATCCGTCTCGGGGTGGGAGAGAACCTGGGGCAGGCCGGGCTGGCGGCATCGCTGGGTGGCCTGCGCGGGCTGGCAGCCTGCATGTTTCAACTGCGGGCACACCTGGAGTTCACCCACGTGAACTGGGCCAAGGTGGACAGCCTCTACAAGCTGGTGACACGGCTGCAGCCGCGCAATTTCCGCTACTGGGAGGAGGCGTCCTGGCACATGGCCTACAACGCAGCGTCTTACTACCTCTACAGTAAAGATTTGAAACCTGCCCTGCGGGGGCAGTTCTACCACGATCATGTGATGCGTGGTGTGGCCATCCTGGAAGAAGGGCTGCGCTTTCTGCCGGATCACCCGCGTCTTTGGGCGAAGCTGGCGGAGATTCATCTGCGCCGGACCTATGACTTCAAACAAGCCGGTGACGCCTACTGGAACTCGTTCCAGCACGGCGGGCTGAATTACACCGAGCGTTTTGCGGCCTATGCTTGGGCGCAGTCAAACGATCCTGAGTCCTGGAAAAAGGGTTACGCCATCGTGAAACGCCTCCACGCTGGCAACAAGTCCACGCCGGGCTTGGTCGAGCATATGAAGCTGCTGGAGCAATATTTGCGCATTCCGGCGGAGCAACGCATCCCGGACACAGCTCCTGTCCGCAGGGTGCCTGGGCCATCAGTCGGGCCGCAAAGGTGACAAGTCTGTTAGGTTCGGGCCAATTGACTTGCAGCACTTCCGGGTGAATTTTCACATGCGTCCAGCCAATGCCCACCAAAATAGACATTCCCCGCAAGTCGATCTACCGCCTGTCGATCTACCAGCGCTGCCTGCAAAGGCTGCGTGAGAATCAGGTGGACACGGTGTCCTCCGCCGCGCTGGCGAAAGCCGCCGGGGTGAAATCCACGCAATTACGCAAGGATCTGGCCTACTTCGGTCAGCTCGGCACGCGAGGACTCGGCTACAACGTGGACGCACTAAGTTCCACCATCGGCGACGTGCTGGGACAGAACAAATTGCAACCAGTGATCCTCGTCGGCGTTGGAAACCTGGGTTCCGCGCTCCTCCGCTACGGCGGCTTCCGCAAAGAGGGCTTCGAAGTCGCTGCCGCGTTCGATTTGAACCCACGCAAGCTCCCGCAGGTGAGTGTGCCCGTATTGGCGATGGCTGAGATGGCCGAGTTCATCCAACGCAACAACGTCAAGATGGCGATCCTCACCGTCCCTGCCAGCAGCGCCCAGTCCGTCGTCAATGGCATGGTGGATCACGGCATCCAGGCCATCCTGAATTTCTCCCCCACCGTCCTCGACGTGCCAGAACACGTCGTGGTGAACAGCGTGGACCTCGCCGTGGAACTGGAGAACCTGAGCTACTTCATCCGGTGAGTATGACGCCGTGCTGTCTTTGGCGGCAGTTCACGAATGAATGACCAAGGGACTTCGGCCACCTCGCCCGTGTCATACGTCACGATGAAATGGCTGCGAAGTTCCTCGTCCACCTCCACCTGCACCGGAACCGCCTTGGTGGAAATGTCATTGGCTTTGCGGATCGTCGCATGCGGCTCCAGAAAACAAAGGCCATCCTCGAACTCGACATCAAAAGCATCCTCCCAGCCAAGATAACGGGCATGCTTGACACGGGAGAAGGTTCCCGTGCCGAAAGGCTTTTTAAGTTGAACGGCGATTTTCATAGTCGGCCCTGCTTTTGAAGTTCTGCGATCAGCCTTAGCAGCTTTTTATCGGGATTCCAGCCTTCATGCCCGGTCAGCGTGTTTAGATTCAATCGCCCCATGAAACCACCCTTGGCATCATAGACATGCACATGCCGTGGATCGTGGTCGCCGATGAACCACTCGATGACATAGCCATGCCGACGGATGCGTCCCATGATTGGAGGAAATCAATAGCTCCGAGCAAAGATCACGCGACAGCTGCTCGGCTTGCCAGTGAGGAAGCATTTTCCTTCCTCGGCAAACTGATCGCCATGCGGGATGCAGCGGATGGTCACCTTGAGTTCTTTGCTCAAGGCGTCCTCGTCCTCGCTGCTGCCGGCCCAGTGCATGAGGGCGAAGCCGCCTTCGGAGTTCTCGGCGAAGTAGGCTTTGAACTCTTCGAGCGTTTCGAGCTTCTTCATGTTCGCGTCACGCAGGGCCGTGGCACGGGCGAGCAGCGCGTCCTGGATTTCGCCCAGACGTTCCTGCACCGACTGGATGAACTCCTCCTTCGGCACAAATTCCTTCGCCTTTGGCCCCTGATCGCGGCGGCAAACGGCCACGCTGCGGCTGGTGATGTCACGCGGTCCCATTTCGAGGCGCATCGGCACGCCTTTCTTGATCCACTCCCAGTTTTTCGCACCGCCTTGCAGGTCGCGCTTGTCCACGTGCACGCGCAGCGGCTCACCACCGAAGGTTTGCGTGCGCAGCGTCTGCGCAAGTGCCTCGCAGGCATCAATGACCTCCTGGCGGGTCTCTGGCTTCGGCGTGACGGGCAAAATGACGATCTGATTCGGCGCGACGCGTGGTGGGATGATCACGCCGTCATCATCGCCATGCGCCATGATCAGCGTGCCAATGAGACGTGTGCTAACGCCCCAACTCGTGGTGTGCGCGAGCTGGCGCGTGTTGTCGCGTCCAAGAAACTGGATGTTCGCGGCCTTGGCAAAGTTTTGCCCCAGGTAATGCGATGTTCCCGCCTGAATGGCCTTCTTGTCCTGCACCATGGCTTCCACCGTGAAGGTCTGCACCGCTCCAGGGAAACGCTCGCGCTCCGTTTTCTCGCCAGGGATCACCGGAATGGCGAGATGGTCGCGCAAGAAGTCCTCGTACACCTTGTGCATGGTGCGCGTCTCCACGATGGCCTCCTCGGCCGTTTCATGCGCGGTATGACCTTCCTGCCAGAGGAATTCGGCGGTGCGCAGAAACAGACGCGGGCGCATCTCCCAGCGCATGACGTTGCACCACTGGTTGATCAGCAACGGGAGATCTCGATAGCTTTCCACCCAGCGAGCGAAGGCGGCACCGATGATCGTCTCCGAAGTCGGACGAATGACAA
>JBIKYB010000045.1:0-23350 GCA_044355475.1 Prosthecobacter sp.
GCACGACAAACCTCATGCGGTGCAAGACAGAACAGGAGAAAGGCCCGCCTGGCCGCAAGTCCCGCAAGGGATGGATAACTCCGGGTAATAGTCGCACCACTGCGCAAGCAGGGGCGGGCTGGTCGCTCAGCCTGACAGATAAATGATCACAGCCAGGCACCGCAAGATGTCGGGGACACAGAATCCGGCTTATGAGGGCCGATCCACATGAAGGCGTCGGGGGAAACCCCGGCGCCTTCGCCTTTGGAGCGCGATCCCGCTTTGTAGATCGTTGATGGGCGGCGAAAAGCCCCTTCGAATCGCATGCGTCTGATCAAGCCGCCAGAAGACTAATGGTGCTACTCATCATGATGACTAAGGCGGCACTTCACTGGATGTAAACAAACTCGCTGCTGTTGAACAAGACGTGAGCGAGGTCGGCGAGGGCTTGATCTCGCGTGCTGGTAGCTTCGCGGGCTTGCACGAAGTCGAGGGACTGCTGGAGCCGCTTGGCATCGGCTTCATGGCTCAGCGTGAGAATGAACATGCGTTGAATCGTTTTTTCGAGCGTGTCCGAGGTGGCGCGTTGGGCGAGGAAGGCGGCTTGTTCTTCGACGAACTCGTCGTTCATGAGCACGAGGGCCTGCGTGGGCACGGTGCTGTCGAGCCGCATGGCGCAACTGTCGGTGGTGGTGGGCGCGTCGAAGAGTTCCATGCTGGGCATGAGAAGCTGGCGCTTCACATAGATGTAAATGCTGCGCCGCCATTGTTCAGGGCCCTCTTTTTGAAGCAGCGGCCATTTGTTGCGCTGGCTGGTGGGCAGGAGATCGGGGCGCAGGCGAGGTTTGATGCCGGGGCCGCCGAGTTTGAGGTTGAGCTTGCCACTGGCGGCGAGGATGGAGTCGCGGATGACTTCGGCTTCCATGCGCTGAAGCGTTGAACGACTTTGG
Source organism: Prosthecobacter sp. (assembly GCA_044355475.1). GTDB lineage: Bacteria > Verrucomicrobiota > Verrucomicrobiia > Verrucomicrobiales > Verrucomicrobiaceae > Prosthecobacter. The sequence continues at coordinate 930 of JBIKYB010000045.1, forward strand.
CGATAGGCGGCTGACATCAGGATCATTTTATGCAGCGCCTTAAAGCGGCCACCGTTTTGAATGAGCTGATGGGCGAGGTAATCGAGCAGCTCGGGATGCGTTGGCTTAGAGCCGGTGAAGCCGAAGTTGCTGGGCGAGGCGATGAGGCCTTGGCCGAAGTGATGCTGCCAGATGCGGTTGGCGATGACACGCCACGCGAGCACGTTGTCGGGAGAGGTGATCCAATCGGCTAGGGTTTTGCGGCGCAGGGAAGTCTTGGCGGCAGGTGCCGGGAAGGGGATGGGCTTGAAGAGGGTGGGAATGGCGGGGCTGACTTCGTCTCCGAGATTCAAGGCGCTGCCGCGGAGCATGATGCGTGTGACGGGCACCTGTGGGCTGGTTTCGATGAGGGCGTGGACTTTGGCGGCCTCGTCGATCTTGATGCGCTTGTCGTTCTTGTCCTGCGTGCCTGGGACGAGGCCGTATTTTTCGGTGCCGTTGAAGATGGCGAGCAGGCTGTAGTAATCGCGCTGGAGGAGCGGATCAGTTTTGTGATCGTGGCAGCGGGCACAGCCGACGGTGAGGCCGAGGAAGACGCTGCTCGTGGTCGAAATGACATCGTCGAGCTGGTCGGCGCGGTATTGGGCGAGTGCGTCGTCGGTCTTGCCCATGTTGTCGTCATTGCTGGTCCCGTTGCGGCAGAAACCGGTGGCGATGAGGCTTTGCTCATCGGCGTCGTCGATTTCATCTCCCGCGATCTGCTCGGCGACGAAGCGGGCGTAGGGCTTGTCGTCGTTGAAGCTGCGAATCACGTAGTCGCGGTATTTCCACGCATGAGGGCGGTCCAGGTCGTTGTGCGTGCCGCTGGTGTCGGCGTAACGCGCAAGATCCAGCCAGTGGCGGCCCCAGCGCTCGCCGTAGTGCGGGCTGGCGAGGAGGCGGTCGATGAGGGCCTCGAAAGATGAAGGATGAAGGATGAAAGATGAAACTTCCTCAGGTGTCGGCAATAGACCGGTGAGGTCGAGCGTCACGCGGCGGATCAACGTGGCCGGATCAGCCTCGGGGGCTGGCTGGAAGCCGTTTTTCTCCAACTCGGCGAGGATGAAGAGATCGAGGTCGTTTTTCGGCCATGCCGTGTTTTTCACGGCGGGCGGCTTCGCGGCGCTCAGCGGCTGAACGGCCCAATGCTGCCGTCCCGCCTCAATGCTGGGCGGTTTGGCGATGAGCGGGGCGCAGAGAGCGAGGAAGACGAGAAAGCGCATGCGATAAAGAATGGCGTCCAAAGGTGATTTGATTCAGACTCTTTCCACCATGGACACTCCAGCCACATCCAACGACCTGAAACGCCGTTCCTTCCTTCGCGCCGCATTTTCCGGGGCGCTCGTCACACCGGGGGTGATGAACGCGGCGGAGGTGGAGAAGGCCATCGCGGGGCAGTTCCATGAAGAAGCGCGTGATTTACCGCTGGTGGAGGACGCGGATGTGATCGTGTGTGGCGCGGGACCTGCGGGCATCGCGGCAGCGATCACGGCAGCGCGTGCTGGGGCGAAGGTGCGTGTGTTTGAATGGCGTGGCTGCCTGGGCGGTGTGTGGACGGCGGGTTTGCTGGGCTATCTGCTCGATTTCGACAAGCCGGGATTCAATCAAGAGCTGTTGAAGCGTCTCGACGAGCGCGACATGCGGCGCGGCACGAGCAAAGGAAGCATCTGCTATGAGCCGGAGGGCATGAAGCTGCTGCTGGAGGAGATGTTTGTGGAGGCAGGCGTGAAATTTCAGCTCCACACGCGGGTGAGCGCCGCTTATCGCGAAGGGAAGCGTCTCACAACAATCGTCACCGAGTCCAAAAGCGGTCGCCAAGCGTGGCGTGCGCCGGTTTTCATCGACACGACGGGCGATGGCGATCTCGGAGCGCTGGCGGGATGCAGTTTCGAGTATGGCGAGGCGGACTCCTGTCCCTGCCAGCCGATGTCGCTCAATGCGCTGCTGGTTTGCAAGGATGTAGCGGCGTTGCAGCCCTTCATCCATGGCTCTGACCCGAGCAAGGCGGACGGCATCGCCAAAGACGTGTTTTTGAAGGAGATCCAGCGCGGGGAGCATTTCCCATCGTATTCCAAGCCGACGCTGTGGCAGGTGCGGGACAATCTGCTGCTGGTGATGATGAACCATCAATACGGCGTGCCCTGCTTTGATGCGGCGAAGATCACCGAGGCCACCGTGCAGGCTCGTGCGGAACTGCACAAGATCGTGAACGGCCTGCGCAAGCTCGGTGGCCCGTGGGAGGGGCTGCAAATCGCCGCCACCGCCGAACAGATCGGTGTGCGTGATGGACGGCGCATCGCGGGACGTTACACCGTGAATAAAGACGACCTCATCGCTGGTGCTCGCTATGACGATGCGGTGGTCCGCCCGACTTTCCCGGTGGACATTCATGCGTTGAGCAAGGAGGCGAACAAAACGGCGGCTTATAGCAATGCAGGTGTGAAAGTGAAGCCGTATGATGTGCCGCTGCGGGCACTGATCGCGAAAGATGTCGATGGTCTGATGATGGCCGGGCGCAACATCAGCGGCGATTTCATCGCGCATGCGAGCTACCGCGTGACCGGCAACTCCGTGGCGATGGGCGAGGCCGCCGGTGTGACGGCAGCGCTTGCGGCAACGACGAAGCGGATGCCGCACGAGGTGCCGTGGAGCGAGGGTGAGGCGAAGCTGAAGGCGCTCGGGCAACGGGTGTAACCGACTACTTTCCGAGTCGCTTGCGTTTGGCTTCCTGCTTCACAAAAAGCGGCTCCAAGTTGTCGCGAATCCACGCGAAGGCGGCTTCGAGGCCTTCGCGTTGGTAGATGACGCCGATGTCGGCCTCTACGGCGGTGGGATTGCCGTGGCAGGAGAGGAACTGGTTGCAGGTGAAGCGGGTCTTCATCTCGGCATCGACCTTGCCTTCCTGGCGCAGAATATGACTGCGCACATAGAGTTCGAGCACGGCGTCGCCGATCCAGGCGTTTTCACGGAGGCGCAGGGTGAGGTCGGGCGTGGTCATGTGATGGCCGATATTAGAGCCGACCGTCTTTTTGCCAACAGATGAAACGATGTGTCATTTTTTGATTTCGGTTTCCTTGTGTGAGCTTGCTGCGCGACTCACCGCTTCAAGATAACAGCTGACCCAAATGTGCTGCTGGCGGGTGGCCAGCACATGCAGAGTGTCACCATTGGCTGTGATGCTGGCGACGGGTTTGTCATGATTCTCCTTCTGATCTATGGTCGGCAGGTCCGTGATTGCCGACAAGTCTTCACAGAGCGTTTTCACTGGTATTCTGGTGGCTGGGACTGGGTAGTTCTTGCCAATCAGCACTAGATTATCAGCAGATCGCGCATGCCAGACATTCTTTTCCAACACCAAAACCACGTTGTTTGCTTTGCAGATGGTCTCAAGAACCTCAAACGGGCTGCCCCGAACTGAGAAGGTGATCAACCGCTGACTGGTCGGGTGGTCTTCAGGTAGAGAGAGGAAGCGAATGTCGGCATCCGTGGCAAGAAAGCGGATCACATCGCCGAGATCCGCTTTGGCGAAGTCATACTGCCGAGGTTTGGCGCGTCGTAGCTCGGCGGCCTTTGCCTGCGCATCTGTTTCAGGCACCTCGTTGTCTGAGGGTTTAAGTGGTACGGTCGCTCCCATGGGTGGTGCAGGAGCCAAAACAAAGGTGCTGTCGTCTGCGCTGAGTTTGTGGTTGGCGATTTCGGCGCAGTAGTGAAGGGCCTCGGAGACGGGCACGTCTTTGAGGGAGAGGGTGATCTTGACGGTGCCGCCGTCGCCTTTGACGGTGCCGCCGTCGCCTTTGAGGAGGATGTTGACGCCTTTTTTGTCAGGATCGTGTTCGCGGGACTTGGCGCGGATGAATTCAATCGCCTCGACCAGCGTGGCGTCGCGGAACTCGACGCTGGGCAGAATGATTTTGTTGGCCCGCGTGGTGACGGTGGTTTTGGCACCGCTCTTGGCAGTGATGTCCAGCTTGGCGGGTGCCTCGGCAGTCGCGTCGGCGATGGTCACTGCGTAGGGTTCGACTTTGTAGGTGAGACCGGCGAGTTCGGTGCAGTAGCGCAGGGCTTCGATGAGCGGAACGTCTTTGAGATCGAGACTGATGCGGCCGGGCTTTGTGCCGCCGGGCCTGAGCATGAACTGCACGCCCGTTTTGTTGAGAGTGTCAAACTCGCGGCTTTTAGCGTGGAGATATTCGACGGCCTCCTCAATGCTGGCACCACTGAACTGGACGCGGGGCAGGATGATGCGGTTGAGTTTGGCGTTGAGGGCCGAAGCGGTGGCATCGACCGGCTTGTTAGCTCTGATGTGGTCGAGATTGAGCTTCTTTGATGCCGCAGCCTCCTCGGGCGCGCCGAAATAGATGGCACCAAATGCCCTGCCGTCCTCAGCGCCATAAAATGAGATGTGCGGCAGGCCTTTGTACATGTGAGGATGGCGCAGCACGACACTGCCCTTGCCTTTGGCGATGGTTTTGCTCTGACCGGCGTCGATCTTGGTTCTGCCTTTGTCTTTCGAGGTGATGAAGAGGGCGATCCTGGCGGCGTCGGCGCTGGTGAGATCATATTCGGCGGTGACGCTGAGTTGATCGGCGCTGCGCTCGACGGAGGTGATTTGAATGGAGTCGCCGGAGCGGAAGGCAGTCTGCCCCACGATGAATGAAGACGATCCAGAGGATGCGGAAGCAGCGGTAGTAGAACCGCCCATTTTCCGCGATGCATCCGCCTCTTCCTGCGTGCCAAAGTAGATGCCTCCAAACGAGCTGCCGCCCCGCGTGGGGTAGAAGGAGACGTGTGGCATCCCTTCCCGCACATCGGGATGATGAAGGACGACGCGGCCTTTGCCTTTGGCGATGGTCTTGCGCTGATTGGGGTCGGTTTTGGTCCTGCCGTTGTCTTTGGTGGATGTGATGTTGAGGGAGATGCTCGCCGCTTCGGCGCTGGCTAGCTCGTAGTCGGCGGTGACGGTCATGAAGCCGCCGCTGCGCTGCACCTGCGTGATGCGGATACTGTCGCCGGGAAGGAAGGCGGAGTGGCCGATGGCAAAATCATTGGATGCATCGGCTGGCAGACCGCCCTTCTTCGGATCAATCACATGTGTGGTGATGAAGGTGACCGTGGGGCGGTAGGACTGAGGTTTGCCGTTTTTCCAGCCATGTGCCTGCCAGGAATACTGCGCCACCGTGATGCCGGGTTCCAGTTCCAGAGGAGTGCTATACATCCGGCTGGCCGCGATAGGCTGAGCATCGTGAGTGAGGAGGTTGGAGTCGGTGATTTCGATGTTCAACGCCACCTTGCCGTCCTGCATCGTCTTGGGAGTGAACTTGCCGACGAAACCAATAGGCAGATTGGCGATCAGATCATTGCCGTTGCGGTCTTTGCCGCCGAGGACTGGCTGGTTCACGACGGAGCGGATCATGACCTCTTTTCCATCATGGGTGACCATGCGGGGATAGGCGGCGAGGTTGGCTCCGGCCAGTTTTCGCAACTGCTCCTGAAGTTCGCGGAAATCTTTCTCGCCAAGCATTTCGATCTGTCCGCCTGCTTTAGAAGTGTCGGTGGGATCGAGCTGTTTGAAGCGGCCTCCGAAGTCCCAGGTGGTGTCCTGCCCGAACCGCACGGTTTCGACTTCGATGGCGATAAGCGTCGTGTCATCATTCGTGGCGGTCGCGGGCTTCTCCGCGCGCGTGACGCCGAGGAAGGTCATGCATGTGATGCAGAGCGTCACTAGCAGAGCTGCCAGGGGCCGGGTGCGTGAGGGATGGGCGATGGAGCGGATGCGCGCACGCAACGCCGCACCACGCTGGAGCATGCCGATGAAGCCGAGACTCAGGCGGAGCGGTGCGAAGGCTGCCTCGACCTTGAGAAGGGCGTGACCGTATTCACTCCGACGTTGCGGCGTGGCATTGACAAGCACTTGGGCATCGCAAGCGGCCTCGCGGTCTGCTCGCGCTTTGAATAAGGCGAGCCAGAGCAGGGGATTGAACCAATGCAGAGCCATAAGCACGCAGAGCAGCGTGTTGAGAGGAAGATCTTGACGTTTCAGATGCGTCAGCTCATGCTGAAGGATGAGGCGTGCTTCCTCGACGGTGAAATCGCGCTCAAAGCCGGTGGGCAGCAGCAATGTGGGGCGCAACAGGCCAGTGACAGCGGGACTCTGGATCGTCGGGGCCACGAGCACCTGAGGTGAGTGGCGCAAGCCGACTTCACGCGAGATGGCATCGAGCTGCGAAAGCAGATCGTCGCTGACGCTTTCGCGGGATTGCCGGAAACGAAACAGTGTTCGCAGGAACGAAGCGCCGCCAATCAGGAGCAGCAGAGACGCTCCCAGCGCCCATGTGACGAGCTGGATTTGGTTCCAGTCCACGGGCGCTGGCACGGAAACGACCGGTGGTGCGGTGGATGGCAGGCTCACAGGCGCAATGTCTGCGACCAATGGTGCGGAATGCACCTCCACGGGCCGCGGTTTGGGCTGGAACACGCTCTCGATGCTCCAGCGGCTCTCGGGCAGCACCGGAGCGATCAGCACGAGCAAAACAGGCAGCCACAGGGCGTAGTGCCAGCGCGGTGAGAGATGCCGATGCAGCAGCCACTGGAGGGCAAACACCAGCAGCGTCAGGGCCGAGGCGCGAAGGCTGGCGGCCAGGAGCCAGTCGAAGATGGTATGGAGCGTGTTCATGACCGGATTATGAGTTGAGGTTCTGATCGAGGATCTTTTTCAGCTCCTTCACCTCCTCGGCGGTGAGCTTGCTGTTTTGGGCGAAGTGGACGAGCAGGGGCTTCGCCGCGCCGCCGAACATGCGCTGCATGAAGGACTCGCCCTCGGCGCGGACGCAGGCTTCGCGCTTCACGGCGGGCATGTAAGTGCGGGTGCCGCTGGCGTTCTCGCCGGTCTTGAGCGCACCTTTTTCAACGAGGCGGGTGAGCAGCGTGCGGACCGTGTTTTCTGCCCAGTTCGTGGTTGGGCGGAGAGTCTTGGTGACTTCGGAGGCGGTTTGCGGATTGGATTCCCAGAGGGCCTCCATGACGGACCATTCGGATTCGGCGATGTCGGGGAGTGGCATGATTATTTTGAATTACATGCCTAATTCACTACATTTGTCGTGTGGTTTCAACTACAATTGTAGTGAATCACTGATCGCAGCAGGCAGAAGGCACGTTGCAAGGTTATCTGCCCCGGCTATTTTCAGCCCATGAACAAGAACAATCCCTTTCCGGGTATGAATCCTTTTCTGGAGCGGTTCTGGCCGGATGTGCATCTGGCGATCATTGGATACATCCGCGATGAGATCGCTGGACTGCTTCCACCCGGACTAAAAGCACGTGGGGAGGAAAACATCAGCCTTGCAGAGCCGGACGATAAATCCCGCATCGTAAGGCCCGACGTCGCGGTCGTCGAGTCCTGGCGGCGTGGCGTGCCGCCTAGCTGGCAGCCTAGTTCGGGAAGCGAGGCCGATGGAGCCGTCATCGCCACGACACCGGAGTACATCATTGCGGAAGAGGAGACGGAACGCTGGTTGGAAATCAGCGACGGCAACGGACGCATTATTACCGTCATTGAGGTGCTCAGTCCGACGAACAAAGGCGATGGACGCGACCGCTACATCAGCAAACGGAGCGATTACCTTTCCGGCGGTGTGAACGTGGTGGAGATCGACCTGCTGCGCGGCGGGCGGCATACGGTGGCGGTGCCTCAGAGCAGCCTGCGCGAAAAGGACGGCGCTTTTTACCTGACCTGCGTCACACGCGGCACGAACCCGGACCGAAAAGAGGTCTATCAGACACCGCTCCGCTCCACGCTGCCAAACATCCGTATCCCGTTACGTCCCACGGATGCGGACGTGGTGCTGGCGCTCCAGCCGCTAGTGGACCGCTGCTACCGCACAGGCTCGTATTGGGATGAAAGCTATGATCGCATCCCCGGACCTTCGCTGGATGCCGAGGAAGCGGCATGGGTGGTCGAGCAGGTGCGCAAAGCGGGATTGGCGTGAGGCTTTTTTCCTGGCCTGCATCCTGCTGCCTCGGTGGTTGACACCCTCCCCCCTTGGCGGTAGGACTGCCGCCCTCAAAAATCCAAACTACCTCAAATAACATGGTCAAAATCGGCATCAATGGTTTCGGGCGCATCGGTCGCCTCGTCTTTCGCGCAATCTGTGATCAGGGACTCCTGGGCAAGGAAATCCAGGTCGTGGCCGTCAATGACCTCGTCCCTGCGGACAACCTGGCCTACCTCGTGAAGTACGACTCCACGCAGGGCAAAGCCCGTGAGAACGTCTTTTCGAAAAAGAGCAGCCCTGACCTCGCCGAGGACGACATCCTGGTGGTCGATGGCAACGAGATCAAATGCCTCGCCGTCCGTGCGGGTCCGTCTGCGCTTCCTTGGAAGGAACTCGGCGTGGACATCGTGATCGAGTCCACTGGTCTCTTCACCGAGCGCAGCAAGGCCCAGGGACACATCGACGCTGGCGCGAAGAAGGTCATCATCTCCGCTCCTGGCAAGGAAGAGGACATCACCATCGTCATGGGCGTGAACCATGAGAAGTATGATGCCGCCAATCACCACGTCATTTCCAATGCCTCCTGCACCACGAACTGCTTGGCTCCCGTCGTGCACGTGCTGCTGAAAGAGGGATTCGGCGTCGCCGAAGGCCTCATGACCACCATCCACAGTTACACCGCCACGCAGAAGACCGTGGACGGCCCGAGCGCCAAGGATTGGAAAGGTGGCCGCAGCGCCGCCATCAACATCATCCCAAGCAGCACCGGTGCCGCCAAGGCCGTGGGCCTTGCCATTCCTGAAGTGAAGGGCAAGCTCACCGGCATGTCCTTCCGCGTGCCGACGCCTACGGTTTCCGTGGTCGATCTCACTGTGAAGACGGAGAAGGAAACCAGCTACAAGGAAATCTCCGCCGCCATGAAGAAGGCTAGCGAGACCTACCTCAAGGGCATCCTCTCCTGGACCTCCGACGAAGTGGTGAGCACCGACTTTATTCATGACCAGAGCAGTTCCATTTTCGACGCCGGTTCCGGCATCGAGCTGAACTCCAAGTTCTTTAAGCTCGTGAGCTGGTACGACAATGAGTGGGGTTACTCCAACCGAGTTGTCGATCTCGTGAAATACATCGTGAGCAAAGGCCTGTAACCTTACCGAACACAGCCACCTTTAAAGCCTTCAACGGGCCGGCTCACACGAGCCGGCCCGTTTTGCGTACCTGCTCATCTTCCACCTTTCCATGAACCACTTTTTCTGTTTCCAACCATGTCTTTGTTATCCCAGCTTCATTTCCTGCCTCGGCCCTTCTGGGTTCTCGTAGGGGCCACGTTCGTCAACCGGTTCGGCGTTTTCGTCGTGCCGTTTCTGGCGTTGTTTATCACCCGAAACGGGAACACTGCTGCCCAAGCAGGCTTGGCCGTGGCGGCCTACTCGCTGGGCGGTTTTGGGGCTGCCTGGATCGGTGGCTGGATGGCTGATCGCCTGGGTCGAAACATCACGATGGCGGTGTCATCACTTGCGGGTGCGTTGTGCATGCTCGCCATGTCGCAGGCGGTTGACTGGCGCATGCTGGCGCTGCTGGCTTTCCTGACGGGCATGATCACCGAGGCCGGGCACCCGGCCAGTGCCGCGCTGGTGCAGGACATCGTGCCGCCGGAGCATCGCGTCATCGCTTTCGCGGTGCAAAGGTTCGCGGTGAATCTCGCGTGGTCGCTGGGGCCAGCGACTGCGGGTTTCCTGGCGGAGCATTCGTTCTTCTGGCTGTTTGTGGTCGATGCGGCCACCTCGGCACTGTTCGGCGTCATCGCATGGCTGTTTCTGCCGCGTGGGAAACGCACACTGCGTGAGCACGCAGGCTGGGGGCATGCGTGGAAGTCGATTCGGGCCAACAAGCCTTTCCTCGCTCTGTTTGGAGCCTGCGTCTGCATCGCATGGGTTTTCCGGCAAACCAACACAACCTTTCCGCTCCACTTCGAGCGCAATGGCTTGTCACTGCATCTCTGCGGCCTCGTGCTGGCGATGAATGGCGTGATAATCTGCCTGTTTGAGGTGCCGCTGGCCGCCGGGTTGCGCCTGTGGCCAGTGAAGCAGGTGCTGGCGCTTGGTTACATCCTCATGGGGGCCAGTTTCCTCACGTTTCTCCTCAGCGGATCGCTCACAGCCTTTGTATTGATGATGATCGTGTTCACCCTTGGTGAAATGGCCGCGTTTTCTCGGCAGCAGGCTTACTCGGCCAGTCTTGCGCCGGAGGACATGCGCGGGCGTTACTGCGGTTTTCTCAGCTTTGCTCGGTGTGCGGGGAATAGGCTGGCTCCGCGCTTGGCATGCCGCTCGATGATCTTATCCTTCGGTGCTGTGGACGCTGAACGCCGCTTTGGGCATCCTGGCAGCAGCGCTCATTTTATACACCTGCAGGATTACTTGATCGGCTTCTTGACCGGCGGTGTTGGTGAAGTCTGATTGGGCAAGTCGGTGATGCTGGGGCGTTGCACGGCCCGGATCACCAGGGCGAGCGCGATGCCGAGCACGAGGATCGTGATCAACGTGGGCCAGTGTATGCGGGAGCGGCGGCGCTCCGGCAGGTCTGGAAAAGGCAGGCGGCGGCGGGATGACATAAGTTACAGCATTGAAGTGCGCATCTTTGGATCAATGGGATATCGGTGTCAAAGCTGCCACAAACCGGAAACGTCCTTCATGGAGATGATTTCGTCTGGCGTGGTTCATTTCAGCAGGCATAAACAGGTCATGCCCCTTTCTCCGCCCACCCTACTTTTCGACGTTGGCAAAGTGCTCATCGATTTCGATTTCGACATCGCTGCTAGGCGGCTGGCGGAGCGTTGCGACCATCCGGCGGAGACGGTGCTGACGTTGTTTGATGACATCAAAGGGCCATATGAGATCGGTGACGTAAGCGATGCGGAGTTTGTGCGGTTGGGCATGCAGCGGATCGGGTTTAGAGGCACACCCGCGGAGTTTGCGGCCATCTGGTGCGAAATTTTCACACAGAACGAAGCGATGAAGTCGAGCCTGGACGCGCTGGCAGGGAAGCTGCCGATGTATCTGCTCTCCAACACGAACGAGCTGCACAAAAACTACTTTCTCCGTGAGTTCGCTCCCTTCGGGCACTTTCAGGACGGTGTGTATTCCCACCTTGCCCGCTGCGCCAAGCCAGGGGAGGAGATTTTCCGCCTGACCATCGAAAAATTCGGTCTCGAACCGGCCCGCACCTTCTACATCGACGATCTGGAGCCGAACATCGCCACGGCCAGACGACTGGGTTTTCGGACATTTCACTACAGCTTTGTGAAGCATGATCGGTTGCAGGCTGAACTGGACGAATGGCTGGCGGGGCAGGGCATTGGTTGACGCGGGGAAATACCTGTCATAACCAGTACGCGCCGCCGTTCGTATCACCTCATATGGCACGAAAGCCGCACAGTTTGAAATCATGAAATGCGACGTATGCGAGAATGAGGCATCGGTCTTCCTCACCCAGATCATCAACGGTCAGATGACCACGGTGAACCTGTGTGAAAGCTGCTCGAAGGCCAAGGGAGTCACCGAGGAGACCGGATTCGGCCTTGCAGAGGCGTTTCTGACGCCCTCTATGCGCTCTGAGGATTCCATGGAGGTCGTGTGCAATGCCTGCGGCTTCACTGCCTCCCAGCTCAAGAAAATCGGCCGCATGGGCTGCCCGGAATGCTACCACTCCTTCCGTGAGGGGCTGGACGGCCTGCTGCGGAACATGCACAAAGGCACGCGGCATGTCGGCAAGCGTCCCGCCTCCGTCGGTGGCACCGCGCCACAGCTTCTCCCGCGTCAGCGTACCTCCGTGGTTCGCGAGGAAACATCGACTCCACCACCACCGCCCCTGCCTGTTCCCGCGCCAGCCCAGCCTTCTGATGTCTCCAAACTGCGCGCAGACCTTGATCTGGCAGTGAAGGAGGAGCGTTATGAAGATGCCGCGAAACTGAAGGCCGAGATCGAGCGGCTGCAGCCCAAGGCTCCCTCCAAATGATGCGTTTTGCCACATTGATTAAAAATCCCGCCGACTGGATGAAAGGAACGGGACCGCATTCCGAGATCGTCATGACCTCGCGTGTGCGTCTGGCGCGTAATCTGCGCGGCTTTCCGTTTCCTGGTTTTAGCCAGGAGCGACAGCGCGTGGACCTCCTCGAACAGGTGCGCCCCGTGGTCGAGCAACTGCCGGAGATGCGCGACGGCTACAGCGAGGACTACACTGACCTGAGCAAGATCCGCAAACAAGTGCTCGTGGAGCGCCATCTCGTCAGCCGCGAGCATGCGGCGCGCTCTTCTGGCTGCGCGGTCGTCGTGGATCGTAAGCAGAGCATTTCCATCATGATCAATGAGGAGGATCACTTCCGCATTCAGGGCATCCGCCCCGGTTTGAACCTCCACAGTGCCTATGAACTCGTGGACCGCGTGGACAGCGAGCTGGAAAGCGGTCTGCCTTTCGCCTTTGATTCGAAACTCGGTTACCTGACCGCCTGCCCGACGAATCTCGGCACCGGCATGCGTGCCTCTGTGATGCTGCATCTGCCTGCGCTCGTTTTGACCGAGCAGATCAATCCCGTCATCAAGGCCGTCGGCAAGATCGGCTTGGCTGTGCGCGGCCTCTACGGTGAGGGCACCGAGGCTCTGGGTAATCTCTTCCAGATCTCCAACCAGCACACGCTGGGCGAGGCGGAGCCGGAGATCATCGCGCAGATCGAAAAAGTCATCGAAGGCGTCGTGCGCTCTGAGCAGAATGCCCGTGCCAAGCTCAAAGAAGACCATCACACCATGCTGCAGGATCAAGTGGGCCGCGCCTACGCTATCTTGCGTTACGCGCACGTCCTGTCCTCCAAAGAGGCATTGAACCTGCTTTCCATGCTCCGCCTCGGCGCAGATCTCGATCTCGTGGGTAATTGTGACCGCAGTCTCATCGACATGATGCTGTTGGAGATCCAGCCTGCGCATTTGCAGCTCAATGCAGCGCGTGAATTGTCTCCTGACGAGCGTGATAGCATGCGTGCCGAAATCACCCGTGCACGGTTGCAATCCATCCACGGTCCAGGTAGCTTTCCTACATCACAATCAACCCCAGGAGGCCCACCCTCCGCCCCCAATGATGAATAATTTCACCCCACGCGCCCAACAGGTTCTGGCCCTCGCCCGCAAGGAGGCCGATCGCTTCAATCACAACTACGTCGGCACCGAGCATCTGCTGCTCGGCCTCATCAAGCTCGGCCAGGGCGTCGCCGTCAATGTGCTGACCAAGCTCGGTCTCGATCTCGAAACCGTGCGCATGCAGGTCGAGCAGCAGGTCGGCTCCGGCCCGGAGACCAAGATGGTCGGCAACATCCCATACACACCACGCGTGAAGAAGGTGCTCGCCCTTGCCTCGAAAGAAGCCAAGGCGCTCAACCACAGCTACGTCGGCACCGAGCACATCCTGCTTGGATTGCTGCGTGAGGGCGAAGGCGTCGCCGCCCAGGTGCTGCGTAACCTTGAAGTGAATCTCGACAAGGCCCGCAGCGAAATTTTGAAGGAACTCGACCCCAACTTCACCTCCCAGAGCGAGGAAGAAGACGAGGACAACGAACCCGTCTCTCCCAGCGGCAACACACCCGCGAGCGACAAAAAGAAAAACGAGAAGACCCCGGCCCTCAAAGCCTTCGGCCGCGATCTCACCGAACTTGCGCAGAAGGGCGAGATGGACCCCGTCATCGGTCGTGCGGAAGAAATTGCCCGCGTGATCCAGATCCTTTGCCGCCGCACCAAGAACAATCCCGTGCTCATCGGTGAGGCCGGTGTTGGCAAGACCGCCATCGTCGAAGGACTCGCTCAGGAAATCTCAGCGGGCAACGTGCCTGAGATTCTGCGCGACAAGCGCGTCATCACTCTCGACCTCGCCTTGATGGTTGCTGGCACGAAATATCGCGGTCAGTTTGAGGAGCGCATCAAGGCGGTCATGGATGAAATTCGCCGCACGAAGAACGTCATTCTGTTCATCGACGAACTGCACACCATCGTCGGTGCTGGCGGCGCGGAAGGCGCGATGGATGCCAGCAACATCATCAAGCCCGCGCTCAGCCGTGGTGAGCTGCAATGCGTCGGTGCCACCACGCTGAACGAGTATCGCAAATACATCGAGAAGGACTCGGCGCTCGAACGCCGCTTCCAGAGTGTGAAAATCGAGGAACCCTCGGTCGAGGACGCCATCAAGATTCTCTTCGGCCTGCGTGGCAAATACGAATTGCACCACAAGGCTAAGTACAGCGAGGAAGCGCTCAAATCTGCCGTGAACCTCAGTTCACGCTATCTGCCAGCCCGTTTCCTGCCAGACAAGGCCATCGACATCATGGACGAGGCCGGTTCGAAGGCCCGTATCGCTGCCATGACCCGCCCGGTCGAGTTGAAGGGCATCGAGGCCGAGATTGAAGAAATTCGCATCGAAAAAGAAGGCTCCATCAAAGAGCAGGACTTCGAAAAAGCCGCGCACCTGCGTGACCGCGAGAAAAACGCCAAGAAGCGTTACGACGACGTGCTGGAGCACTGGCGCGCCAACAGCCACGAGCGCATCGTGGATGTCACTGAGGAGGACATCATGTCCGTCGTGTCGAAATGGACCGGTGTGCCACTTCAGCGCATGGAGACCGCGGAGGCCGAGAAGCTCCTCAAGATGGAATCCGAGCTCAAGAGCAAGGTCATCGGCCAGGACGAGGCGGTCATCGCCATCTCGAAGGCTCTGCGTCGTTCCCGTGCCGATTTGAAGGATCCACGTCGTCCGATCGGCTCCTTCCTCTTCCTCGGCCCCACCGGTGTCGGCAAGACATTCCTCGCGAAGAACCTCGCCGAGTTCATGTTTGGCACCGCTGAAGCGCTGATCCAGATCGACATGTCCGAATACATGGAGAAGCACACCGCCAGCCGTCTGATTGGTGCGCCTCCCGGCTACGTCGGTTATGAAGAAGGCGGCCAGCTTTCTGAAGCTGTGCGTCGTCGCCCTTATTCGGTCATTCTCTTCGACGAAGTCGAAAAAGCGCATCCAGATGTGATGCACCTGCTCCTTCAGATTCTCGAAGAAGGCCAGGTCACCGACAACTTCGGTCGCAAGATCGACTTCCGTAACACCATCGTCATTCTCACCTCAAACGTCGGTGCGGAGCAGATCAAGCGTCAGACCAGCCTTGGCTTCATGGCCATGCAGCAGGACAGCGCCGACAACGCTGGCATCAAGGGCAAGATCAACGAGGCCGCGAAGAAGTTCTTCAAGCCCGAGTTCCTCAATCGCCTGGATGACATCGTGGTGTTCCAGATGCTGGAAAAGACCCAGCTCAACGTCATCGTCGATCTCGAGGTCGCCAAGGTCGTCGCCCGCCTCAAGAAGAAGAACATCCACATCACGCTGGACAACACTGCCCGTGAGTTCCTCATGAAAGAGGGCTTTGATCCGCAGTATGGCGCGCGTCCGATGCGCCGTGCCGTGGAAAAGAACATCGAGGACCCTCTGGCCGAGCACCTGCTCCGTGGCGACGTGCGCGATGGCGACATCGTGAAGGTTTCCTTCGATGAGGAGACCAAGCGCCTCAAGTTCGCTGCCGACCAGCGGAATGAGGTTCCAGTCGAGGTTCCCACCACCAATGCCGCCTAGTTCCGGTGGGTTGGGGCAGTTTCCCACTCCTCATTGAGGAGTGGGAGAAGATTGAGGGGACATTTTCCAAGCAGCTTTCGCGAAACTCATGATCCGCGCCGTCATCCTGCTCGTCATTCTCTCCAGCCTCGGTTGGTGGTTGGATCGTGGGCATCAGGCGGGTCGTTTTCAGCGTGTGGATGAGCTGTTTCTGGACTTCCTCGTCGCCAATGCCCGGGATCGTTTTGAAAAGGCCGCGCCATCTGCCGATAAACCCGTCGTGCTGGTGAAAATGCGTGCGGCTGACAAAGCCGAGTACGCAGGCTGGCCGCCACGCCCCCTGGATTGGCAGATGGTGCTCAAAGGTTTGCAGCCGTTCGATCCGGCGGTGCTCGTGATTCCCGAAACCCTGATGTGGGGCAGCCCGTCGCCTGAGTTTGTGCGCGAGGCCTCAGCGGCATTGATCCCCTTTCCCAGCACGGTGCTGGGTGTCGAGGCGCAGCTTGCGACCAGCGCCGACTCGCCTGCTTTTCTCGGCGGACTCGATGATGCGCTGCCGCGCTTTGAAAAATTCAGCCATGAGTTCGAGGCCGTGCCTGCACTTGGTGCTCTGATCACCGCACCGGATGATTTGTTACGCCGACAGGCAGAGATAGGCATCAGCTGCGCTCGCAAAGACGATAACCTGACGCTGCTGCCCTACGCCTTGCAAGAAGGCGGTCGCTTGCGCCCTACCGTGCTCGCGCAGGCCGTTTCGCGCGTTTCCAGCACGCCCTACGCCACGCATCGGTTGCTGCTAGGCCCGGGCGCTGGCGCGTATCTGGCGAACGGTGGCTTTGTGCCGCTCAATGCATCGGGCGAATTCATCTTGGACGCTCAACAAACCGTCCCCGAGGTCGATGCGCTCAATCTGATGACCGTGGAGATGGCTGATGCGCTAAGCGCTGCGGACAAACAGCACCTCACTGGCGGTAAAATCATCGTGATCGGCACCGATGACGATGCCACGGGCGGTCTGGCCCGAGTGCATGCTCAGGCTCTTGCTCAAGTGCTCGGCATGCCACGCATTCACCTGCTTCCGTCCTACATTCAGTGGATCATCTGGGCTGTCGCGGCCCTGGCTGGCTTTTGGCTTGTTTTGCGCGTTCCCAAAAAGAAAGCGCTGGTGCGTGGTGCCGCGTTTATCTTCGCCGGACTCGTCATTTGCTTCCTCGCCTTTCAGTCCGCCCTCATCTGGTGCCCGCCGACCCTGCCTGCGGCGCTGCTGGCGGCCTCAGCCTTGTTTGGACGAGTCGCTGGCCGTGTGGAGGGCAAATAGCCCTTGTGTGCCGCCCTCAAGCCCCTAGTGTCGGCCTCCCTTTTACCCCACCTGAATGCGTTTTCGTAACCTGACGCGCCAACGCGAGATTGGCGCCAATTCCTACCTCCTCGAAGCCGGGGACCACCGTGTCGTGCTGGATGCCGGCATGCACCCCAAACGAGTCGGCTTCGACGCCTTGCCTGATTTCGGCGCACTGCCGCACAAGTCGGCCAATGCGGTCATCATCACCCACGCGCATCACGATCACATCGGCTCCATGCCTGTTTTGCAGCGCAAGCAGCCGAACACCCCAGTCCTCATGACCGAGATCACTGGGGAGCTTTCCTCCGCCATGCTGCACAACTCCGTCAACGTCATGACGAAGCAGCGCGAGGAAAACAGCATCACCGAGTACCCGCTCTTCACGCACCGCGAGCTTGATGACATTCGCGCTCAGTGGATCTATCGCGACCTTGACCGCTCCTTCGAGATTCCCGACACCAATCTGGAGGCCACGCTGTTCGATGCCGGCCACATCCTCGGCTCCACCGGCGTTTTGGTCCGCGAAGGCAGCAACACGCTCTTTTACACCGGCGATGTGAACTTCGAGGCGCAGACCATCTGCCGCGCTGCGGATTTCCCCACCAGTGGCATTGATGTCATGATCGCCGAGACCACACGCGGCGATTACGCCCGCCCGGAGGGTTTTTCCCGCAAGGCTGAAAAAGAACGCCTCGCTGGAGTCATCCGCGACACGCACGAAGCTGGTGGAGCGGTGATGATTCCCGTCTTTGCGCTCGGCAAAACGCAGGAGGTCATGCTCATGCTGCACGAGCTGCATCAGGAAGGCTTGATCCCCGAAATGCCGCTCTACATCGGCGGCCTGAGCACCAAGATCACTGTGCTTTACGATCACTACGCCTCACGCAGCCGCCGCAGCTATCCTGGCTTCCGCCTGTTGGAGGACATGAAGATGCTTGTGCCGCGGAAGAGCAAAAAGCGTCAGGAAATGATCTCCAGCCCACGCACGCTCTACGCTCTCTCCAGCGGCATGATGACTGAGCACACCGTCTCCAACATCTTCGCGCAGAAGTTCCTCGATAACCCGCGCAATGCCCTCTGTTTCGTCGGCTATACCGATCCCGAGTCCCCCGGCTACAAGATCCGCAACGCCGCGCCCGGAACCATGATCAAGCTGTCCAAAGATCTCCCTGCTGTGGCGCTCAATGCCCGCGTCGAGAGCTTTGACCTCAGCGCCCATGCCTCGCGCGAGCAGATCGCCGAGTACATCGAGAAAGTGAAGCCCAAGAAGCTCCTCCTCGTCCACGGCGAAGAACCCGCCCAGATGTGGTTCACCCGCCGCTTCAACGAAACCATCCCCGGTACCGAAATCATCCGCCCCGAGTCGCACCAGCCCATCGACCTCTGGTAAATTCGACATTCGTCATTCTGGTTCAGTCATTCCCAGCATGCCTCGCCTCATTGCCATCGTTGCCATGTCCGCCAATCGCGTCATCGGACGCGAAGGCAAGCTGCCGTGGCATTACCCGGAAGACTTGAAATTCTTCAAGCGCACCACGCTCGGTCATCCCATCCTCATGGGCCGCGCCACCTTCGACTCCATCGGTAGGCCGCTTCCGGGCCGTCAAAATATCGTGCTCAGCCGAACGATGGCACCTCGCGAAGGTGTGACCGTCATTCGTGAGGTCTCCGAGCTGTCTCAGGTCTGCGGCGAGGCTGAAACCGTCTTTGTCATCGGTGGTGCCCGTGTGTATGAAGAGCTTCTGCCCCAGTGCGACGGCCTTTACCTGACCTACATCACGAAAGACTACGAAGGCGATGTTCTTCTGCCGCCCTTCGAGCATTTGTTCACCCTGGCCGAAGTGCTCGAAACCTCCGGCGATCTCGAATTCCGCCGCTACGAGCAGGGTTGAGCGTCAACCATCGGTGTGTCAGACGAAATCACGCCGCGTGATAGACGGTAGCTTCCTCAGCCAGCCAGCATTTTTGATCCCCACGCCATTCTTCGGATGATGCCTTGCCTTCCAGGGCCAGTTTCAGCGAACGCGCCACAGCCTCGCTCAAGGCCGGAGGGACCGAGTTGCCGATCTGGCGGAATTTAGTGCATTGGCTGCCGGCAAAGCTCATTCCTATCGGAAACCCCTGCAAACAGGCTGCTTCCTGCACGGTGAGTCGGCGCAGACGTTTCGGGACACGAGAGTTGATCTCGCCTCCCGACATCAGATTGGCATGATAGGAAACCACCCACGGTTCGGAGCCATTTTCCAGGCTTTCCTGGTCGAGGATCGGAGTGCGATTGCCGCCCATGGATGCCGGAAGTGTGGGGGCCGTTGCCTCTAGGTCGATGGGGCGGCCCTGACCGTTGAAAAGCATCCCGGCAAAAGGACTTTTCCTCAACACTGGAGTCTTGGCGGCAGTGACGATGGCTTTGCAGATCGCATCATTTCCCGGTTTGCCATACGCGGGGAGTTGCTTCAAAGCCTGCCTCACCGTTTTGCGCTGCTTTTTTCCCGCTGGTGTCGGCATCAGCGCATCCTCGATACCGACGAGGAACATCCGCTCGCGGAGTTGCGCCACGCCGTGGTCTGCCGCATTGAGGATCAGAAGCCGGGTGCGATAGCCGAGTTCCTCCCCTTTGGCTTCGAGCGCCTGGATGGTGCCCTGCCATCTCGTGTTGGTGGCGAGCGCCTTCACGTTTTCCATCACGAAGGCACGTGGCCGGACATGCTCCACCACGCGAAAGAACTCCCAAACCTGCCTGCTGCGCGGATCGTTGGGGTCCATCCTGCCCGCAACAGAAAATCCCTGGCAAGGCGGGCCGCCGATGACGACCTCGGCAGAGCCGGGGGCGGGAAGAGGTTTGCTGGAAATGTCCCCACAGTGAATCTCAGGCAATGGAGATCCTTTGCGGTGAAGTTCGTTGGCGTAGGTTTCAAGCGCGAACGGGTCGATGTCATTCGCCCAAATCGTCGAGAAGCCTGCCGCATGGAACCCGAGATCCAGCCCGCCGCAACCGGTGTAGAGGGAGACACATTTCATTATGCTTTATTGGCCTGAGCCCGCTTTTTGTCAACACACGTCAGGCATTTTCTGCAAGGTGCCGATGTGACCCAAAAAGCATTCGATGAAGAACTTGGGCGAAGACTCGCGGAACATCGAAAGAGTCTTGCTCTTTCGCAGGACTTCCTGGGCACCATGCTCCGAAGAGACCAGACTTACGTCTCCAAAATCGAAAAGGGGAAAAGAACACTTTCTGTCTATGAACTGGTCCGCTGGGCGAAGGCTCTCAACCTCGCTTCCGCTGATGTGACTGAACTTGTTTCCCAAGGAGAATCTGATGTCGAATAGCCTTTCCATCCTACCGCTGACTCCCGGGCAGTTGAGCACCGCGACTGATGCCGCTCTCGCTCATTTGGCAAAAGAGGGATTGTCCGCTGACGAGGCTGTTTTGAAACTGGGGTTCGAGTTCGACGCCTGGCTTGATGACGCCGCGACCGGACGTTCTTGTCCTTCCATTGTGGAGATTCTGCTCAGCGAGGCTGGCTGGACGGCTCCTGACGGGAAGACGAGAGGGAAAAGCTACGCGTCCCTGTTGTTGAAACTCGTCGAGCGTTTCCAGATGCGACGGCGTGAGGCCGCGATGGTGCTGTCCCACCTGCCGCTCGTTTTGCTGCTGGCACGGGATTTTCGTGCCTCGCCTGCCAGAATAGCCGGGCTTCTTCATCAAAGTGACGGTCGTGCGTCGGTGAGCTGGCGCGTTGTCGATGTCATTCTACGGGAGTTTGGCATCCAATGTGATCTGGACGCCAAAGCAGTGACCGAACTCCTTGTCAAAGACCGGCTGGACTCGGCTGCGGCACTGGGTGATGCCACCATTTTATCCATGGTGGAAGACCTCTCGTCGCAGGCTTCGGCTCTCGGTTTTGATCATCGCTTTCAGCATGCGTTGGGCCTGCTTTTTTCACCCGATGACAAGGTTCGCTTTGTCCCGTATCTCCAGATTCTTTTGTACATCTCGGTCATCGATCACTTCTTCGATCACCCGCCTGAGTTCATCTACACCTTTAAGCCTCGGGGTGATGTTGGGAACATCATTTTCGGCACTTTTCCTCCGGCGCTGGCTCCAGGTGGCAGCCCGATGTTGAACAACTTCAAGGCCGTGGACCGGCTCTCCTACGACTGGGCGGAATCGCGGGAAGCGCAGGCCAAGGCGCTCGCCGAGGTTGTGGCCGCGCTTTCATCGCTGGCTTATGCGCCGAGAAACCAGATGACCGGCTCAATTCGCCGCGCTGTCATGCGCTACATCGAGATTCAGACGCCTGCCGAGGTCAGACTGGAACCCCAGGCTGATCTCGCCGTCATCAAGCGATTTCTACAACGGGTGGGTGAGATTGAAACCGGAACACGCGGAGTCATTGAGCAGCGCGTTGGCGATTTTTTCGGAATGCTCGACCATCCGCTGCCTGACTGGCGGTCTCGAGGTCTGGGAGATCCGGTGAATGCGAGTAACTCCTCCTCTGGAAAGCTGGGGGACTGCGATTTTCAGAATGTGAGTGCTCGGGAATGTGTGGCCATCGAAGCACACGCCGGTCGGCTGACCGATGTTTATGTGCGCGAGCATCTGCGGACTCTGAGGCTCAATCTGCCCTCGCGCCTCGAAGAATGGTCGCGCATCTCGGATGTGGATGATTGGAAGCTGCGCCTTCACTTCTTTGCGCACGAGGACGCGCGTTCTGCACAACAACTCCAGGTGCCTCAGCGGGTCGAGTCGCTTGTGGTCATCACTTATCGCGAACGCTACGAACTGCTGCTGCCTTGGATGGACAAGAACCATCTGCAGGTTGTCGAATTGTTTAACCGATGGATTATCGCCCCGCTGGACGCCCCCAACACTCCCATGGCTACCAAGCTGAAAGCCTGTTCGCTCTTACTGTTATGAGGAAGGGCGTGCTGCCACAGTAGAAAAGCGGTCCGATTTCGGATTAATGCAGATGTGCTTCAGATTACAGCTTTTGGCTTGGCAAGTTACCGTCGCACTAGGACTGGTTCGGGGTACTCGAAGGTCTTGCCCTCGTAGTTGCGGATCAAAACGCGTTGCTCGTCGCGCAGCAGGACGTAGTCGGGATTGAGCGGCACCTTGCCGCCGCCTCCTGGGGCGTCGATGACGAACTGCGGGATGGCGTAGCCGGTGGTGTGGCCGCGCAGTTGCTCAATGATCTCGATGCCGTCGGCCACGCTGGTGCGCAAATGGGAGGAGCCTTGGATCAAATCGCACTGGTAGAGGTAATACGGCCGTACGCGGCACATGAGGAGCTTGTGGACGAGGCTCTTCATCACCTCGGCATTGTCGTTCACACCGCGCAAAAGCACGCTTTGATTGCCGAGCGGCACGCCGTGGTTGGCGAGCAGCGCCAAACCATCACGCACCTCGGTGGTGAGCTCACGCGGATGATTGGTGT
>JBIKYB010000319.1:0-5788 GCA_044355475.1 Prosthecobacter sp.
ACGGGCAGGCACTCCTCGTCACGGACACGGTCGGCTTCATCCGCAACCTGCCGCACGATCTGGTGCAGTCCTTCCGCGCCACGCTCGAAGAAGCCACCCAGGCTGACTTTCTCCTGCATGTCATCGACGCCAGCTCGCCGCAGGCCGTCGATCTCCACAAAACTACCACTCAAGTGCTTGCGGAACTCGGCGCGGGTGACAAACGCGTGCTGCTGGTGTTGAATAAGGTCGATCTGGTGGATGACGTGCGGCTGATGGAGTTGCAGCGCGAGTTTCCTGAAGCCCTGGCGATTTCCGTGAAGACGGGGCAGGGGATGGACGACCTGCTGCATCGTCTGGACGAGTTTTTGATCGACCGTGTGGTGCGTCTGGAGCTCGATCTGCCACTGGACCGCATGGATCTCGTCGCCCTGGCGCATCAGGAGGGCAAGGTGCTCAGCGAGGACTACGACAGCGGTCGTGCGGTGATCCAGTGCGTGATCCCGAAGCGCTTCGAGAGCCGCTTTGCCGCCTTTGTGCCCGGAGCGCCAGAATTGGCTGGCCGAAAAAAAGGAAAGAAGTAAAAAAGGCCCGCCAAACGCAGTTTGCTATCACTCATGTTCTCACTCGCCAATAAAACCGTCATCATCACCGGGGCCGGATCAGGCATCGGCCAGGGTATCGCCGTTCTTTTCGCCAAACAAGGCGCGCACGTTGAGGTATTCGACCTCAAGCAGGAGTCCGCGCAGGAAACCGTGGATCAAATCAAAGCCGCAGGTGGCAGCGCGAACGCCACCGCCTGCGACGTGGGCGATTATGCCGGTGTGAAGGCCCTTTTCGACGCCGTGGCGACCAAGCACGGCAAGATCGATATTCTTGTGAACAACGCGGGCATCGCACACATCGGCACCGCTTTGACGACGACTGAGGAGGATATGGATCGCCTGCATCGTGTGAACATCAAAGGCGTGCATGCCTGCGCCCAGGCGGCACTAACGCACATGACTGCCCGCAAAAACGGCGTGATCCTTAACATGTGCTCCATCGCGGCGCAGATGGGCCTCGCAGACCGTTTTGCGTATTCGATGACCAAAGGCGCGGTCTTGATGATGACCTACTCAATCGCCAAGGACTTCATCAAAGACGGCATCCGCTGCAACTGCATCGCCCCGGCCCGTGTTCACACGCCCTTTGTCGATGGTTATCTCGCGAAGACTTATCCCGGCCAGGAGGCCGAGATGTTCCAAAAGCTCAGCGAGGCCCAGCCCATTGGTCGCATGGCCAAGCCGGATGAGATCGCCGCGCTCGCGCTCTACCTGTGCAGTGACGAGGCATCCTTCGCCACCGGCACGAACTACACGCTCGACGGTGGCGCGGTGAATCTGCGCTGACGCTTGTGCATGCCGGATAGGCGCAGGCGCATTTCGGCGGGATAAGAAAGCAGCGTGTGGTCGTTACCTCGACATGCGCCAGCTCTCGCTTCTTCTGATTTCGGCATTCGGCCTTCTGCATTCGTCATTCGCGGCCCAACCCAACATCGTCGTCATCCTCGTCGATGACATGGGCTTCTCCGACCTCGGTTGCTACGGCTCGGAGATCCCGACGCCGAATCTCGATGCACTGGCGGCGAACGGGGTGCGCTTCACGCAGTTTTACAATACCGGGCGCTGCTGTCCCACTCGCGCGTCGCTGCTTACGGGACTGTATCCGCATCAGGCCGGAGTCGGGCACATGACGGATGACAAGGGCGTGCCGGGCTATGCGGGTAGGCTGAATGAATCGTGCGTGACCATCGCGGAGGTGCTGCGACCGGCAGGATACTTCACCGCGATGACCGGGAAGTGGCATGTGGGACAGAACCTCGGCGTCACGCCCTTGGGACGTGGATTAGACCGTTCGCTGAACGCGGCGGCGGGCGGATTTTACTTTGCCGGAGGCGACAAGGCGAAAGCCAAACTCTTCCTCAATGGCGAGGCTATCGAAAACGATGACCCACGTCTGCCGCCGAACTGGTATTCGACCGATCTCTGGACCACCTTTGGCTTAAAGTTCATCGACGAGGCGGTGACGGCGAAGAAGCCGTTCTATCTGCACCTCTGCCACAATGCCCCGCATTTTCCGCTCCAAGCTCCAGCGGAGGACATCGCGAAGTTTCGCGGGAAATACCAGATCGGCTGGGGAGCAATTCGCGACCGCCGCTATGCCAGGCAGCAAGAACTAGGAATCATCGACACGAAGTGGGCCAAAGCGCCGCGTCCGCCTGCCGTGCTGCCCTGGGCCAGCGTGCCGAAGGAGGAAAAAGACCGCTTTGATCACCTCATGGCCGTGTACGCCGCGTGCGTGCATCGAATGGACAAGGCCATCGGCGATCTCGTGGCCGGTTTGAAGCAGCGCGGTGTTTTCGACAACACGCTCATCCTTTTCATGAGCGACAATGGTGGCAATGCCGAGGCCGGTCCGAACGGTCGTACGATTGGTGATCCCACTCAGGCAGAATCGAGCTGGTTCTGCGGCGAAAGCTGGGCCTTCCCGCAAAACACACCCTTCCGCCTCTTCAAGCACTACAACCACGAAGGCGGCATCGCCACGCCGCTCATCGCGCACTGGCCTTCAGTCATCACCGCGAAGAACGAACTTCGTCACCAGCCCGGTCATCTCATCGACATCATGGCGACCTGCGTCGATGTCGGAGGCGCGAGCTATCCGAAAGAGCACAATGACAAGCCAATCAAACCCATGGAGGGCAAGAGTCTCGTCACCGCATTTAAAAACGAACCCATCGAACGCGAGGCACTCTACTGGGAGCACGAAGGCAACGCAGCCATCCGAGTCGGCGACCTCAAACTCGTGCGCAAAGGCCGCGAAAGCGCCTGGGAACTTTACGACATGAAGGCAGACCGCACCGAGCTGCACGACCTCGCTACTGCCCAGCCGGAGAAAGCGAACGAGCTGGCCGCCCAATGGGATACCTGGGCCGAGAGAGCACAGGTGAAGCCCTATCCTGGCAACTATAATCTTGGCGAAGGCTCAAAGAAGAAGGGCAAAGGGAAAAAGAAGACGAAGTGACTCATGAAACCTCTCCTGCTCCTCATCGCCCTCTGCCCCCTGCTATCAGCCTGGGCTCAGCCTAACGTGCTGCTCATCCTCGTGGATGACCTCAAACCCGCGCTCGGCTGCTATGGCGACACCGCCGCGAAAACACCGAACATCGACCGACTCGCCGCCCGGGGCATGAGGTTCGACCTCGCCTACTGCAACCAGGCCGTCTGCGCCCCCTCACGCTTCACCTTGATGCTCGGCTCCCACTCCACCTCCACCGGGCTCTACGGCCTCGGCAGCCATCTGCGGAAAAAGTGGCCGGATGCCGTGACGATGCCCCAGCACTTCGCCAAGCACGGCGGCTACATCACCCAGTCCATCGGCAAGGTCTTCCACATCGGCCATGGCAATGAGGGAGATCCCCAGTCCTTCACCCTCCCGCATTTCAAAGACAAGGTCATCGAATACCTCGACCCCGCCAGCACCCAGGGCGGGCAGCTCACCCGAGAAGAGGCGCTCTTCACCAATCAAGAGCTCGATCAAATCCGCAGCCTGCCACGGGGAGCCGCCTTTGAATCCCCCGAGGCCGCCGATGAAGATTACGCCGATGGCCGTGTTGCGGTGGAAACCATCCAACGGCTGAAAAACACGAAAAAGCCCTTCTTCATCGCCGCAGGCTTTGTCCGCCCACATCTGCCCTTTTCCGCACCGAAGAAGTATTGGGACATGCACGACCCCGCCAAGCTGCCGATGCCCGTTTTTGAAAAACTGCCCGCAAACTCCCCCAAAGTCGCCCACAAGCGGGGCGGAGAGATCGCCGCCTATGATCCCGTGCCCGAGGGGGATGCCGCCGTCTTCTCCCCCGATCTCAAACGTCGCCTCATCCACGGCTACTATGCCTCCGCCAGCTATGTCGATGCCCAGATCGGCAAGGTCATCGACGAACTCGAGCGCAGCGGACTCTCTGAAAACACCCTCATCGTCCTTTGGGGGGATCACGGCTTCCACCTCGGCGACCTCGGCATTTGGACCAAGCACACCAACTACGAGCAGGCCAACCGCATCCCGCTCCTCATCATCGCCCCCGGCGTCACAAAGCCCGGCAGCAGCACCCGACAGCTTGCCGAGAGCGTGGACATCTTCCCCACGCTCGCCGAGCTCGCCGGACTGCCTGCCCCCACCGGCCCCCAGCCCATCGATGGCATCAGCCTCGTCCCCGTGCTCAAAGATCCCGCCGCCCGAGTCCGCGACCACGCCTATCATTGTTTCCCCAAACAAAAGATGGGCCGAGCCATCCGCACGGAAAAGCACCGCCTCATCGAGTGGAAAAAGCCCGGCGCACCTCCTGAGAGTGCCGAACTCGAACTCTACGACTACACCACTGACTCCCACGAAACCCAAAACATCGCCGCTGAGCAGCCCGAGATCGTGAAACAGCTCCGCGCCATCCTCGCCAGACATCCCGAAGCCAAGCCCTGATCAGTCGTGACATTCACCTGAAGGTGCCATCAACTCGACCGAAACACCTCACTCATCAGGCACTCAACCATGACGGTGTTGAGTCCAAGGCCTTGCTTCTTCACTTTTTCGTGGAGCTGGTCGAGGGGGAGATCTGGGCGAGTTCCATGGCACGTCCAGCGGTGTAGAAGAGGAGCTGGCGGTGCTTTATGGCAGGATCGAATACCCGATGACCTGCACGCCGGGGATGCGCGTGAAATGACGGGTGTTCTGCGTGAGCACGGGCAACCCAGTTTCCAAGGCAGCGGCAGCGATCCAGGTGTCGGCAGAGCCGATGGTTTCGCCTGCAAGTGCCAGATCAGCTTCGATCCGCGCTGCTCGCCAGACCTGGGCCTCGGTGATGGGCAAGGTGCCGAAAGGGGTAAGAAACCTTCGCAAAGCGGCATCGGTCACGCCCTTGCGGTAGGCCCCACGAGCAAACTCTTAAAGCACCTACCACGGCATAACGGGTTCTGTCAGATGAGAGCGGAGTTGCAGCAAACGGTGCGGCTCTCGGCGCATACGCCACATGTCGATAAGCACGGTGCTGTCGGCGATCAATCGCATCAGGCCCAGGCGTCGGAGACTGGACGATTCATTTCCTTCCCAAACTGCTCGAATTCCTCTGCGCTGAGGTCGGGCAACTCGGCAGCAGCGGCGAGGGCGGAATCAAAATCAAAAGGAGTTTGCGTCACTTCCGTGCGAACAGGCCGCTGCGAGAGTGCCTGGAGTCCTTTCTTCACCAAGGCAGGCCAGTCGTGAATGTTGGTGGCCTGCTCCGCTTCCCGGAGCAGGGCTTCATCAATGGTCAAGGTAACGCTCATGGGGCGATTTTAGTGGCCCAGAACCATTCAGGCAAGTGGACAGTCCGTGGCTCGACCTCAGGTAAGGTGGCTTCGGCTTTAGCCGAAGCATCTGATCTGATGCGGCTGAAGCCGCAGCCACTTTCTCACCTCGACCGGAAAATCTCGCTCATCAGGCACGCGGTCATGAGCGTCTTCAGGCCGAGGCCTTGTTTCTTCACTTTATCTTGGAGCTGGTCGATGAGGAGGTCGTCGTTGAGCTCCATGGTGCGGCCGGTGGTGTAGGTGAGGAGCTGGCGGATGAGGTGGCGGGTGAAGTGATCGGCGCGGGTGTCGTGGATGACCTTCTTGAAGGTGGCAAAGTCGGTGTAGGTCTCGCCGGAGGGGAATTCGCCGGTGGTGTCGATCTCGGCGGGCTTGGCTTTTTTGTTGGCGGCGGGATATTTTTTGCGCCAGCGGCCCACGGGATC
>JBIKYB010000249.1:0-7523 GCA_044355475.1 Prosthecobacter sp.
AAGGAAGTCTTTTCATCGGCTTGGAGGCCGAAGGTCATGGTTCCCATGCAGATGTCCGTGACGACGATGCCGGTGCGGCCGAGGCGGTTGCGTTTCATAAGGCTCGGATGCTAAACCGTGACCGGTCACGGGCAAATGGGAATGCGTTTACCGCGTCGTCGGGACGGCGGCGTAGAACGAACTTTCGAGTTCGTTCCTGGATGGGTGGCACCACTTCAGACCGAACTTGGAAGTTCGATCTACTACCTCCAAGCCGGTGAGGGCATTTGCGCTCCGGCCTTGGCGCTTTGCTCTGTCGGCGTGGCGGAGGTCGTGAGACTATCGCCCTCCCGGCCCTGTCCAATTTCACGCCAGCCTCAAAGTTCGGGCACAAAAAAGCCGGGCTGATGACTCAGCCCGGCTTTGGAGTTAATGGGGGTTTAAGACCCTGATGGGATTAATGTTCGTAACCAGCTTCACCGTGGTCGGTGAGGTCAAGGCCGATGGCTTCCTCTTCAGGAGTCGGACGGAGACCGACGAGCACCTTGACGATCATGGTGATGACCACGGTGGCGACTACGGAGAGCACGATGGTGATACCGCAGGCTTTGAGCTGGTTCATCAAAATGCCGCCCTGGCCACCCGCGTCCACAATCGCCTTAGCGAGGTCTTTGTTCACATAAGCGTTCACTTCAGTGAGGTTACCGTTGATGGTGTTGTTGGCGAAGAGGCCAGTGACGATGGCTCCGAGGGTGCCGCCGATGCCGTGGACGCCGAAGGTGTCCAGAGCGTCGTCATACTTGAGGAGAGGCTTGAGGACCATGACGCCGAGGTAAGGAATGACACCAGCGAGGACACCGATGATCATGGCAGACTTGGCAGTCACAAAACCAGCAGCAGGGGTGATGACGACCAAACCAGCGACTGCGCCGGAGCAGAAGCCGAGGACGGAGGGCTTGCCTTTGTGGATCTTCTCAACCAGCGCCCAGACGAAGCAAGCAGTGGCGGCGGCGAGCGTGGTGGTCATGAAGGCGTTGGCGGCGATGCCGTCAGCAGCAAGAGCGGAACCAGCGTTGAAGCCATACCAGCCGACCCAGAGCATGCCAGTGCCGACCATGACGAGGACCATGCTGTGCGGGGACATCTTTTCCTTGCCGTAACCAGCGCGTTTGCCGAGCAGGATGCAGAGCACCAGTGCGGACCAACCGGAGGACATGTGAACCACGGTGCCGCCAGCGAAGTCGATGGCGGGGACTCCTGAACCTGAGTTCCAGACGCCGTTCATGAGACCGTCGAAGCCCCAGACCATGTGAGCGAGAGGGAAGTAAACGAGGAACATCCAAAGGGTGATGAAGAGCATGATGGCAGAGAACTTCATGCGCTCAGCGATGGCACCCACGATAAGGCCGGGGGTGATGATGGCGAACATGAGCTGATACATGCTGAACACGGACTGGCTCGGCCAGCCTGCGTAATTGGTGTTCGGAGCAGCACCGACGCCTTCAAGGAAGAAGTACTTGAAGCTGCCGAGGTAGGGAGCCCAGGAGGGGGCGGCCCAGTCTTTCGGAGCACCTTCAGGCGCCAAATGTTCGCCAAAGACGAGCGAGTAACCGACGAAGTACCACAGGATGGTGACCAAGCCAGCGCAGCCGAGGCACTGAGCGAGGACGGAGAGGACGTTCTTGGAGCGAACCAGGCCACCATAGAACAAAGCAAGGCCAGGAAGCGTCATGAAGAGCACCAATGCAGCGCAGATCATCATGAAAGCGTTGTGGCCGGGACCTGGAAGGTTTGCCAAGGAACCAGCAGGAGCCATGTTGTTGAAGTACTGTTTGATGTCAGCAACATCACTGGCGACCGCTTCTAGGGTTGGAGCTGGGGGGGCGGCTTCTGCCGGTGCTGCCGCAGGCTCAGGTGCTGGAGCGGGTGTGGGAGCTGCCGCAGGGGCAGCCGGGGCGGGTGCGGCAGCAGGTGCCGGAGCCGCATCCTGACCTCGGGCGTCGCCGGGGTTGAATGCGAGTGTGTTAAGGGCGACAACCGCAGCAATTGCCATGCCGCGCCAGGTTCGAGTGTGGTTGAGTTTCAGCATAAGTCAGGATGTGTGGATTTACTCCGATTCATTAGTCAAGCATGGCGCGTGCCAAGTTTTGGCGTGATTTGTTTGCGCCGCTGTCGGAAAAAGCTGTTTCACGAAGGAAAAAGGAGGCTTTTGGCCACAAAAAAAGAGGCAGGCGAAATTTCGCCTGCCTCGATCATTCGGGACGCTATTTTTTCGTTGTGAAGTTTACTTCACAAACGGGCTGCCTGCCATTTTCTTGAAGCCTTCGGCCAGCTTGGCGATGGCGTCTTTCGGTCCAGCGAGTTTGATGAAGATGTTGGAGTCTTCAGTGGGCACGATGGCAGCGATGAGCGTGTAGTTTTCACGCGGAGTCTTGGCTCCCATGGGAGGGCCATCGTTGTAGGTGCCGGTAGCGGTCACGAGAGTGATCTTTTTGCCGCCAGCGTCGATCTCCTCCGTTTTTGATTCGGGCTTGGTGGCGAACTGGCCGAGCCAGCGATCCACATTGGCCTGTACACCGCCACCACCGCCCGGGCCAGGGAAGTGGTAGAAGATGGCCTCAAGAGGCTTCTCCAAGCCTTCCACTTTGGCGTTGAGGGTGCCAGCGCGGAACATGCCCGTACTTTCGACGGAGGCCCAGGGAGCCTCGATTTTGAAGGTGAGGCCAGCGACCTCAAGTTTGGCGTCTTGCGCGTGAACCGCTGAGGACAGCACGAAGGCCGCGAGGAGTGTGTTGAAGAGATGTTTCATAGGATGGTTGGTGGGGAAGGACGTTTACTTCGTGACGTGCATCACGCCGCGCATGAGCAGCCAGTGGCCTGGGAAGGTGCAGAGGTAAGGATAGTCACCCTCTTCGGCTGGAGCGGTGAATTCGATGGTCTCGGTCTGATTGGGCTGAACGAGTTTGGTGTTGGCCAGGAGGTCAGGCTTGGCTGCCTCGGGGATGTAGCTCTTGGCCATGCCTTGAGGATCGGCCAGCATGGCGTTGGCGAGAGCGCCGACGGCGTCTAGCTTGCCGGGCTTGACGAGAAGGAAGTTGTGCGGCTGCGGGGCGATGCTCCCGGTGTTGTTGAGCGTGAGCTTCACTTTCTGGCCTGCTTTGACGCTGAGCTCGGTTTTGTCATAACCAAGCGGGTTCTGGGCGTGCGGCTTGAGCTCGATGGTGGCGACATCCGCATCCTGGGCCAAGGCGGAGAGCGAGAAGAAGGCGAGGGAGGTGATGAGGAGGCGGGTGTGCTTCATGTTTTTTGTGGTGGGGTTTGCAGAGGGCCACTAATCGGGCTGTGCCACCTCTGAATTTCAACTACTTTCGCCGGTCGAGGCGTAATGGATGCTGTTCCATGGCACGAAAGTTTATTTCGGTGTTCTCGTAGTTTTCCATCATGAGTGAATTCCATCAAACCTCCCTGGCCGCCCATGCCTCCAGCCGTCGCCACATTCTGCGCGGTGTGGGTAGTCTGATCACACTGCCGTTCCTCGAGTCGCTGGGAGCGCGATCTTTTGCAGCCGAGGCTCCAAAAGCAGCCGTGAAGCCACTGCGCGCTGCTTGGCTCTACATCCCGAACGGTGTGAATGTGAACGAGTGGTTTCCCACTGGAGAAGGCACAAGCTACGCGCTGTCTCCGTCGCTCACGGAACTCGAAAAGAACCGCAATGATTTCACGGTGATCTCCGGTCTGATGCAGGACTGGGCGCATTCCCACGGCAACGGCGGTGGCGACCATGCCCGTGCGGTGGCGACTTTCCTCACCGGCTGCCAGCCGAAAAAGACCGCCGGCTCGGACATCCAGCTTGGCATCTCGGTGGATCAGATCGCGGCGCAAAAGATCGGACATCTCACGCGTTTGGCATCCCTGGAGCTCAGCACTGACGGCCAGCGCAGCTCTGGCAAGTGCGATTCCGGCTACTCCTGCGCTTACCAATACAATCTGGCTTGGAAGAATGAAACCATGCCGATGGCACCGGAGATGGATCCACGTCTGGTGTTTGAACGCATGTTTGGCCTCGGTGCTTCGGCTGGCAGCGGTGCGGACGCGTCGCGTGACCGCCGCCTGCAAAAAAGCATCCTCGACACGGTGCTGGGAGAGGCGAAGTCGCTGCAAGCCAAGGTTGGCGCGGCTGATCGTCGGAAGATCGACGAGTATTTTTCTTCTGTCCGCGATTTAGAGCAGAGGATTGAGCGCGCGGAGAAATTTCAGTCGCAGATGCCAGACATGAAGGTGCCGGAGGGCATCCCGGAATCTTACGAGGAGCACATCCGGGTGATGTTTGACCTGCTCACACTGGCTTTCCAGACGGACACGACCCGTCTTGCCACTTTCATGCTGGCGCATGATGGCAGCAACCGAAGCTTCCCCGATCTCGGGGTGCCCGACGCGCATCACTCCCTCTCACATCATCAAAGTGATCCGCAGAAGCTGGCGAAGATCGCGAAAATCGACCGGTTCTATCTGCGTCAGTTCGGTTACTTCTTGGACAAGTTGAAGTCGATCAAAGAAGGTGACGGCACACTGCTCGATAGCTCAATGATCGTCTTCGGCGGGGCCATTTCGGACGGCAACCGCCACAATCACAACAACCTGCCGATTCTGTTTGCAGGCGGTGGCTGCGGCACGCTCAAGCATGGCAAGCGAACCGTGCTGCCCACGGATACGCCGATGACGAATCTGTACCTTAGCATGCTGGATCGCATGGGTGTTCCGGCCGAACGTGTGGGTGACAGCACAGGACGACTCGAACTAACCTGAGGGTGCGAGGGGTCTCCCGGCGCTCTGACGACGTGTTATCTGCCAATAGGCAGCGGACGTCTGATGGTTGTTGGCAAATCTGGAGTCGATTTCGAGATGCCCGGCGGCGGCATGTTGCTGCTGGAAGATTTGCTACTGCTTTTGCCATTCTTGGAGATGCCCGGGGGCATTTCCTCCGAACCGGAGATTTTTTGAGTGGTTTTGATGGGCTTGGACTCGACCGGCAGAGAGTACCAATGCATCTGCGGCATGGCGCTGAGTTCCACCCACTGTTGAGTCCCGAGTTTTTTCCATTCAAGCTCAACAATGGCCCAAACGTGTGTTTCCCAAGGCAGACGGCCGCGTAATTCACGGGCGAGGGGAGATTCTTTGTCGAGAAAGACGTGGCCTTGGAAGGTGTTGGGAGGAGCCGGACTGACGCGAAAAGCGTCTTTGCGGTCCAGATTGGGCACATTGTCCTCGAAGTAATGATGGCGCATGATGCCGACATGGAATCGAGCCGGTTCCCCTTCCTGATAAGTCTGGAGAAACTTCTCCAGCACACGGTCCTTGAACTCGACAAACGCAAGCCAGTCCACTTTGAAGCCGTCCTTTTGCTCTTCGAGCATCACCGGCACAGGAAACTCCCAGGTTTTGTTTTCGAGGCTGAAAATGCAGTGCCGTCCGGCACCAAGCTCGGGATTGGGGTCGATGCGGATGAATTCGATGCGATCCACCGTGACGGGGCCGTCCGCAGAGTGCTTGTAATAGCGCTCCATGAGCGGCTGCATGTGCTCGGCACCCAGAGTGTATTTCAAGCGTTCTTTGAGGGATGGTGCCGCAAGGAACTGTTTGAGTGACTCAGTGGCGGACGCGGCCTCAGGCGGGCTGTTCACATCAACCGTGTTGGTGGTCTGCGTTGGCTCTGAAGCGCTGGCGCTAGGCATTGTCGCCTCTTGGATGATGGCAGTTCGGGTGGCCGTCATTTCCGGTGGCGTGACTGACGCGATGACCGGGACTGGCGGTGTGACGCTCATGGGCTGCTCAACCACGGGATTGTTTCCGCCGATGGTTTCCGTCGGGTCAAAACCAGGAGTTTTTATCAATCCTGCCGGGCGGCTGGATTCTGCCATCACAGGATCGGGCGGTGTGACAGGCATGGCTGGCGGGCTGGGGGGCACGAGTGGTGCCGTCCCAACTGAGACCAGCGGTGGAACAGGGTTTTTCGAAGCCGCTAATTCGGGCAATGTGGGGGCGATTTCATCAGGCTCCTCTTGTGTCAGCAACGTGTGGATGCTTTCTGGAAGATAATCTTTCAGTAGGAAACCAACCAAGCCGAGGAAGCCAAGCATGAACAAAGCCGCGAAAGCCAAGCGGATGAAGTTGGTCCCGCGAGGCGTCCGCAACTCCGCGATATTCCGCGCAGCACTTGAGGGAAGAGGAGAAACCGGAAGCGAGTGATCTTTCGCCCCTCCCAGGCTGAGCGAAGGTGCGCTAGGAGTGTGAAGCTGCTGCGTCACAGGCGTGGATGGAGCGCCAGAAACTTCGCGACCAAGAAGCGACGCTCCTTGCAGGGGAGACATCATGCCCGCATGGGCTGGAGAACTGCCGCCCTGCATCATGTTTGGCAAAGCAGGAGCACCTGGAATCAGTCGGGATTGATTGGGCAGGGAGCCGTTGCTGTCAGCAGGCATGCTCATCTGAGCAGAAGCCATTGATGCAGCCGCAGGCGCTCCCCAGGATGGCGGTGTTGCTCCACCTAAGCTCGCCGTCAGTGGTGGTTGACCGGGAGCACGTTTGGGTGGCAGGCCAGAAGCAGCGACTGCGCCGCCAAAGCTGCCTTCCGGAGTTCCGGCTATTGGCGATACCTGCGGAGGTGGTGTCGCTTGAGGAGGCTGCCAGACAGGTAGTTGTGCGGGCGCCGGGGGCCACTGCGGCGCGGCACTGACAGGCGGGGGGGCTGCGTGCTGGGGAGATGTGACTGTCTGACCACACTGCGGACATGGACCCGAGATACCAGCCATCTGAGCTGGCACTGTCAGCACGGTGTGACAAAAATCACATTGGAACTGAAGCGTTTGTGGGTTCATCCTTGCAGATTTTATGGGCAATTCCGGCAATTATCACTCAAAGATGAGTTTTTGACAAATTGAAGTTCTAAAAGTCATATCGACAGAGGTTTCTGAGAGAGATAAGGATCATCAATATCGAATCATTCCGCCGCCGCCGCCGGCAAAGGCACCACCAAGCCGGGGCAGTGTTTCGGGTTCCGCGAGAATCCAGACCCGATTCCGTTGCAGGGTCTGCCGATAATGACGGAACCGAAGAGCAAGTTTGAGGGTGAAGCCGAGTCCAAAAAGCACGGCAAAGAGGGGCCACACTGAGCCGACGGGCAGGCCGACGCTGGTCACACGAGAATCGCTCGTCTTTTCGGCCAGAACTTCCGCAAGTTCGGAGTTTCCTATGGCAGGAGCGCGTCCACCGAGGGCTTTTTGCAGCCAAAACAAGCGGGTGGAGAGATGAATGGCATATCGTTTGAGCTGGTCATGTTCCTCGCTGCTCTGAAAAGCCTCCTGCAAGCATGCCTGAAGAGTTTCATTGAGAAAGGCCGGAGATGTCTGGTCATGAATGCCTTTGCTAAGGAAAAGTCGGGCGCGCCACGGCTCCCCCAGGGGAAACACCAGCAGACAAGAGTCGTTTTTCAAAAGTGCACCAGATGCCACGGCCTCAAGCCAGGTTTCTTCAGTGATTTTGAGGTA
>JBIKYB010000250.1:0-7512 GCA_044355475.1 Prosthecobacter sp.
GCCGATCTCATTCTCAATCCCACGCTGCCGCAGGCCAGCCTAGCGGATGTGAAGAAGCGCCAGATCGCCAACATCCTCGAAGAACAGGAAGACCCGCTCACCGTCGCGATGCGCAAGGCGCGCCGCGAGATCTTCGCTGGGCAACCTTTCCACCGCACCGCGCTCGGCACGGAACAAACCATCACGAACCTCAAGCTCGGCGACTGCCGCGACATGCTGCGCGTCAGCCTCACCACTCACAACGGTGTCGTCTCCGTCTTTGGCGATGTGAAGGCCGCCGAGATCAAAAAAGAGGTCGAAAAAGTCTTCGCCAAGCTGCCCAAAGGCCCGCGTCACAGCACCCACAGTCGCACCTATCACGCCAGCGCCAAACCTGCCGCGTGGACGGAGCATCTCGACAAAGAGCAGGCCGTCATCGTCGTCGGTTTCCGCACGGTGGGGCTTGAAGATCGTGATGTGCATGCGCTCAATCTCATCGACGAGGCCTGCAGCGACATGGGCAGCCGTTTGTTCAACCGCATCCGCGAAGAACTAGGCCTCGCCTATTACGTCGGTGCGCAAAACTTCGCCGCCATGGGCGCGGGCGCGTTCTACTTCTACGTCGGCACCGATCCCAAGAAGGTGAAGCTCGCCGAGCAAGAACTCATGGCGCAAATCAACGACCTCGCCGCCAATGGTCTGCATCCTGACGAGATCGACCGTGCGCGTGTGACTTGGCGCAGCTCCTGGCTGCGGGCGCAGCAGGGTAATCCTGGCATGGCGGACACGCTGGCTTGGAACGAGCTCAACGGCCTCGGTTGGGATCACTTCCAAAAACTGCCCGGCATCATGGCCGACATCAGCTCCAAGGAGATCCAGCGCATTGCCGCGAAGTATTTCGGTGAGAAGAAAGCCTTCATCGTGCGCGTGCTGCCCAAGTGAGGTGTGCGCAACCCTCATGAATTTCTCATTAGAGAGCAGGATGGCTGCATTTTTTTAGCCGCAGGGCAAAAATTCTGAAATTCGCTGCCAAAGTTGGCCCGCTGGCTGCTCTTTCAAGACTCGGTTGGGAGGCGCAAGCCACACAAACAATTTTCCTGGGTTCGCCCAGGGGAAACACACAACGAGCTGGAGAGTCGCTTCATGGTTGGGGACTCTCCGGTCACCTAAAGGCCCGGAGGAATTTTGGTTGGGTTCCTCCGGGCCGAGTTGTTTCAAGGCCCTACCACATGATCTCCAAACTGAAGTCTGCAAAGATGTGTTTCCTGATGCCGACACCCGGCTATGCGTGAGCCACATGCCTGACGCCCCTGCTTCCCGCCCCGCTGTTTTCTTTGATCGTGATGGCGTCGTCAATCTCTCGCCGGGAGATGGCTATGTGCTTCGTGTGGAGGACTTTCATTTCGCGCCCGGATCCATCGCGGCATTGGCGCTGTGTAAGGCGCGGGGTTTTGCCACGATCCTCGTCACCAGCCAGCAAGGCGTGGGCAAAGGTCTCATGACGCAGGCCGGGTTGGATGACATTCATGGCATGATGCAGGCGGAACTGGCCAGGCATGCTGCCACCTTCGACGGTATCTATGCCTGCACCCATCTCTCCGGCACCTGCACCTGCCGCAAACCGAGTCCCGAAATGATCTTCCGCGCTCAACAGGAGCACGGTCTCGATTTGACGCGAAGCTGGCTCGTGGGTGACCACGACCGCGACATCCAGATGGCCGTCAACGCCGGTGTGCCGCACACGGTCCGCATTCTGAGCCACCATGCGCCGAAAGTGGCCGCTGAGTTCACGCTGGCCGACACGGCGCTGCTTCCTGCATTGCTGGAGGCGGAGTTGCGTTCAGGAGGGGGATCATCCTGATCTCTCGTCCTCATACCGGGGCCAAGATGGCCCCGTTCCTGGCTCAGCGTTTTGCCATCGCGGTTTCGAGCGCCTTGCGATAGTTCACCACGGCATCGCCGATGGCGGCGGAAACCTGCTGGCGGTAGGAGTCGGAGGCCACGAGGAGGCATTCCTTGGCGTTGGAGACAAAACCACCTTCAAACAGGATGCCTGGGCGTTTGCAGCCGGTCAGCACGCTCCACTGGGCGCGCTTGATGCCGCGATCGATGAACTTGAAACGGCTGATGACGTTCGCATGCACGGCGGTGGCAAGTGCGATGTTCGCGGAGTCCTGCTTGTTGCCAGTGACGCCGTTGACGTTGTAGCCGCCGCCTCGTGAGATGGTGGCGGCGGCGCTCTGTGGAGTGAGCGCCCAAGTCTCGATGCCGCTGGCGGCGGCCCCGCCAGAATTGAAGTGCAGACTGATGAAGATGCTTTTAGGCGTCTGGTTCGCGATGGCGACACGACCACCGAGGGTGAGGAAGGTGTCGTTGGCCCGCGTCAGGATGACCTTGAACCCTCGCTGCATGAGCGCCGTGCGCAGGGTCATGGCCATTTTGAGCGCAAAGTCTTTTTCATAGCCGTAAACACCACGCGCTCCGGCATCATGCCCTCCATGGCCGGCGTCGAGCACCACGGTGTCGAAATACTCGGCGTTCTGGATGTGGCTAGGGCAGAGCACCGGGTCGATGAGCTTGCACAGATCGAGACGGGAGAAGAGCACCTTGCCGTTGTGGGACTGTACCGGGAAGCTGAGGATGAACTTGATGTTGTTGATCAGCAGGTCCTGCGAGCCGATCCGCGCGTTAAGCACGAGCTTGGAGGAGCCGATTTGGAGACTATTGCCGTTTAGGCGGAAGGTGGAGAAGCCGTAGAGTGGGTTGTAGAAATTACGGATGCTCTCCGCTGAAACATAATCGCGACCGCCAATTTTGACGATCTCCCAGCCACCATTTGCGGGAAGCACGGCCACGGCCTCAGAACGCAGGGTGGAGGGCTGTCCGTCGTCGTCGGGCTTGAACTCACCCTCTCCACGCTTCGCGGTGGAGGTCACATCTTTCGGCGGTTCCGGTGGGGTGATGGCCGGAGCGGGCTTGCTGGTCGTTTTGGCCGTGCTGGGAGAGGTCGAGGATTTGCCAAGCTCTACTTTTTTCGTGCCGCCGCCCGGTTTGGTCGTGGTGATGATCACGCGCGGTGGCTTGCCGGTTTCCGTGGAGGGCTTGGGCGTGGATTTTTTGACCACGGCTGGCTTTTTGGCGGGAAATGGCGTCGGGGCGGGTTTGGGCTCTGGTGCGGGAGGCGCTTCCTCCTTGCCGCCGCCGAAGAGTTTCTTGAAGAATCCAGGCTTGTCCTCGGCATGTGCCGTGTGGAACGAAGCGCCGCAAAGCGCGACCACGAACGTGAAAATCGCGGCCTGGGTGGTTTTAGTGTACAGTCCGGGGATCATGACGAGAGTGACGGCGTAAATCGGTAAAAGGCTACTTTTTATAGTCCGAGTCGGCCAGAAGCGCAAACATTCTGACGCGGGCGGAGAAGACATGACGGAGGGGGGCGGAATTCGTCAACTAGAGGGCAAGGTGGTCAAAAGAGTGCTTCTCGAGCCGTTTTGACGGCGCAGCCGCCTTGACCGCGA
The DNA here is from genome assembly GCA_044355475.1 of Prosthecobacter sp. GTDB lineage: Bacteria > Verrucomicrobiota > Verrucomicrobiia > Verrucomicrobiales > Verrucomicrobiaceae > Prosthecobacter. The sequence continues at coordinate 3,495 of JBIKYB010000250.1, forward strand.
AGCGAATTTGACCCATTGACCACCCACTCCATGACCAAAAAACCTGTAGTTCTCATCATCCGCGACGGCTGGGGCATCAACCCCGGTGGTAAAGATCAAGCCGCCGCCAATGGCGACGCCACCCTGCTGGCGAAGACCCCTTTCCACGATCACCTCTACGCCACCTATCCCCGCGGCACCGTCAGCGCCAGCGGCGAGGACGTGGGCCTGCCAGACGGCCAGATGGGCAATAGCGAAGTAGGCCACCTCAACCTAGGCGCCGGTCGTGTGGTGTATCAAGACCTCACCCGCATCAACAAAAGCATCCGCGATGGCGAACTCGCCAACATGCCTGTGCTCGTCAAAGCCTTCCAGCAGGCCAAAGGCAAGCGCCTCCACTTCCTCGGCCTCATCAGCGATGGCGGCGTGCATTCCCACCAGGATCACCTCGCCGCGCTTTGCAATGCCGCCAAGGCCGCAGGTGTCGAAGATCTCATGGTCCACGCCATTACCGACGGCCGCGATACCTCGCCTAAAGGTGGCGCTGCTTACCTTGCCAAGCTTGAGGCCGATTTGAAGCCCAGCGGTGCCAACATCGCCACCGTCATCGGTCGTTACTACGCCATGGATCGCGACACACGCTGGGAGCGCAACAAGCTCGCCTGGGACGCCATCGTCCTCGGTCGTGGCGAAGTCCGCAGCGACACGCCGAGCGCCGCCGTGCAGGCCGCGTATCCGAGCGACCCGCGTGGCGATGAGTTCATGCAGCCCATGATCTTCAGCAACGCCAACGAACAACGTATCCGCGATGGCGATGTCATCCTCTGGTTCAACTTCCGCGCCGACCGCGCCCGCCAGCTCAGCGAGGCCTTCTTGAAGCCAGACTTCTCCGGTTTCGACCGCGAAGTCACGCCGAAGACCGGCTACTTCACCCTCACCGAATACGACGCCACCTACACCGACCTCGGCGCGAAGGTTATCTTCGGCACCGAGACCCTGAACAACAACCTCGGCCAAGTCGTCGCCGCCGCCGGTTTGACCCAGCTCCGCGCCGCCGAGACCGAGAAATACCCTCACGTCACCTTCTTCTTCAACAGTGGCGTCGAGGAGCCGAACGTGGGCGAAGATCGCTACCTCGCCATTTCGCCCAAAGAAGTGCCCACTTACGACAAAAAGCCGCAGATGAGCGCCCCCGACCTCACCTTTGAAGTGCTGCGTCGCTTGGAGAAATACGACCTCGTCATCATGAACTACGCCAACCCCGACATGGTCGGCCACACCGGCGTCGTCGAAGCTGGCGTCCATGCCTGTGAGACCATCGACCTCGGCGTGCGCATGATCGTCGAGAAGGTGCTCGAACTCGGCGGCAAGCTCTTCATCACCGCCGACCACGGCAACTGCGAGCAAATGCGCAACGCTGACGGCTCCCCGCACACCGCCCACACGACGAATCTAGTCCACGGCATCTACGTCGCCGCTGACTCAGCAAGCGTCACCGTCGCCAACGGCAAACTCGCCGACATCGCCCCGACCTTGCTGGATATGCTCGGCGTGGCGAAGTCTGCGGAGATGACTGGGAAGTCACTGCTGGTGAGAAAGTGAGGTGCATCTATCTATGGCTTTCATCCTGCGTTCAGACTGGGCATCGAGTGGAAAAGATTCCTTCGAGGTGTTCCAAAGATCGTGGGACGAATACCGTTGCTATATCGATTCGGTTCGGGATCGACTGCCACCAGGAGCATTGAAGCTGCTTGATTCCGTAGATTGGTATGACTTCACAGTTCATGCTTGTCCACACGACGCATGGCTGGAGGAGTGCCGGATCATTGAATCAGACCCTGGCGGGGAAACACCTCGATATTGCAGCCTCGAAGTAAAACTGCTCGGTGCTTATCACGATGGAATGCTTCACCTTCGTTATCCTCGTCTGTTTGGCTATAGCATCCAGTCTTCAGATTGCACCCATGGAATGGGAGACTGGCTCTACGATGAGTTTCGTCTTTCTGAGCGTGGCAGTCTTCTCCACGAAATTGAATGGGCCGCGGAGGTCGTTGGCTGATTGAAGCAGACGACATCGAATTCGATTGGCGTCCGTTTGAAGCGGATATCGGATCAAAATGAAGCTCCTGTTCCTCTGCTCCCGCAATCAATGGCGCAGCCCGACGGCGGAGGCGGTATATCAAAATGACCCGCGTGTGGAGGTCCGCAGCGCTGGCGTCAGCGCTTCGGCGCGGCGGCGTGTTTCCGAAAAGCTGCTGCTTTGGGCCGATCAGGTGCTCGTCATGGAGCATGAGCACAAACAGCGGCTTCGGGAGCAGTTCCCAGACCTCTTCCACGACCTGCGGGTCGAGGTGCTCGACATCCCGGACGATTACCCGTTCATGGACCCGGAACTGGTGGCGCTGATCCGCGAGCGCGTGGAACCGCTTCTCGCTTGAGGCGATTTTGACCATTGCAAATCAAGGGCTTCGTGGCTCATTCGCCGCCCTTACCAACCCACTATGAAATCAATCGCCCCGACTCTGGCCGCCTTCGTACTCTCGTTTGCTGCTCTGACCGGCACAACCCCCGCCCAAACTGTGAGTGACGCAAAACCTGTGAAAATCGTGATGGAGACCTCCAAAGGGACCATCGAACTCGAACTCGACGCCGCCAAGGCCCCGATCAGCGTCGCCAACTTCGTCAAATATGTGAAAAAAGGCCACTACGACGGCCTAATCTTCCACCGTGTGATTCCTGACTTCATGGTGCAGGGCGGCGGCTTCACCCCTGACATGCAGCAGAAGGAAACCGACGCCAATATTGAGAACGAAGCCAAAAACGGCCTCAAGAACGTCAAGGGCAGCATCGCCATGGCCCGCACGCCCAATCCGCACAGCGCCAGCTCCCAGTTCTTCATCAATCTCAAGGACAACAGCTTCCTCGACTATCCAGGACAGGATGGCTGGGGCTACTGCGTGTTCGGCAAGGTGAGCAAAGGCCAGGAAGTCGTCGATGCGATGGCCGCCGTGGCCACCGGTCGCAAAGGTCAGCACGGCGACGTGCCGGTCGAGCCGATCATCATCAAGAGCGCCAAGCTCGCGGAATAATTTCCTGCCACGACTCGATCCCAGATTCAAAATGCCAGCCGGTCGCTCCGGCTGGCATTTTTGTTGATCGTCGGCGTAGGAGAAGACGTGAGTCTTCCGATGCGGGCGCTCAGCACAACGGCATGCCGACGCCCGCCGCTACGAGAGTCACATGAACTTCTTCACGCGGTCACGCACATCACCTTCGAGGCGCTTCACATAGTTCACGGAGTATTCGACTGGGCAGAGGCTGTCATCTTTCGTGAGTGGTGTCAGATCCATCGCGAAGGTCAGCAGGCTTGTCTTGTCCGTGGTGTGGGAGTCAAAGTAGGTCGCGTTGGCATGGCGCAGGCCTTCCTCGGCTAGGTCATAGCGTTTACCGCCGCTGATTTGTGAGTCAAACACGCCGAGAAGCGGGCGCAGCATGTGCGGGTGCTTGTCCACCCAGAGCATCACCTTGTCCTCGGAAAGCAGCCAGTCGAGCTTTCGCCAGACTTCGCAGCCATAGACTTTCTCCGGGCGCATCTCAGGCGGCAGCTCACGGATGGCCTCCAGGCAGCGCAGGAAGGTGGCCACATGCGTGTCATGCCGGTCGCAGGGGTTGTGAAGATACAGGATCTTCGGCTGCGCGTGTTCGAGGATGAAACGCAGATCCTCCACCGCAGGCGCGTGCTTCGGCTTTTTGATGTCCTCGCTCGGGTAGCCGAGCTGCACCATGATGCTGTACTCGCCGACATAGGCCGCCTTGCGCTGCTCGATGAGGCGCACTTTCTGCATCTCCTCGTCCGTGTACTTCTCATACGGACCTTTGCGTGGGCTGCCGGCACCATCGGTGACCACCACGCCGCCGAACCATTGGTCCTCCATCTTGAAACACTCGGTGATGCCGTGATACGCGGCGATTTCGAGGTCGTCTTGGTGGGAGACGATGCCCAGATGCGTCACTCGGCGCAGCGCGGTCCAGGGGTCGG
>JBIKYB010000251.1:0-7484 GCA_044355475.1 Prosthecobacter sp.
CGTCATGGGCCTCGGTGCCCATTTCGGAGGTAACATGAGCCACGGCAGCAAATTCCTCACCCAGCACGCCCCGGAGCCGATCAAGAGCCAGATGATCAGCATGGAAAAGTGGATGCTCAGCTTTGTGGAGGAGCCCAAGCCGGAAAAGACCGAGGAAAAGGCACCAGAGCCTCCGAAGGCCGTCGAAACCGCTCCCACTCCAACTCCTGCCACGCCCGCCCCGGCTGCCAGCGAGGATAAGCTCGTCTTCCAGCACATCATTCTCCCGATCTTCGAGGCGAAGTGCAACAAGTGCCACGGCGAGGAGAAGCAAAAAGGCGAGCTGCGGCTCGACACCTTCGAGTTCACCATGGCCGGTGGCGAAAACAGTGCTGAGAAGAAAAACAACATCGTCGCAGGCAAGCCTGCCGACAGTCTCACCTACCAGCTTGTGACTTCTGCCGAGGACGAGGACATGCACATGCCTCCCGAGGGCAAGGATCAGCTCACGAAGGAAGAAGTCGCCCTTTTGAAGTGGTGGATTGAGCAAGGTGCCAGCAACAACCAAAAAGTGGACCTCAGTGTCATTCCAGCCGACATCAAGGCAGCCGCCGAGGCGATTGTGAAAGGTTAGTCCAAGTTGCTCCTTTAATTGCCTTGTTCAAAATACCGCCCCCCAGCTCTGTTTTCATGAAACCAACCTCCCTCATCCTCGCCCTGGCACTCGCCTTCACCGCGCATGCCGCCGATGACAAAAAAGCCGCCGATCCCGCCGTTGAGGCCGCGATGAAGCAAGTGAACGCCACCGGTGCTTCGCTCATGCCCATCGCCGCTGATGCGAAAGCATACCGCTTCACCGCGCTGAATGTAGCGAAGGAGTTCACAGACGCCGGTCTAGATGCCATCGCTCCCATCGCCGACAAAATCGCCTCTCTCGACATCGCCCGCAGCAAAGTGACCGACGCTGGCCTCGCCAAAGTCGCTGCGATGAAGAACCTCAAGGAACTGCATCTCGAAGGCACGAGCATCGGTGACGCGGGCCTCGATCATCTTAAAGGCCTCGCCGAGCTGGAGTATCTGAATCTCTACAGCACCAAGGTCACCGACGCTGGCGTCGCGAAACTGGCCGCTCTCGGCAAACTGAAGGCGCTCTATCTTTGGCAAAGTGGTGTCACCAAGGCTGGTGTGGCCGCTTTGAAGGCCAAGCTACCCAAAACGCACATCAACAACGGCTGGACGGCCGAAGATGACGCCAAACCCATCGCCGTGGTTGCTGCTGCGCCTGCGGCAGCCGCCCCCGCTGCGGCCAAGCCTGCCACTCCGGCCCCAGCCGCCGTCAAACCCGCCCCGCCTGCCGCCAGTGGCAAACTGGACGCCGCCATCGCTGCCAAGGCCGTCGTTTATCGCGACGTCATCGCCCCAATCATGCAGGCGAAGTGTGTGAGCTGCCATGGTGAAGAAAAGAAGAAGGGCAAGCTTCAGCTCCACGACTACGCAGCCATCATGAAAGGTGGCGGCGATGGCGCGACGACCGTCATTGCCAAGAACAGCAAAGACAGCCTCATGCTCGTCCGCGCAAACCTCCCTACCGATGACGATGAGCACATGCCGCCGAGTGATGAGCCGCAACTCACCAAGGAAGAAGTCGCCATCCTGAAATGGTGGATCGAAACCGGAGCTTCGGACACTGCCACCGTGGCTGCCACAAAGCCCACAGCCGAAGTTGAGGGCGCTCTCGCGGTGCTGCTTGCCAAAGGTCTGCCCAAAGTTGCCGCTCCGGCCAAGGTCGAGAAGCCAAAGCCCGCCGCGCTTTCCGAAGCCGAGAAAAAGCTGGTCGCCGAGATCACCGCCAAGATGCAGGCACTCAACGCCTCCCTCATGCCGCTGGCGCAGGACACCGAGCAGCTCCGCCTCGGCGTCATCAACGCCGCAGACAAATTTGGCGACAAAGAGCTCGCCCTTCTGGCCCCCATCGCCCAACACGTCTTGTGGGTCGATCTTGCTCGCAGCCAGATCACCGACGCTGGCACTGACACGCTGGTGAAAATGGTCAATCTGGAGCGCCTTCACCTCGAAAACACCAAGATCAGCGATGCGGGCCTCGCCAAGCTCGGAGCGCTGCAAAAACTCGAATACCTCAACCTCTACGGCACCAAGACCACCGATGGTGGCATTGCCAAGCTGGCGGCAGCGAAGGGACTCAAGAAACTTTTCGTCTGGCAGACCGGCGTGACGCAAAACGGGGCCAAAGCTCTCGAATCCCAGGTTCCCGGCCTCAAAGTGAACGTCGGACTCAGCGAAGCCGAAATCGCCAAACTGACCGCCCCTCCACCCGCCCCGCCAGCACCGCCTCCAGCGCCTGCGAAGAAGGATGATCCCAAGAAAGCCGATCCCAAGGCCGCTCCAGCCGCGAAACCCGCTGCTGGCAGTGATGTCATCAAAACGGCCATGAAGCAGTACCACAAGCCTGACGACGCCCTTTGCAAAAAAGTCGCCGGAGGCACTGCAACCGACCCTGATCTCGCCACCATACTAAAGGTCTATCAGGACATGTGCGCCGCCACGCCGCCTAAGGGCGACAAAGCCGCCTGGGTCGCTAAATGCCAAGCACTCATCGGCTCCGTGAAGAAAATCCAGGCCAAGGATGCCACGGGCATCGCTGCTTTCAAAGCTGCCGTGAACTGCAAGGCCTGTCACACGGACCATAAGGGTTCGTGAGTAAAAAATCCGAATGACGCATTCAGAATGACGACTGACGAATGAGTCGTCGCAGACGACTGTCGTCGAGCTTCGTATCTTCCGGGTGCGTCATTCGACATTCCGCATTCGTCATTCCCAACGGATGCTGCTAAACATCCTGCCCCCTCATGCGTTCCCCCACGATGAAACAACCCCTGTCATGCTGCGCGGCCATCGCGTGCGGCCTTTTCACAGCTTCCTGCGACCGCCTCGGTGAGCGTGAGTCCATCACCGAGACACGGGAGGTTTCCAGTCACGCGCCGAAGCCAACCGTCGATATACCCAGCGCCACGCGCTTCTTTGACGATGCCAAGGAAGAGTCGCAGCAGCGCCCGAATTTCCGTGAGCTGCTCACTTGGACGGTTCCCGAAGGCTGGAGTGAATCTTCCAAGCAAGATCCGATGGGCATGCGCCTGCTCGACCTGCGCTTCGGACCCAATCAAGAAGGGGAGTGCTACATTTCGCTGATGCCCGGCCCAGCCGGTGGCCTGGAGGCCAATGTGAACCGCTGGCGCACGCAGATGGGCCAGCCCGCCTACACCGCCGACGAAATCAGCAAGCTGCCGAAAAAGCCCTTTTTCAACCGTGATGCCACCTTCGTGGCTTTCGACGGCGACTTCAAAGCCTTCGGTGCCGAGCAGGCCCAAACCGGCTACAGCATGCTGGGTCTCATCCACAGCGCGGAACAAGCCACGATCTTCGTCAAACTTACCGGACCCAAGGCGCTCGTGGATCAAAACGCCGCCGCGTTTGACGCCTTCTGCCAGTCGATCAAACCGAATCTGCCGCAGCAATGACGAAATCCGAAATCAGAATGACGAATCAATATCCAATGACGAAGCCCGAATGGCTCGCGTTCGTCATTCGGGCTTCGTCATTCATTCGTCATTCGCCATTCTGATTTCGTCATTGTCCGCTCACGCTATTCCCACCGTGTCACCTCCCCCAAAATCTCTCTTCGCGAAAGTTTTCGCCTTCCTCACCAGCTTCGGTCTTGCCACGTTCACGCTGACCGGACTGCTGCTCATCACCTTTCTTGGCACGCTGGAGCAGGCGGAGTACGGCTTGGTGGCCAGCCAGGCGCGTTACTTTGAGTCGTTCTTCATCGATCGCATCGACATTGGAGCCTGCTGGCGTGCGCTGGCCTTCAACGGTTACTGGGACATCGGCAACATCACTCTGCCGCTTTATATCGTTCCGGGCGGCTACACGTTGATGGCGATCTTGTTCGTGAACCTGCTGCTGGGAGGCATCGTGCGCATTCGCAAGTCGCCGAAGACCATCGGCGTGATCATTTCGCACTTCGCCATTCTGTTCATGATCGCTGCAGGCGCAGTGAGCTACCACTTTGCCAAGGAAGGCAGCCTGGAACTCGCGGAAGGGAAGACGAGCGATGAGTTCCGCAGCTTCCACGAGCGTGTGATCGAGATCGAGAAGGTGCAGACGGATGAAAAGGCCAAGCGCAGCGTGCTGGTGATCGGCGATGACAAATACCGTGACCTCGCTGCGGGCAAAGGCCGCACCTTCACGCATGAAAGTCTGCCGTTTGACCTCATGATCACGAACTGGAAGCAGCATGCGCAGCCAAAGCGTGACACCAGCGGTCGAACCGACGCGGTGGACGGCTACTACATCCAGGAAGTCACCACGCTCGATGATGCTGGAGCCGCCTTGCCGGATGAACAACTCGCCAGCGCCTGCATCGCCATTGTGAAGGATAAAAAATCCGGCGATGAGCAGAAGGGCATCCTATGGGAGTTCGCCGCCGCGCCTTGGACCGTCACCGTGGGTGCCGACAAATACCTCATCTCGCTCGACCACCGCTCTTACAAGCTGCCGTTTGCCATTCGTCTCGACGAGACAGAGCAGGAAAAACATCCGGGAACCGAAAGGGCGCGTCGCTTTACCAGCAAGGTCACGAAGATCACGGGCGATCACGAAGAAAAGCGAGTCATCACCATGAACGAGCCGGTGCGTAGCGAAGGTTACGCCGTCTTCCAGCAGACTTTTGACGACGGCGCGCGCAGCGGCAGCGGTGTGAAGCGTTCCGGCTTCCAGATTGTCGAAAATCCGTCCGATCACTGGCCACTAATCTCCTGCATCATCGTCGCCGAGGGGCTGCTACTGCACTTTCTCATGATGCTGGCCCGTTTTATCAAGGTGGAGCCGTGGAAGTTCTCCCTGGGCCTCATCTTCGCCTTCAACGCCGCCTTCGCCCTCGCGATGTGGAAGCTGCTATAATCTGTCAAACTCGCTGAATGCCATGAAAACCCTCCGCCTCGCCCTTTTCTCGCTGTTCGCGATCACCGGCCTCGCTCCCGCCGCCGAACTGCCGCCGCTTGATCTTTTTCGCGACAAGGATGTCGTCGAAACCTTCGCTTCGATCCCCGTGCAGGAGTCGGGGCGTATCAAGCCGCTCGAAAACGTCGCCAGCTACCGCCTGCTGCGTTTCCGCGCACGCCGCAGCATCTGGCTGACCGACAACGGCGAGATGGACGGTGGCAAACCGCTTGTTGATCCCGCCACGCAAAAGCCGATCACCAAGGAAGGTGACAAGCCCGTAAAGCTGAGCGCCACCGAATGGCTGCTGATGAGCTGGTTCCGGCCCGACATCGCCAAAACGGTGCCTTTGTTCAAAGTGGACAACTCCTCCGCCATCGAAGAACTCGGGCTGAAAGCCAAAGCGAAACGGGATCAATACAGCTTCACTGAGATCGAGCCTGCTAGGCAGACGCTCATGGAAAAGATGGCCGAGTATCGCGAAATCCCGGCCAAGAAGCAGACGCCGGAGCAGCGCATGATCGTCCAGCTTGCCGCGAACTTCCTCGACTACGAGATGATCACCGGCCACTTCGATTTCATCCGCTCGCCCGTCGGTGCCAAGCCGGAAGGGCTGCCTGCTGGCATTGAGCAGCCCATTCGTTTATCCAAGAGCCTCAACGTCCTCGCCAACGCCGTGCGCACCAGTGGCGGGCCCCCCATGCAGATCCCTTGGTTCCGCGAATTCGGCAAAGGAGCGCTTGGTGCGATGATGAGCGGCAATGCCGAGCAGCAGCTCCGCATTTTTCCACCTGCCCCCAAAGCAGATGACGTCTGGCATGGTCCGGGTGAGATCACCTTCAGCGCGATCAATGGCGAAAAAGAAGTTCCAGAGGAGCAGCTTGCCTGGCTGGCGATGTATGAAGAGGTTTATCTGGCGCTGCCGGATGCCGTGAAGTTCAAAGCGGCTTCAAAAGCACTCCTGACCAAAATTCAATATGCGGCCAAACAACGTGGAGAGGCGCAATTCATCGCTCTGGAGCGGCATTCGATGAAGGCGGACTACTTTTTCTACTCGCAGTGGATTTTCCTCGTCGGCTTCATTGCCGTGGCCCTAACGTGGATCTCGCCCGGATCGCGTTTTGACAAAATCGCCAAGTTCAGCGCCTGGTTGCTGCTAGGAACGGCCACGGTGCTGTCCGTGGTGGGAGTGGTGATCCGTTGTATCATCATGCAGCGCCCGCCGATCACCACGCTGTATGAGACGATTCTCTTCATCGGTGCTTCGGTGGCCCTGTTTGGCCTCATCGCCGAATGGATCACGAAACGCGGCCTCGGGCTGCTCGTGGCCGCTGTGGGTGGCACGGCCTGCATGTTCCTGGCCATTCAATTTGAGGCCTCCGAAGCCACAGACACACTCCAGCAGTTGCAGGCCGTGCTCATCACGAATTTTTGGCTCTCCACACACGTTCCGCTCATCAACCTTGGCTACGCCGCCTGCATGGTAGCCGCGCTGATCTCGATGATTTACTTCGTGCAGCGTCTCCTTGGAAAAGTGGGGCCGAAGTCGGACGAAGGCCGCTTCCTCACCCGCGTGGCCTATGGGTTCATCGCCGCAGGCTTGTTTCTCTCGCTCGTGGGCACGGTGCTGGGCGGGATTTGGGCAAATTACAGTTGGGGCCGCTTCTGGGGCTGGGACCCGAAGGAAAACGGTGCGCTCATGATCGTCCTGATGTGCCTAGTCATCCTGCACGCCCGCCTGGGTGGTTACATCCGCGAGATCGGCCTGCACTGCTGCAATCTCATCCTCGGCTGCATCGTGATCTTCTCCTGGTTCGGCGTGAACCAGCTCGGTGTCGGTCTGCATGCCTATGGCTTCACCGATGGCATCTGGCCGAAGATTTATGGCTACTGGCTCAGCCAGGGGGCGCTGCTGGTTTACGGACTGTTTCTCGCCTGGAGTGATCGCCGCACCCCAGCACCAGAGGTGGTTCAAGTGGTCAAAGGCGCTGAATCCCCCGTCGGCTGAACTGCCGACTCACTTTGATTTCCGATAGGCGATGATGCCCTGCGCAATGCCCTCGGCGATGCGTTTGCGATATTCACCGGTCATCATGCGAGCACGTTCGGTCGAGTTGCTGACGAAGCCGCATTCCACCAGCACGGCGGGATTTTTCGAAGTGGCGCGGATGACGTGGAAGCCAGCGCTCTTCACCCCGCGATTGGTCATGCTGGTGCGCTGAACGAGATATGCCTGAATGTAAGCCGCCAGCATGTAGCTGGAGGAAAAGTGGTAGTAGGTCTCAGCGCCTGCACCGCTGCCGCCGCGGTTGTAGTTGTAGTGAATGCTGACGAAGATTGCGTTCCGACGACTGTTGCCCAAAGCAGAACGGTCTTGCAGCGGAATGAATACATCACGGCTGCGGGACATGATGACTTTTAATCCCTGCTGCTTGAGCAATTGCTCCACGCGCCGTGCGGTGTCGAGCGCGAGGTGCTTTTCATAG
>JBIKYB010000046.1:0-23098 GCA_044355475.1 Prosthecobacter sp.
CTCGCATCATTCATGACCTATCCAACCACCACCCGACATCGCATTAATAGTGACGCCAAACTGATCGCCATCTGGGCACAGATCAAAGGCTCGCCCGGCGAGCTGTATGGTGACATTCACTCAGCGCGTATCGTCTTGAAGAAATAATCATTCCTCATGAGCCATCCATTCTCACTCTTCATCGCCGCCGCTGGGCTGAAGCACCCCTGAAGCCATGAACCGCCGACACTTCATCTCCTCCAGCGCCACCGCACTCGCGGCTACGGCGCTCTCTGCAACCGAATCGAACAAGAAGACGGTCTGGGGCATCGCCGAGCTGTGGCAGTGGCTCTATGAGAAGCAACAAACGAGCGGTCACGACTCGGCGGACTGCCTGCAAGCGCATCTTGATCATGGCATTCGCCATGTGATGTGGGCGCTCGGGCGCAGCACGCTCGACTACCACAGCGCACTGCCCACCTCCTCGATGTATGCAGGCGATACACGACCGGAAACAAAGGTCATCGGCGATTCGTTTCGCCAGGAGTGCTCGCTGCGTGCTGCGCTGGCCTTTGCGGAGAAGAACAACATGGTCATCTACGGTCGGCTCGGCATGAACCGTCACTATGGCGACTCACTCGGCGGTGGTTTGCGCTCCCAATACATCGCCGCTCATCCCGAGTGGATGGAGAGGCATCGCGGTGGTCAGGTGGATGGCACCAAGGTCAGCTTTGCCATTCCCGAGTATCGCGCCGAGCGCATCGCCGTGCTGCTGGAGGTCGCGAAGATCGGTGCGCATGGCCTCTGCCTCGACTTCTGCCGCCAGCCGCCCATCGCACGCTATCATCCGCAGATCCTCGACCCGTGGTTGAAAGCAGGTCACGCCGATCCGCGCCAGATGCGCACCGGCTCGCCCGAGTTTCTCGAATGGGCGCAGCATCGCGCCGATTTTGTGAATCTCTTCATCCGCGATCTCCGTGCCCAGCTCCGCGAACTGGGTCTGCTACTACGGCCCCGACCCGAAAGGCAATGCCGTCGGCGTCGTCATTTTCAATCATCCCAGCAACTTCCGCTCGCCGACCACTTGGCACGCCCGCGACTACGGACTCTTCGCCGTGAATCCCTTTGGCCTTCACGATTTCGAACCCGACAAGCCCGCAGGCGCTGGCGACTACACCATCAAAAAAGGCGACAGCCTCACTCTGCGCTACCGTTTCTATTTCGCCAAAGGCCAGCCGAAGACCGAGGCGCTGGACGCGAGATTCCAAGGCTACGCCAACGGAAAATAGACATCCTATGAAACACCCGCTCCTCATCCTTTCCTTGCTTCTCCTCTCTTTCGGCCAAGTCAAGGCCGCCGAAGAACCCACCACCTGGCTCGTTCACTACGATGCGAAATCGCTGCCGCAGGAGCAGGGATGGAAAGCCGTCGGTGAGCTTGCGGCGAAGGCTGCGCTGGCGAATGGAGCGCTGCATCTCGTGGATGATTCGGCGACTGCTGATGGTGCTTTTCGCGCGGCATGGAAGCCACAGCCGGGCACTGAGATTGTCGTCGAAGCCACGGTGCGTGTGGAGTCTGTAGCGGCCCGAAAAGGCCGCTCGGCCATGTGGCCCGCGCAGCAGGGTGTGCCGGTGGGTTTGATCGTCAGCGACGGGAAACATCAGGAGGGACTCCTGCTCGTGCCGGAAAAGATCGCGACGTTTCATGATCGAGTGGCGCTATTCGATGCGAAGACCCAGTTTCACACCTACCAACTCGTTATCCGTGATCGCGACATGAGCATCGCCGCCGATGGGAAGGTAATGATTCGCGGTGAAGGGGCGTTTTGGAAAAAGGCGGAGAATGCGGAAGCCTTCGTGCAGTTTGGCTCGACCTCCCCAGGATGGATGGGCGCTGCGCATTGGCAATCGGTGCGGCTGGGTCTTCGCAAGCGAGCCGGTGAGCCAACCAAACCGCAACTGCGGATCACCGTCGGCGAGCCATGGGAGATCCCACCCACTCCTGGATGGGACCAGCCGCGCCACGGCGGTCATCAGGTGCGAGCATACGATCCCGGGACCGGCATCGCTGTGCCAGACGCAAAGCAGGGCAGGCCACTTCCGCCCACCCGCCCTTATCTTTACGATGTGGGCCAGGGCGTGCTCATGCTGAGCGTCGGTCAGGGGCCGGACGCCGCGTTTGAGCCCTATGGCGTGCTGCGTTCCAAGGATGCTGGCAAGACTTGGCAGCCGGTGAAAGACCTGCAATTCAAAACCTTCGCGCCCCAGCCACACGTGCGACTGGCGGACGGTCACATACTCGGGGTGTCGCGTTGGAATGTGAGGTATGAGGCTGGCACCTATATCGGTATGAGCTACCGGTTTGACTCACAGGCGGAGACCTTCACGCCATTTGAGAACCTCATCCATTTGCCCGTGGAAACCGGGCAGACCGCCGTCTTCGACCGGGATATTTTCGACAATGGAAACCATGAAGTCATGGCAGTGGTTTACGCGACGATCAAGAAGGGCGTCGGAGCCTGCTATCTCATGAAATCCACCGATTCCGGCGCGACTTGGAGCCATTTCTCCACCTTCGGCGATGGTCAGGAGCCCTCCCTGGTGCGTTTCTCCGCCAGCGAGATGATGTCAGTTCAGCGAACCAGCTCTTTTCAGCCGCTGCGGCAAACCTGGTCGCACGACGGTGGCAAGACGTGGACCCCGCTCATCACGCTCGAGGAAGGCAGCGTCTCGCCTGACATGGTGGTCATGAGCAATGGCGTGGTCGCATGCAGCTACGGCCGCCCTGGGTCGAATCTCATGTTCAGCACCGACCAAGGCAAAACCTGGACGCATCACACCGTCATCACCGACTCCGGAGGTTTCAACTACACCGCGTTGCGCGAAGTGAGCCCGGGCCGCCTCCTCTACATCCACGACGCGCCGACTCTGCGAGCGCTGTATGTCGATGTGGAGCGGATCAACCCATAGCCATTTTCCCGCTCACCATGAAACACACCATCACCCTTGTCGCAGCCCTGCGGCTTACCCCACTCGCCACTCTGGTCGCGGCCCTCGGGGCCACATGCATGGCGGCGCAGGAGCCCGCACCCGCTCCTGCCGCGGCGGCCCCCGTGGATGCCGCCCGCGAGAAGCTGATTGCCCGTGGCAAGTCGCTGGAGCTGCCCACCACGCACGAACTGGTGCCCGGCGACCCGCTCTCGCACCATGCGTCGGGCTTTGCCAAGACGATGTGCTCGGCCGTGTTCATCACCGGCTACGACATCGCCTTCGCCGCAGAGCATGTGGGCTACTTCACCGCGCCTTATGAAGCGCGCGCCAAGATGGGCAAGCCCGTCGTGGACAAGGTGAAGAAGACGGTAAGCGTCTCGCTGCCAAACGGCACGGTGCGCACGGCGGTTTACACCGGCAGCCAGGGCTGCATCACCTATGCGGAAGGCAGCGACAAGCTCAACTTCACGCCGAAGACGGTCAAGCCGAACCTGCCGCCCGCCGACTCACAGGATTGGCCGATGGGGGATCGTCTGCCCGCGACGCCGCTGCCCGAAGGCGTGGCCGAGGCCAAGGTGAAGGCCGCGGTGGAATCTGCGTTCTCGCTCCCCGAGGCCGAGACCACGGCCTTCGTCGTGACCTACAAAGGCCGCATCATCGGCGAACGCTACGGCGAGGGCATCACCAAGTCCACACCGCTCGAGAGCTGGTCGATGGGCAAGAGCGTGTCCTCCACGATTATGGGCACGCTCATTCACAAGGGTGTCTATACGCTCGAACAGCCCGCGCCGATCCCGGAATGGCAGACCGCGGGTGACCCGCGCCAGGCGATCAAGATCCAAGACCTCCTGCGGATGTCGAGCGGCCTGTGCATCATCAGCAACGCCGATCCCGACTACGACCCGAAGGGTCCGTATCCTGACCACATGTATCTCTACACGGGCGCCGGCAACGCCTTCAAGTACGCAGCGACGCGTCCGCAGCAGTGGCCGCCCAACACCGTCGGCCGGTACCGCAACACCGATCCGGTGCTCATCAACTATCTGAACCGGCTGGGTGCCGAGAAACTGAAGGAAGACTACCTCTCATATCCGCAGCGCAACCTGTGGGACAAGATCGGCGTCCGCACGATGGTGATGGAGACCGATTCCTTCGGCAATTTCCTCACGCAGGGCTACGAATTCATGTCGGGCCGCGATTGGGCGCGACTGGGCAATCTGTACTTGAACGACGGCGTCACGCCAGGCGGCGAACGCATCCTGCCCGAGTACTACAACGACTTCGTGAGTACGCTCGCGCCCGCTTGGGTGGCCGACGGGCGTCCCGTGTACGGCGGCTTGTTCTGGATCAACGGCGACGGCGCGTGGCCGATTCCAAAGGAGTCCTACGGCATGATGGGCGCGGGCGGTCAGTTCGTGTGGATCATTCCGTCGCACGATCTCGTGGTGGTGCGCATGGGGAATTACAGGGGGCAGCCCCGCGTGCGGCCCACGCTGGACAAGGCGCTCGAGTTCCTGATGACGGCGGTGTCGAAGCACTAGCGTGTTTGTAAACCTGCGAAAAAAGAATTCCGCCATGAAACACACCCTCGCAGTTGCCTGCATCTCTTTGAAATCAGTTTGGCAGGCTGTTTGCCGACCTTTTTTGAATCAACTACGTCGGCTATTTGCCTTCGGCTATCTCCGCTGCACTTCGGTTCCGCTCCGCTCCGGTTCCTTTCGGTCGCTTCATCTGCTTCTCCTCGCGCCTGTCCTGGCGGCAGAAGATTCTCCCATCCAGATCACCGACCGCACAGTCGTCTTCACACACACGAGCACCGATCCGAAGGACCCAGCGAACCATTCGGGCTACAATCTCGGGCCGAGCATCGCGCTGCTGCCAGATGGCCGATTGATGACCGCGTGGTTCTCGTCGCCATCGGAGGGGGCGGAGTCGCAACGCATCGTGCAGGCGTTTTCATCGGATCAAGGCCGCACCTGGGGCGAGGCGACTGTCTTGCAGGACATCGCGGGCAGGGCCGACTTCGATCCCTCGCTGTTCGTCGCTGGGAAAGAGACGTTCTTGTTTTTCTCCTGCTTCGATCCGCAGATCGACATCTACTTCCGCCGCAGCAGCGACTCGGCGAAGACTTGGACCTCGCCGGTGAAGCTCCACCAGCCGAACCACACCACCCGCTCCAATGGTATTACGTTGTCCACCGGCGAGCTGCTCGTGCCGCTGCACACACGCGGCACGAAGGCCGGCGGCGTCATGAAATCACGCGATGGTGGCAATACGTGGACACGCTTCGGTGCAGTGGCCAATCCCGAAGGCCAAGGCGGCGAGCCGACCATCGCGGAGACGAAGTCCGGCAAGGTCCACATGATCCTGCGCACCAAGGACGGCCAGCTCTGGCGCTCCATCAGCACCGACAAAGGCGAGACATGGAGTGCACCTGAAAAGACCGGCCTCACCGGGACCTCAAGTGCCTCCCACCTGCTTTGCACCCGCGATGGCACACTCGTCCTCACCTACAACCCCGGCCCCACGCCTCTGCGTTTTCCACTGCACCTTCGCACCTCTCGCGACGAAGGCGTGACCTGGAGCGAGCCCGCACTCCTCGCCGATCGCCCGGCGAAAGTCGGTGGCTGGTCCATTTGCTATCCCACCCTGACCGAACTCCCCGACGGCACCCTCGCCGCCATCTGGGCCCAGATCAAAGGCTCTCCCGGCGAGCTGTATGGCGACATCCACTCGGCGCGTATCGTTTTGAAGAAACAACTCAGGTTCCAGACGCGATCCGGTGCCCGATAGAAGTGTCCGTAGATGTATTGCCAAATAGTTCACCATCGAACTCAAAAGCGCCGAAGTTTTGCCGGGCATCACCGCTTGCCGTCTCCATCAATCTAGGAGGTCATGGTTGGCGATGCTCGCCGGGCGTCTTGCCGGTGTATTTGCGGAAAACTTGGCAGAAATACTGGGCGGAGGAGAAGCCGACGGCGGTGGCGATGTCTTCGAGTTTGCGGTCCGTGGCGCGGAGCAGGTCGGTGGCGGCTTTGACGCGGCGGCGTTGCAGCCAGTCGTTCGGACTCATGCCGGTCTCGCGTTTGAAGACGAGGAACAGGTGAGCGCGGCTGCATCCGGCTTTCTGGGCCACCTCGTTCATGGGAAGTGGCGCGGTGAAACGCGCTTCCATGTGCTGTGTGGCTAGAGTCACGGCATCAACAGTGCTGCGTTGATGCATGCCACTGGTGTGCCGGGCGGCCTCGACGATGATGGATGCGACGAGCAGGCGCATGGAGGCGGTACCGTCGGGAGTGAGCGGTGATTTGCACTGCTGGAGGATCATTTGATGCAGCGCATGTGCCATGCGCCGAAGCGCCAGACTCATGGTGTGCAATTGGGCGGCGCGGCTTTGAAACTGTGCGGCGATCCAGGCCATTTCCTTTGTGGTAAAGGTGCTGTGCCGCGAGGCAGGGCGTGCGGTGTCGAAGCTAACGGCGCAGATGACCGAGGGCATCCGCACGTCTTTTGATGCCCGGTGCCGGAATCGTGCGGGGACGATGATCATCTGACCTCCGGCGAGTTCCATTTCGCTGCCGTTCTCGAACTCATAGGCCGCGCCGCCATCCAGCAGCATGAGCAGCTCATGTCGGTCATGCGAGTGCCAGGATATGGACCTGGCATGAAATCCCCGTGTGGCTATGGCAGCGCCGATCATGGGCAGGCTGAGATCCTCTCCACTGAAGGCGCTTTCCTCCAACTGGAGTTTGGTGTCGGCATTGGGGTTTGAGTTTTTGATTTTCCGGACTGGCATGGTTCATTTAGAAATAGTCTTTCATCCCAAATTGCAAGACAATCCCGCAAATAGGGCCGAATGGTGACTGTATGTTGTCCTGGGCTATCCGCCGCCTCCACATCCATGGGTCGACACCTATGGCAGCGTGCGAGGACTCGAACGCCGCGTGATCGTAAAGCAGCACTGATTTCCAACGAGTAAACACCAAAGACAATGCGATGAAGAACCGACACCTGTTTTATTGCCTTACGTTTCTCGCCGACTTCATCGCGCCGCTCGCGAGCGATGCCGCTGACGAAACCGGCGCACGGAAAGGCACGCTGCCGGACTTTTCACCCAAGGCGGAATACGCGGATGACCGCCGCATGCATCAGGGCATCCCTAGCATCGAGCGGGCGGGGAATGGGCGGCTCTGGGCGGCTTGGTATGGGGGCGGGATTAATGAGGATCACCATAACTATGTGATGCTATGCACGAGCGCGGATGATGGGCGCTCGTGGTCGCCATTGAAGCTGGTGATTGATCCCGATGGGCCGGGGCCGGTGCGGGCGTTTGATCCTTGTCTGTGGCATGATCCGCAGGGGCGGCTGTGGTTGTTTTGGAGCCAGAAGGACAACGCATCAATGCATAACTTCGCGATCATGACGGAGGATGCGTCGGTCGCTGATCCGCTGTGGTCGCAGCCACGGCACCTCAGCGTGGGTGTGATGCTGAACAAGCCGACCGTGCTCAGTTCCGGCGAGTGGCTGATGCCAACGTGCATCTGGCGCGACCAACGCAGCTCGCGCATCCTGCGCTCCGCGGATCAGGGGGCGACGTTTGTGGAGTTCGGCAGCGCGACCATCCCGAAATACGAAGACCGCAACGGCGACGAGAATATGATCGTTGAGCGCAAGGATGGCTCGCTCTGGATGCCGGTGCGCACGGGTTACGGGCTGGGCGAATCGTTTTCCAAAGATCGCGGTAAGACTTGGACGGATGTCGCGCCATCGGGCGTCGAGCACGCGGAGTCGCGTTTTTTCATTCGCAGGCTGGCCAGTGGTCGGCTGCTGATGGTGCGTCATGCGGGCAAGGTGCGATCGCATCTCACGGCGTATCTCTCGGAGGATGATGGCCGCACTTGGGGCAAAGGTTTGCTGATCGATGAACGCGGCGGCGTCTCCTATCCCGATGCCGTCGAGGGGCCTCCCGGCGAGATCCGCCTCATCTACGACTACAACCGTAAGTCCGTCGAGAAGCAGGTCCTCATGACCCTTTTTCACGAGGACGATGTGCAGCGCGGGAGCTTCGATGAGCGGGCACGGCAGCGTGTGATCGTGAATCAGGCCACGGGGCGAAATCCCATCACACAGCCGTATGACGTGGCCGTTTTCGGTGCCACACCATCGGGCATCGCAGCGGCGATCTCGGCGCGGCGTGCGGGCGTTCAGCATGTGGTGCTGGCGGATGCCTCCATGCATGTGGGCGGACGTTTTGCCGAGACGATTGGCTTTGGAGAGATAGACCGCATGAAGCCGGAAAGTGTCGGTGGCCTGTGGACCGAGCTGCGGGCGAAAGTGGATGCTCACTACGGCAAAAAGACCGCCACGCCGGAGCCGCATGTGATGGAGCAGATCCTCAGCGATTGGCTCAAAGCCGAGGGCGTGGTCTTTGCGGATCGTTTTCAGCCGGTGCGTGCCGACAAGAAGGATGCGCAACTTGTGCGGGTCTATTCCGACTATCGTGGCCGCATTGAGGCTTCCGTTTTCATTGATGCCACTTACTACGGCGATCTGCTGCCGATCGCGGGTGTGAGTTTCACCATCGGACGCGAATCACGCTCCAAGTATGGCGAATCCCTCGCCGGAGTGCTCACCAAGCTTGTGAATCCGCCCGGCCCCATCGATTTGCCCGTTATGAGCAGCCCCATCAGCGGACTCGCGGCGGATGGCAAGACGCTGCTGCCGCATGTGCAGGGCCTCACTACCGACGTGCGTGAAGGTGATGGCGACACGCATTTGCAAGCCGCCAATCTTTACGCCTGCCTCACCAAAGATCCCGCCAAGCGCGTCGAACTCACCGCGCCGCAAAGCTACGATCCCGCCGAGTTCGAGCTGCTCCGGCGCGAGATCGCTCGTCTCGGCAAAGACGCCAAGTTTGGCTTCGGCGGCGGTGTTCCCGGCGACAAGGCCAAGATGAACGACGGCGTGAACTACCTGCTGCACTGGGGCCTCGCGGGCGGTGCGGATGCCTACCCAGACGCCACGCCGAAGGAGCGCCGTCAGATTTGGGAAACGCATCGCGGCTACACCCACCGCATGCTCTGGTTCCTGCGAACCGATGCGGCCGTGCCCGAGTCCATCCGGCAAAACATCCAGCAGTGGGGCCTGCCGAAAGATGAGTTCACCGACAACGCCCACTGGCCCTACGACCTCTACGCCCGCGAGGGCCGCCGCATGATCAGTGACTTCGTCATGACCCAGCGCGATCTCTTTGAAGACCTCACCAAGCCCGACGCCATCGCCCTCGGCTGCTTCCCGGTGGACTCGCACGTCGTGCGTCGCCTCGCCACGCCCGACGGCAAAGAGGTCATCAATGAAGGCGGTTATCTCGTCATCCCGCCGATTTACGAGATCCCTTATCGCGCCCTCACACCTAAGGCCTCCGAGTGTGTGAATCTCCTCGTCACCTGCGCCCTTAGCAGTTCCCGTGTCGCCTTTAACTCCCTCCGCGTCGAGCCCACCTGGATGATGCTCGGCCAAGCCGCCGGCACCGCCGCCGCGATGACGCAGAATGACAAGACAACCGTTCAGAAAGTGAATGCGGCGGAACTCCAAAGGCATTTGGGAGAGGCTACAGTTCCATTTCAGAAGCCATGATGGCCGCCCACCACTCATCATGCGCTATCTCCTCATCCTTCACCTGACCTGCCTCGCCGTCGCCGCGCAGGAGCGTGTGCCGTGGACGACCTCGCGGGTCCAGGGCACGCCGGAGCCACCGCCGCCGTTTGTTGTGGAGCGGCTTTATCCGAAACTGACGTTCGTGAAGCCGCTCGATGTCACCCCCTTGCCGGGCACGGATCGGCTCGTGGTGCTGGAGCAAAGCGGCAGCATGTATTCCTTCGTCCCTGCTGCTGGCGCGGAGAAGGCGGAGCCCTTCGGCAAGATGACAGATTATCATCCTGGAGTGACGCAGTCTTTTGCACTCACGTTTCATCCGCGCTTTAAAGAAAATCGTTTCGTCTTCACCTGGGCAATCATGGATATCAGAGGCCAGCCATTGGTCGAAAACGGCACGCATATCGTGCGCTTCCGCGTCACGGAGGAGTCTCCGCCGCGAATCGATCCCGCCAGCGCCAAGCTCATCATCTCCTGGTCGGCGGGTGGGCACAATGGCGGCAACATGCGCTTTGGTCCCGATGGCATGCTCTACATTTCCACGGGCGATGCCGCCGCGCCGGACCCGCCGGACTCGCTGGCCACCGGCCAGGACATCAGCGATTTGCTCTCCAGCGTGTTGCGCATCGATGTGGATCATCCGAGCGATGGAATGGCCTACAGCATCCCGCAGGATAATCCTTTCGTGAAAGTGCCGAAAGCACGCGGCGAGGTGTGGGCCTACGGTCTGCGCAATCCGTGGCGCATGAGCTTCAACCCGAGAAACGGCGACCTCTTCGTCGGCGATGTCGGCTGGGAGTTGTGGGAGATGATTTACCGCATCCAGCGCGGCGGAAACTACGGCTGGAGCATCACGGAGGCCAGCAAACACGACGTGCGCCCGGAGAGCCCGCGCGGCCCCACGCCCATCGTGCCGCCGCTCGTCGCCCATTCGCACGAGGAAGCTGCCAGCATCACTGGCGGCGAGTTTTATCATGGCGAGAGGCTGCCCGAGCTGAAGGGCGCGTATCTCTACGCTGACTATCAAATGGGCACTTTCTGGTCCCTGCGCACCGAGAGCGACAAGGTCACCGAGCATCGTGAAATCGCCCGCAGCACACTCATGCCCGCTGGTTTTGGCAGCGGGCATGATGGCGAGTGCCTAATCGTGGATTACAGCGGCGGCGGACTGTGGCAGTTCGCCAAAAATCCGCGACAAGGGCAGAACTCTGCCTTCCCGCTCAAACTCAGCGACACCGGGCTTTTCAGCGACACCGCCGCACAAGTCCCCGCGCCCGGGGTGCAGCCGTATGAGATCCTCGCCCCGCGCTGGGCGGACCATGCTACCGCGCATCGGTGGGTCGCGTTTCCTGACCAATCCGGCGTCACAGTCGCCGCGGAGTCAAAGGGCGTCGTGTTGCGGAATCGATGGGCATTTCCCGCCGGAGCCGTCTTGGCTAAGACCTACTCCCTCGACATGGAGCGTGGGAATCCCGCCACCCGCCGCCGCATTGAAACACAGCTCCTGCACTTCGACGGCAGCCTCTGGGGCAACTACACCTACCGCTGGAACACCGCGCAAACCGATGCCGAACTCGTGCCAAAACAAGGCACCGAGACCACCTTCACCGTGAAGGACAAAACCGCGCCCGGCGGCGAAATGCAGCAGCGCTGGCGCTTCTACAGCCGCAGCGAATGCGCCCGCTGCCACACGCTCTTTAATCAGTTCGCGCAGAGCTTCACCGCGCGGCAGCTCGGCCTGCCCACGGCCCAGGCCACGGGCGACCAGCTCGATGTCCTCACCCGGCTCGGATTCATGCCGCCAGAGCCGCCTTTTGCCGATCCGCACGGCACCCAGGGCACCGTGTCAACCCGCGCCCGCAGCTACCTGCATGTGAACTGCAGCGTGTGCCACCGCTTCAACAGCGGCGGCGGCGTGCCCAGCCGCATGGACATGGACACCGTCATCAAAGAGGCCGCACTCCTCAATGCCAGGCCCGTGCAGGGCGACCTCGGGCTGCCCGACGCACGCGTCATCGCCACCGGCGACCCCGCCCGCAGCGTGCTGCTCTACCGCATGGCCACCGCAGGGCGCGGCCACATGCCCTACCTCGGCACCCACCTCCTCGATGACCGCGGCATCCTCCTCCTGCGCGATTGGATCGCGGAAATGAAACCCGACTCCGCCGATGAGCTCGCCCCTGCCACCATCATCCAGCGCAAAGCCGAAAACGAAGCCATGGAGCGGCTCCTCGCTGGCGATGCCAAGCAACTCGACCCGCTCCTCGCCACCAACAGCGGCGCACTCAGCCTGCTCCTAGCCCTGCTCGATGACAAACTCAGCGCCGAGCTCCGAGCCCAGACCATCGCCAAAGGCAGCGCCCAGAACGAGCCCCTGCGGCGCGATTTGTTCGAGCGCTTCCTCCCTGATTCCCAACGTCGCCAAATCCTCGGCCCCAAGATCGACCCCGCCGCACTCCTTTCGATCAAAGGCAACGCCGCTCGCGGCAGAGCGCACTTCGCGGGCGTCTGCATCGCCTGCCACCGCGCCCAGGGAGCAGGCATCGACTTCGGCCCCGACCTCAGCCACATCGGCACGAAATGGAATCGCGCCGCTATGCTCGATCAAATCCTGACACCCTCCAAAGTCATCGACCCGCAGTGGCAGCTGACCACGCTCGAACTCAACAACGGCGGCAGCAAAGTCGGCTTCATCACCGCCCGCAGCGAAGAGGAACTCACCCTGAAAATGCCCGGCGGCCTCGTGGAGCAAATCCCCGCCACCACCATCACCAAAACCACCGCCGCCCCCGCCACACTCTCCACCATGCCAGAAGGCCTCCTGCAAAGCCTCACCGCCCAGGAGGCGGCTGATTTGCTGGAGTATCTCGACTCACTGAAGTAGCCGCTCATCCTCCCAAAGCAGCTGCGGCCTCAGCCGCGTTCCCCTCCATTGATTCGGCCAAAGCCGCAGCCACTTTTCCAACTCTCCCTGCATGCCCGCCAGCTCAACCATGACTGAAACCCCCAGTTCGCCCGGACGTCTGGCGTGGCTGATTGTTGCGCTGCTTTTTCCGGTGGTGGTGCTGAACTATCTGGACCGGCAGATGCTGGCCACGATGAAGGTTTCCATGGTCGCTTCGATCCCGGACATAGCGAACAAGGCGGACTGGGGCATCGTGCTGGGTTCGTTCAAGTGGGTTTATGCGTTGCTGAGTCCGGTGTGCGGTTATCTGGCGGATCGTTTCAGCCGGCGGCATGTGATCGCTTTCAGTCTGTGTGCGTGGTCTGCGGTGACGTGGTGGACCGGGCATGTCAGCAGCTTTAACGAACTCGTGGCGGCACGCGCTTTGATGGGCGTGAGCGAGGCTTTTTACTTTCCGGCGGCTCTGGCGCTGATCGTGGATTTTCATCCCGGGCATACCCGCTCGCGTGCCATTGGCCTGCATCAGACGGGGATTTACACCGGTCTCATCCTCGGGGGCTTTGCCGGGTATGTGGCGGAGGCTCCCACGCTGGGCTGGAGCTGGGCTTTCCAGGCTGCCGGGATCGTGGGCGTGCTCTATTCGGTGCCGCTGCTGATGCTGCTGAGAAATGCGCCGCGCCACGCTTCGCAGGCAGCATCGCCCTCGCCGGTGCAGACGATGAGCTGCCTGCTGGGGAACCGGAACTTCATCCTGATGGTGCTCTACACTTCCCTGCCCGCCGTCGCTGGCTGGGTGGTGAAGGACTGGATGCCGGAGGTCGTGCGGGAGCGCTATGGACTCTCCCAAGGCGATGCCGGACTCGCGGCAGTGCTCTCGGTGCAGATCGCGAGCATCCTCGGCAGTATTACCGGCGGGTATTGCGCGGACCGCTGGATGCGGCGCTCAAATCGCGGACGCATCTACGCCAGCGCCCTGGGCATGCTGTTGTTTTTGCCAGCGCTCGTCGGGGTGGGCAGGTCGGAGACACTGGTCTTCGCGGTTTGTTTCCTCGTCATTTTCGGCATCGGCTGGGGATTCTTTGACGCGAACAACATGCCCATCCTCAGCCAGATCACGCGGCCGGAAGTCCGCGCGACCGCCTTTGGTTTCATGAATCTGATCACCATCAGCGTGGGTGGATTTGCCGATTGGGGCTTTGGGCATCTGCGGGATGAAAAAGTGGCCCACAGCCTGATTTTCGACAGCTTTGCAGGAGTTGCGGTGCTGGCAGCCGCCTTCGTGCTGCTGATCCGTCCGCGTGAGGAGGCTCCGTCGAAGTGAAACGATGAAAACGGACTCTCTCAACCTCGCCATCGGCATCGACCTCGGCGGCACGAACATCAAAGCTGCGCTGGTGGACACGGATTCCGCACAGACCCTTGCCACGCTCTCAAAACCCACACGCGATGGCGAGTTCGATGGCGACACGCCATGCTTTGCCATCACCGTGCGAGACATCGTCCATGAGTTTGAATCTGAGGCTGGTCAAAAACTACACGTCGGCCTCTCCGCACCCGGTTTGGCGTGTCCGCGCGGGCAGTGCATCGACTCCATGCCCGGACGCATGCATGGCCTGGAAAAGCTTCATTGGTCCACCTTTCTCGAACGCGACTGCCGCGTGCTCAACGACGCCCACGCCGCCCTGCTCGGCGAGGTCTGGACAGGGGCCGCAAAGCACTGCCAGGATGTCTTCATGCTCACCCTGGGCACCAACGTCGGCGGCGCGATCTACAGTGGCGGTCGCCTGCTACGTGGCGCGATCGGACGCGCCGGGCACCTCGGTCACATCAGCATCAATTCCCGTGCTGCACCCGACGAGTTCAATACGCCCGGCAGCCTTAGCCACGCCATCGGTAATCAGACTTTGGCTCAACGCAGCAATGGCCGTTTCACCACCACCCACGCCCTGCTCGATGCTTCTGACGCAGGCGATGAGCACGCCAAAAACGTCTGGCTCACCTCCGTCAGTCACCTCGCCGCCGGCATCGCCTCATTGATCAACGTGCTCGATCCAGAACTCGTCATCCTCGGCGGCGGCATCGCCACCGGAGCCAAGGACCGTCTTTTCGCTCCACTCCAGCAATGGCTCGCCGAGTTCGAATGGCGGCCCGGCGGCCATCAGGTGCGCATCGTCCCCTCAGAGCTTGGAGACCGCGCTGGCTGCCTCGGTGCATCTCGTCCAGTGGGGCCGCTTCGCTCAACCACCGGCTAATCGCCGAGAACCCTTCGGTTTCGAAAAGACACTCCAACACTCCATGCTCCACCGACTCACCCTCCTCCTCACCCTCCTTGCAGGCGCCTCCGTCCAAGCGCGCGAGTTCTACGTCAGCCAGAACCATCCGCAGGCCGCGGACACAGCCGCTGGCACGCGGGAGGCTCCTTTGAAGACGATCTCCGCAGCGGCGAAGATGGCGCAGGCGGGCGACACGGTCGTTGTCGCGGCGGGGATTTATCGGGAGTCGGTCACGCTGACAAACTCGGGCGCGGAGGGGAAGCCGATCGTGTTTCAGAGCGAGACGAAACATCAGGCCATCATCAGCGGTGCCGATGTG
The DNA here is from genome assembly GCA_044355475.1 of Prosthecobacter sp. GTDB lineage: Bacteria > Verrucomicrobiota > Verrucomicrobiia > Verrucomicrobiales > Verrucomicrobiaceae > Prosthecobacter. The sequence continues at coordinate 15,122 of JBIKYB010000046.1, forward strand.
TTGCGCGATCCGCAGGACGATGGAGCTGGCGTTTTTTCCTATCCCATCGCGAAGGTGCTTCCCGTAGCCTGGCTCGGCGGCACTCCGCAGTGGGTTTATCTCAATGGTCTGCCGCTGGAACGTGCTGAGACGCCGGACCGCTTGGTCCCTGGCACCTTTTATCTGGACATGAAAAACCAGCGCGTGCGCGTGACACTGCCGGAGGATGAGGACATCACGAAAGTGACGCTGGAGTATGCCTGCCGCGAGGGCCTCTTGGCGGCAGAGAAGCCGATCAATGACATACATTTGAAGGGCTTCACGCTTAAGCACACGGCCAACTGGTTTCGCGGTCATGGCCCCATCTACGGGACCGGTCAGCGCTGGCTCGTGGAGGACAATCATATCCGCTGGACCTCCTACGGCGGCGTGAAAGTGACCAACAGCAATGCCTTCATCGTGCGCAACAACCTCATCGAGTGGGCGGGTGCCGATGGCGTGGGTGGTAACTTCAATGTGGACCTGCTTTTTGAAAACAACACGGTGCGCAACAACAACTGGCGGAGCTTTGATTGGGGCATGGAGGGCGGCGGCTCCAAGTTCAGTTGCACCATCGATTGCCGCTACACTGGCAATGTCTTCGCCTACAACTATGGCCCCGGACTCTGGACGGATGCAATGGGCACCGGCACCCTTTACGAAAAGAACATCCTTCACGACAACTCCAACCGCGCCCTGTTTTCCGAGATCAATTGGGACGAGGTGATCCAAGACAACATCTGTTACAACACCGGCGAGCCGGGTATCTCCATCAGCAACGGCCCCGGCATGGTCATCCGGCGAAATATCGTCTTCAACAACGCCACCGGCATCAACCTCTCCGGCAACTACACCCGGCCCACGGACCACAAGCAAGAGTGGTATCCCAGCGCCATCGTCCGCATGGCCGAGGTTCCCGGCCTGAGCCGCCATCGCGCTGTGCTGTGGGATGCGGGCTTCCTCAAATACAACGTCGCGCCCAAAGCCACGCTCAACAACAACTGCGTCATCTGGGACAACCTCATCTTCGACAACGGCATTGCGATGATGGAGCAGCGCGACTACCGCAAGCCCTCGCCGACGGATGCCTTCGTCAATAACTTCTCCGACTACAACACCTACTGGGCAACCTCGGAGAAACAGCTCTTCAGCGTTGGCTATGACAAACCCTACGAAAGCCTGGACGCCTGGCGCAAGGCATCTGCACGCGATGAGCACTCGCGCATCGCCAATCCGCGCGATCCCGCCAACAAGCTGCCCGATTGGGCGCAGGCCTGCCGCAAGGATTGGGACCTCAAGATGCGCTCCATTTCCACTCCCGCCGGTGTGCGCGATGACAACGTGCGCCAGCAGTTTTACAGCAGTCCCATGGCCCAAATCGCCATGGGCAGGATGCTGCGCTCGCCTTTTGTCGAGGCGGTCAAACTGAGCGACAAACGCGTGCGAGCCGCCGTGTTCGAGCATGAGGGCCAGCGCACCCTCGGCCTCTGGACCACACACCCCGCCGAGCGCTGCTATGTGCGCCTGCGGCTCGATCAAGCGCAGGTCGTTATCGAAAACGGTTATCTCGCACAAAAGAAAGTGTCGCTCGCCGATGGCAGTGTCGATGTGCTGGTCACTTACAATCCCACTTACCTCCGAGGCATTGGTCCGAAGTTCGTCGAGTCACCCTCCGGCATCATCCAAGTGCCCGCTTTCAACGTCACCGGACAGCCCATCGCCGCCACCGCCACCTTTGTAAATGAAGGCACAGCCAGCACCACGCTGAAGGCCGCATTCCAGGCCACTGCGGGCTTCACCCTCACCCCTGCCAGCATCGAAAAACCAATGGCCGCCGGAGAGAAAGTCGAAATCAAACTCATCCTCTTCCCCGATGGCAGCATCAGCCGTGGCACCGGCATGATCCGCATGAATGCCGCACTCGGGGACGCCCCCATCCGCCGTACCGCCGTCTTCAGCACCGGCTCGGGCGACAGCAAAGTGCCCCACCTTGCCAGTGACATCCTCGTTGATGGCCATCTCGATGATTGGGGTAGCCTCACGAAGAGCGCCGTGCCCATCGCCACCATCAACGACGCCAGCCAATACCTCGCCGGCCCCAAAGATGCCTGGAAAGGCCCCGGCGACCTCAGCGCCCGCCTTTACGCCGTCTGGAAAGAGGACGCCCTCCACCTCGCTGTCGTCGTGCAGGACGACAAAGTCGTTTCCGCCTCCGGAGCCACGAATGCATGGGGCACTGTGCAGTTCGACAAGTGCGATGCCGTCTCCATCTCCCTCGACGGCCGCGCCCCAGACATGCAGTGGCAAAAAGAACTCAACCAAGGCACCTACGACGCCACCATCAGCCCCGCCGCGACTGGCAAGCCCATCCTGCGCCCCAACGGCAAAGCCTCCGGCAGCATCCAGGGCGTCGTCGCCGCCACCACCGTCACCGCCACGGGTTACACCATCGAGATGATGATCCCGCTCACGGAGAAAAACTTCCCAGCTCAACAATGGCAGCGCGATCGCCCGATCAAGCTCTCCCTTCTTATCGCCGACTCCGACGACCCCAAGTCCGACGCCCCAAGAAAAGCGCTAGGCTGGAGCGTCAGCCCCGAGCAGAAAAACAGCGAAGACACCACTGGTTGGGCCACGTTGATCTTGAATGAAACAAAGTAGCCGCACCGCTCGCAAATGATTCGGCTAAAGCCGAAGCCACTTTTTCACACCTCCAGCACTCCACCATGAACCGTCGTCATTTCCTGCATCAAACCGGGGCCGCCCTCGGTGGCACCTCCCTCACGCCACTGCATCGCTCCCTCGCGGCAGTCGTGAATGAACCACGCCGCGCCGCCACGCTGGCGGAAGCTTACAAACAGCTCGGCTTTGACCCGCACGCAGGCGACAGCTTCACCGCGCTGTGGATGGCTGACATTCACTACGGCGGCGGCAAGCCAGAGGACATTTTGCCGCCGATGATCGCCGAAATCGCGCCGATGAATCCGCGTCCGGCATTTATCGGCATCGTGGGAGATCTGATCTGCGCCGCCTCCCGGAGTTTCGGCACCATTCCCAGCGAGGCCGACCGCAAGATCGCCGTGGAAGAGTTTCGCGCGATGAAGCCGCACTACGATGAACTCGCGCGGCTCGCACCGGTGAAGCTCACTCTCGGCAATCACGATACCTACCCCGGCGAGGACGACCTGGGACTGTTTCGCAGCGTGTATGGCGACACACCGGTGACTCATGCGTTCGAGACCAAAGGCGTGCCGTTCATCATCGCCAATGGCGGTAGCTGCGGCCTGCTCGGCGATGCCCAGCAGGCGTGGTTTTGCGATCAGGTGAAAAGGCTGCATCGCCCTGGTGGCACACTCATCACCGCCGTCCATCAGCCCTCCGTCGGCAGCATCGTGCGCGAGCGTGGCATCACCTCCGCCGTGCGTGCGGCCTTTGCGGAAGCGCGTGGTCAGCTCTGGCTCATCGGCGGGCACGAGCACGAGAATCGTGACCAGCAGTTTGCCATCCCGCGCGGCGAGAATGTGATGAACGCCTGGATCACCGCAGGCAACCCCACCTCCTGGGGCAAGGAGAATCCTGGCTACTGGGTCTGGTGCTTTAGCGCTGGCCGACTCGTGGGCCGCATCTTCCGCCGCGTCGGAGATGCCGCGGGTTACGCACTCTCCGCACCCGAAGTGACGGCAAAAGCAAAGCCACTGTTTTTGCCTTTCGAGAATCAGGCGGACCTGCTGTGGAAGGTGCTCGTCGGTGAAGGCGATGAACCTTACCGCCGCACGACCAAGGCCGCCTGGTGCCTGAACTACTGGACCTACGTGCGCCAGCTCGACTACGAGTTCCCGCTCAGCCTCGCAAAAAGAAAAGCAAAGCGCTGCGTCGTCCTCATGGCCTCCATCTCCGACAAACCCGCCGGGTTGTCGGTCTCCGCCAATGGCAATGACTGGCACACCATTGAGAACTCGACCGAGCGCAGCGGCTCGTATGTCACCTTCACCATCCCGCAAAGCTGTCTCGACGCAGGCACGCTGTCGCTGCGCATGACCGAATGCGCGGTAAGCGGTTTCGCGCTGACGGCATAGAACGGTTCATTCCATTCACCCACTCTTTATGAAACTCACTCTTACCTTTATCAGCGCCGTCCTGCTCTCTGCGGACGCCTTCGCCTGGGGGCCGCATAGCGAGATCGCGCAGGCGGCGCTCGACGCGATGGGCGCGGATGATCCGCTGGTGCAGCGGCTCGGTCACGATGCGAAACGACTCGTTCAATATGTGTGGATGGCAGACTTCCGGCAGACGTTGCTCGTGCGCTCAGACGAGGTTTTCTATGCCGACGACTACCTGCTCTTTCCCGCGGCCACGCGGCACTACCAGCACATCTGCCCGGAGGTGGAGCAGACTTATTCGCCGTATTTCCGCCGTGCGTTGCAGGCGTTGCGCACGGAGTCCACGCACAATGCTTCGCGTTGGATCGGTTCGCTGCTGCACTTCACCACGGACACCGGATCCCCTCCGCACGCGGCGGGATTCCTGGGCCCGGCTCATTCAAAAATGGAGAACTGGCTGGATGCCAAACTCATCCACATTCCCGGGTATCAGCCGCAGCTCCTGGGTGCCGATGACGTTTCCGCCGAGGAGGGTTTCCTCCGGCGCATGCAGGGTCTCATCGAGTTTTCAAAGGAGCGCGCTCAACGCTGCCGTGCCGACGTTGACGCGGATCGACGTCCGCCGGTGGAGCCAGTGGTGCTGGAGAGTGCGCTTGAGACGGCGCGCGTGACCGCCGACCTGTTGCACACCCTCGGCGTGCTCGCCGCAAAAGCCACCGATGTTGCAACGCTGGCGGGCAGAGTTATCGTCTCGAAGATCGAGCACGCGACGATGTCCCGTCTGCCTGCGAAGGTCGTGCTGTTCGGCACATCATACTCCACACTCACGGAGCCGGATGGCTCATTCACTTTTCACCATCTGCCTGCGGGAGAGTATAGGCTCGTGGTCATCGCGCCCGGTCGCATTTCGGAGGCGAAGCCGGTAAGTCTCGCAGCTGCGGCAACTGTCACGCTCGAACCGGTGGATCTCTCGCAGGATACTGATGGCAATCTGGTGCGCAATGGCACGCTCACACTGCGCTGGGTTTCGGCTGAGGCATTGGATCATTGGTCCCTACGCAGTCCTCAGGGCAAACTCGCGGCGAGGGCGCCTGTGCGGGATTGGGATGGTGAATGGATCCCGCTGCAAAGCGGCGTGACGTATTACCTTACCGCGCGCTGGAAGGCAACTGCGGCGAACTCGAACGGCCCGCAAGTCTTCCTCCGCACCAAGGCCAAGCCCGATGGCGGTTCTATCACCACCGACTCCGCGCCCGTCGTCCAGGGGACAAAAGAAGTCGCGGTCATCGGTTCACCCGAAGCCGCATGGGCGCAGGTTTGCATTCGCACTTCACAATCTCCCGACACCGTGCTGGAAGCCGTCAGTTTACGTCAGGCATTTAAAAAATGAGGTGAAGCTAATCCGCAACCGCGCCCGTCATCCTTCCAATCATCTTTCCCATGAATCGCTTTTTCGCTCTCTTACCTTTCCTTCTTCAGCTCGCCAGCCTCTCAGCACCTCTCATCGCCGCTCAAGCCGCCGACGCGCCTAAACAAGGCTGGAACCCAGACACCACCTTTCCGCCGCTCTCGCCTGCGGACGCCATCAAAGCCATCGTGGTGCCGAAGGGTTATCATCTCGAGTGCGTGGCCAGCGAGCCGATGGTGGAGGAGCCGGTGTCCTTTGCCTTTGATCCGAACGGGGCGCTTTATGTCTGCGAATGGCGCAGCTACATGCAGGACGAGTTTGCCACGGATCAAATGAAGCCGGTCAGCCGCGTGGTGAAGCTGGTGGATACCGATGGTGACGGCATCATGGACAAGCGCACCGTGTTCATTGATAACGCGCTCCTGCCCCGCACCGTCCTGCCCATGGGCGACCGCGTCATCGTCAGCTTCACCGGCGACAGCTCCTACTGGGCCTACTTTGACGACAACAAAGACGGCGTCTCCGACCGCAAAGAACTCATCTTCAAAACCGGCACGGATAAAGGCAATATCGAGCACCAGCGCACCGGCATCCTTTGGAATCTCGACAATATCATCGCCACCAACGATGCTCGATTCCGCCTGCGCGACGATGGCCAACTCGAGGTCATTGGCTACCCCGATGGCCGCTTCAGCCAATGGGGACTCGCCCGTGATGACGACGGCATTCTTTACGGCACCCGCGCTGGCGGCGCGAACCCCGCACAGGGCTTTCAGCTCCCCGCAGGCTACCCCGTGCTGCGAGTGCGCGAGCACGGCGATGACTACGGCAGACCCTATTCCATCTGCAAAGTTTGGGATGACTCCTCCGGCGGTTACAACTTCGACAAGCAGCACATCCTTTTAAACTTCTCCTCCTGCTGCGGCCAGGCCGTCTTGCGCAGCCCGCTCATGCCCGAGTTTCACGGCTACATGACCACTTGCGAGCCCGTGGGCCGCTTCATCCGCCTCAGCCGCTTCCAGCGGACAAACGGCATCGCCGTCGCACACAACACCTATCCACAGAGCGAGTTCATCCGCAGCACCGACGCCTATTTCCGTCCCGTGTGGACCGAAAGCGGCCCCGATGGCTGCCTTTACATCGCCGACATGTATCGCGGTATCATTCAGGAAAAAGAATGGTTCCCCACTGAGATCGACCCCAGCATCAATGACTGGCGCAAAAGCGCACTGCCCGCCTGGGTCGAGCGTTATCAGCGCGTGAAAAAGTGGGGCATGACCAAAGTCGTGCGCCACGGCCGCATCTACCGCCTCGTGCCCGATGGCAAAAAGCCCGGCCCGCAGCCACGCATGCTCGATGAAACGCCCGCGCAACTCACCGCCCATCTCGCCCACCCGAACGGCTGGTGGCGCGACACCGCCCAGATGCTCCTCGTCAACAAACGCGACTCCAGCATCGCGCCCGCGCTCATCACCATCGCCCGCGACCACAGCGACGCCAATGCCCGCATCCACGCCCTCTGGACGCTCGATGGACTCAAGTCCCTGCCCAAAGACGTGCTGCTCGTCAATCTCAAACACACCCACCCACGTATCCGCCGCGTCGCCGTGCAAATCAGCGAAAGCCTCCTCGCCAAAAACGATCCCGACATCACCGCAGCGCTCGCCACCTTGACCACCGATCCCGATCCACAAGTGCTGGCCCAAGTCTATCTCGCCCATCGCAGCATCAAAGCCGCCATCCCCGAAGCCATCACCGCCCAAGCCAGCGCCCAGCCACTCATCGCAGCCCTTCTCGACAAGGACACAGCCACCGCCGCCCTTGCCCAACTCAGCGCCACCGCCAAGCAAGGCCAGCAAATCTACCAAAACCTCTGCACCGCCTGCCACGGCGCCGACGGCCAAGGCTTAAAGCAAGGCGACAAACTCCTCGCCCCCGCCATCGCCAAAAGCCCCTGGTTCAAAAACAACGGCGACATCCCAACCCTCGCCCGCATTCTCCTCCACGGCCAGACCGGCCCCATCGAAGGCATCAGCTACGGCGAAGGCCTCATGCTCCCCCTAGCCCAAGTCTATAATGACGAGCAGCTCGCCAGCGTGCTCAACTACATCGGCGAGCGCTGGCACCAATGGAAGCAACCCGTCCTTTCCCCGGCCATCCAAACCGTCCGCAAAGAAACCGCCAACCGCAAAACCCCATGGACCGCCGACGAACTGCGCGAGCGGGTAAAGAAGCAGTGAAGCGCAATCAAAGTAGCTGCGGCTTTAGCCTCATCCCCGTCCTGATTCGGCTAGAGCCGAACCTGCTTTTTCACCACTCCACTTCTCCAACACTCCATGCTCCACCGACTCACCCTCCTCCTCACCCTCCTTGCAGGCGCCTCCGTCCAAGCGCGCGAGTTCTACGTCAGCCAGAACCATCCGCAGGCCGCGGACACAGCCGCTGGCACGC
>JBIKYB010000047.1:0-23003 GCA_044355475.1 Prosthecobacter sp.
CTTCTCGAAATCATCCTCGCGCTTGCGTTGTTTTCCCTCGTGGCCGTGGGCATGACGCAGGCCATTGATGGCATCGCCAAAACCTCCAATCAGGCGCGCCAGGAGGCGCAGGTGCTGCGCGTGCTGGAGTCCGTGCTGGCCGAGGTGGCGCATCAGCCTGAGTTCAAGGCCACCAGCATCACCTTCAATCCCACCGCCGACGGCATTGATGCCAGCGCCACGATTGAGAAGGTCAAACTCATCACCAAGGACAAGGTCGAACTCGACCACATGTTTCGCATCCGCGCCGAAGCATGGATCACCGACGGGCGCGCGCGGCGCTTGAAACGCAGCATGGAAACCTATGTGTATTCGCCCAACAGCCCGATCTAAGGCCGCGTTCACGCTGCTCGAAGTCGTCCTGGCGATGGCCCTCATCGGCCTGATCCTCGGCGGCGTGTATGGCGTGGCGAACGGCACGATGCAGCTCGGCAAGTCCATGAGCGAGGCACGGGTGGCGGAGACGCGCATCACGAATTTCGTCAACCAGTGGCGCGATTACCTCGAAACGATGCCGCCGGGCATCCAGCTCACCGCCGGGGCCGAAAAAGTTGCGCGCGGCTCCTCTGGCAACCTGTTCATCCTCGGCGGCCACATGCCCTTCGTGTGGGATCGCCGCTTGAAGCTCGCGGATGCCGTCGAGTTCGGCCTCGTGCGCCATCCTGGAGGCAAAGATCTTGATCTTGTTGTTCGTCATTTGAAAAAGCCGCTCCAAGCCCGTACACCTGACCAGCTCGACACATTGGCCGAGCTTCCCATTCTCGAAGGCCTCAAGCAGATGCAGTGGCAGTTCTACGAGCCGGTCGAAAAGAAATGGTTCACGAGCTGGGACCCCGCCAAACGCCCGCAGCCGCCGCTGTTCATGAAGCTGCGCTTTTCCTTCACCGCTGACCCGCGGGAACATGAGTACACGTTTTGGATCGCGAATGACCTCTCCCAGGTGACGGCTCCGCCGCCGCCACAATGACGAATGCCGAATTCAGAATGACGAATGAACTTCCAATAACCGAAGTCCGAATGACGAGCCGCGAGGCCCGCCAAGAGCGCCGTGTTCGTCATTCGGGTTTCGCCATTCCTTCGTCATTCGCCATTCGTCATTCGTCATTTTCGCGCCGCTGGCGCTCAGGTTCCGCGCTCATCGCCGTGTTCTGGATGATCGCGGTGCTGGGCATGGTCATGTTTGCGGGCGCCAAGGCACTCCAAGCGGACACGGACTACACACGCACCATGCGCGGACGCATCTTTGCGAAGCGCTATGCCGAGATGGGCCTCGAAGTGGCGCGGCATCCGGCCATCCAGCACGATGACCCGCTGCTGCATTTCAGCTCCAGCGACGACGGTGGTTACAACGTCACGCTGGTGTCCGAGGAGGCGCGGCTGAACATCAATCATCTGCTGCAAACGAGCGACAAGGTGCTGCTGCGCCGCTTGTTCACGCGCTGGGGCTTCAAGCCGGAATTCACCGCCGCCTTGTGCGACGCGCTGAAGGACTGGGTGGATGCGGATGAAAACGTCAGCCTCAACGGCGCTGAAAAGCGCGAGTATGAAAAAGCGGGTCTCGAAGGGCTGCCGTTCAACCGTCCTTTCAAGGAAGTCGAGGAGATGCTGCATGTGCGCGGCATGGAAATCGTCAACACGACGCGACCCGACTGGCGCGAGTGGTTCACGGTCTTTGGCAGCGGCATGGTGGACGTGAACGACGCCAGCGCCGAACTGATTTCCCTGCTCGGCGATGTGCCAATGGAGCGCGTGCAACCACTGCTGACCTTCCGCGCCGGGCGCGACGGCGCTTTGCGCACGCAGGATGATCAGCGCCTCGCCAGCGTGCCACAGGTGGCACAGATGCTCGGTGTTTTTAACCGCCAGACGGTCGAGCAACTGACCCAATGGATTCAATTCGCTGGCCCGATCCGCCGCATCGAAAGCATCGGCGCTCTAGGGCCGCTGCAACGTAAACTCATCCTCATCACCCAAGGAGGCCAGGCGATCTGGCGGGGTGAACTTCCCCTTCATGGCAAAGACTCGTAAACCCACCCATGAGCTGCTGCTCCCTGGCGCTAAGGTCTGGCAAAGCTGGACCGGTGCGGAGGAGGCTTTGTGCCAATCGAATGGCGATGCCACCGCTTTTGGCAAAGAAGCACAGCGTCGCGTTTTGGCGCTGCCAGCCACGCATTTTTGGGTACTGCCGGCCTGGCTGAAAGGCCAAAGCGAACACCTGCGCAGCATGGCGCTGCTGCATCTCGAACGCATGGGCGTCAAAACGAACGACGAGGAGGCCAGCGTGCAGGTCCGCAGCATCGCCGAGAAGGAAGGTGCCCTGCTCGCCCGCATCCTCGCGCTCAAAGACCTGCCCGTGCCGCTCAGCGATACCGCCCATCTGCCGGACGAGGTCACGCTGCACGCGCTGTGCTATCCGCTGGTGCAAAGCAGCATCACGATCTTCCGCGAGCTGGACCGCCTCGTGGTCGCCATCACCAGCGGCTCGCAGCTTATTTACTGCACGCCGTTGTCCTCCACACGGCTCGACGATCATGCGCTGGCCGAACTGAACAACATCTGCCTGCAACTTGGCTTCCAGGGCGTGCTGGGCCGTCTCGAAAGCCTCGTGCTATGGATTGAGGACGGCGACATCGGCAAGATCCAGCGTGCCACCGGTCTGATGCCGTATCGCTGCGACATGCCCGCGCCAACGATGCCTGTGCGCGGCTCTAGCCTGCTGATGCCGGAGGATCTCGTCGCTGAGCGTCAGCGGCAGGGGGCGAGATCCCGCACACGTTTCATCGCACTCACGATTGGCACGGCTCTGGCCGCCGCCATCGCAGTGATCGCCACGTTAACCTCACTCGCCATGCAGGAACGCAATGTGCTGCGTGAAAAAGTGGCGGAACTGGCACCACGCGCCGCCCGCGTCATGGATCACAAGAACGCGTGGCGCGAGGCCGCCCCTGCCGTCGATCCTGACACCTGGCCGCAGCAGATGCTGCTGCACTGCATGGAGCCTGAATCATCCAAAGAGGCCAGCATCACGCACTGGGAGTGGACGCCGGAGCGCATGAGCATCATCGGCCGCATGCCCAGCGCCTCGCTGGCGTTGGAATACACGCAGGCTCTCAAAACCAGCGATGCGCTCGCGCATTTCACCTGGGACACCCCCGCGCCGGTGATCGCCAGCGACAACAGCGCCACGTTTGAAATGAAAGGGGGACATCCGGATGAAGAAGAGTGAGAAAGTGCTCCTCGGCATCTTTGCCGCACTGTTCCTCGTCCTCATCGGCGGCGGAGGTGGCATGATGGCGTTCAAGAACTACCTCGAAGTGCGCGAGGAGGTGGCATCCTTGCGCGACCGCCTCGCCGACATGAATCTGGCCATCTCCCAGGGTGCGGAGTGGGCGGACAGGCAGACTTGGCTCGATGAGAGCCTGCCTGGTTTCACCAGCCATCAGGACGCCTCCGCAAAGCTGCTCGAAAAAGTCATGCAGGAGGCTGAAAAGCTCGGCCTCAGCATTGGGGGGAAGGAATTCGTCGAGCAAACCCAAGCGCTCGGCCCGGACGGTTTGCCGGTGGAGGAAGAACTCGGCTACTTCGACCAGGCCACGGTGAAGACCACGCTCACGGGTGTGCAGGAGCAGGCGTTCTTCTCATGGCTGCACACCTTGCAACAACCGAAGTCCTTCATCGGCGTCACGCGCGTGCAGATCAATCCCAGCGGCACGAACAAGACCATCAATGCGGAGGTCGAATTCACGCAGTTTTATCACGAGAAAACCGTGCCGAAGGTCACCAAAGCGAACTGATTTATGACTTACGATTTACGACTGATGATTTGGATGGCCTTGGCGGCCATGATTGTTGCCGTGAAAGCGGAAGACGCGCCTGCGCCGATGGAGTTTCCGAAGCTGGAGAAGTTTGAGACGCTGTGGAAGCGCTCGATTTTCACCACGAAGGATCTACCCTCACCCGACGCGCCCACCGGGCCGAACTTTGCGGACAATCTGAGCCTCTCCGGCATCTACGAGATCGACGGCGGTGTCGTCGCCGTGCTGGTGGATCGCGTGACCTCGCAGGTCATGGAAGCACGCATCGGCTCCGAGAACGAAATGGGCATCAAAATCCGCCAGGTGACTCCCGGAGCCACCGTGGACAAGTCACGCATTCAATTGCAAAAAGGCGACCAAGCTGGCTGGGTCAGCTTCGCCGATCCTGCGGCGGCGCAACCTGCCGAGATCATCCAGAAAGCGGTGATTCCGACGCAGGCTCCGCCAGTCAGATCACAAACACCCCCTGCCATGAACCGCAGGCAGCCGATCATTCCCAATCCTATCCTGCCGCCTCCGCCAAACCTCGGTAAAAGCGATGTACCGCTGCCGCCTCCGTGAGTGGGCAACATCCTCGCCGTCTTCCAGATCTGGGTTTCCCAACAAGGCCTTACCAGTCCACATCCTGCCCGATCTTTTCGTCGAGCCACTTGCGCAGCTTGTCGAGACCTTCGCCACTTTCGGCGGAGACGGGATGGATTTTGATGCGTTTGAAGCGGTCCTTGAGCACGGCGAGGTGCTCAGCGCTTTCAGGTAGGTCGATTTTGTTGGCGATGATGCACCAAGGGCGTTTGGCGAGTTCCTTGGAGTAGAGTGCGACCTCGGTGCGTACGACCTCCAGGTCAGCGACGGGATTGCGGCCCTCGGTGCCAGCGGTATCGACGACAAAGAGCAGGACGCGGCAGCGCATGATGTGGCGCAGGAAATCATGGCCGAGGCCGATGTTTTCGTGTGCGCCTTCGATTAGCCCGGGGATGTCCGCGAGCGTGCCACGGCGGTTAGGGCCGAACTCGATGACGCCGACCATCGGTTGCAGCGTAGTGAAAGGGTAGTTCGCGATCTTGGGCTTGGCGGCGCTGAGCTTGGAGAGGAGCGTGGACTTGCCCGCGTTCGGAGCCCCGACGAATCCGGCGTCGGCGATGCTGCGCAGTTCAAAGTGGAAGTCTCCTTCTTCACCGGGCGTGCCGGGGACGAATTCACGCGGGGCCTGATGCGTGGAGGTCTTGAAGTGAACGTTCCCCTTCCCGCCCTTGCCACCTTTGCAGAGGACGTAGGTGGCGTTGGTCACGGTGAGATCGGCCACGGGTTCGTAGCGGGTGACGAGTTCGTTGGTGGCGTTGTCGTATTCCTGCGTGATGCGGCTGACGAGCGTGCCGGGCGGCACTTTGTAGGTCACGTCTCTGCCGCTGCGTCCGGTGCATTGCGTGGCACCGCCTTTGGCCCCATCCTCAGCGAGGAGTCGGTTGTTGAAGACATAATTGCGCAGGCTGTCGGTGCTGGGATCGACGAGCAGGATCAAACTGCCGCCATTGCCCCCGTCGCCGCCGTCCGGGCCGCCTTTGGGACGAAATTTACCTCGGTGGAAGTGGGCACTGCCATCGCCGCCTTTGCCGGCGCGCGCGTGAACTTTGATCTGATCGACAAACATGACCGCCGAGTTAGCCGGGGATGGGCCGGGGAGCAAGGCTTTGCTTCACCTCCCAGCAGCCTCCTCCACGTCTGGTGCCTGGGGGTAGAACAACTGCATGGCTCGGCGAATGTGCGGGCTGGTTTGGCTGGCGGTGTAAATCGCGTCGGGAAGCTTTCGGTGTTTGGCGAAAAGATGGTAGGCGCTGAGGGCCTCGAAGCCAGCGTTCAGAGAGCCTTCCATGGGCAGGTAGCTGCGACCCTCGACGTCGAGATTCTCCACCATGCCCCAGGGCGGGAAGTAGCTGGCCTTTTCCATGCGCCCGAACAGATCGTAAATCTCCGCTGGCTGCGGATGCAGCGTGGCAGACATGAGGATGTAGTGCGGATGCACCAACTTCTGGTCCGGCAGCTCCACACCGCCAACGTGATAGCCGTTGCCCGCCTGATTTTCACCAGCAGACAGACCGTAGATGCCGTGACGCGCGGCCTGGGACTGCGGCCAGCGTTTGGGCAGGTAGGCACGCTGCGCTCCGAGCATGGCGCGGCGCACGCTGAGCCAGCGCACGCCGTCATGGAGATCGGGCGCGTCACTGTCGAAGTCGGGATGAAAGAGGCTCTGCAGCTCGGGGATGAAGCCGGTGCCCTGCCAAGCCTTGCCGGGAGTGCGCATGGGCGGCGGGCGATGCTGGGGATCGGCGATGCCTTCCATGAGCATGACGAGGGCCGTCTCACCGCCCCAGTCCTGCCAGCCATGAGGCAGCAGCGTGATGCCATCATCGGCAAATCCATGGGAGAGATGCCCGTCCGGCAGGCGCATGAGGTCATACTCGATGCGCTGGAGTTGACCCACGATCTCCTCCGCCACCTCCGGCATATGGAGCATCAAGGCGGCGAGAAGCATGGACTGTGCATAGATGGCGGTGTCAATGCTGCTGTATTCGGTGCCAGGATGGATGTGATACTCTCCAGCCACCCGGTGAACAAAGTGCGGCAACAGCCCACGCGCGGTTTTGAGCTTCTTGACGGCCTCATGCGTGCGAGTGAGCACCCAGCGGGCATAATCGGGTGTGACCACTCCGAGTGATTCCTCTGCCGCTGCCGCCGAGGCCAGCGCAAACATGCCGGTGGCAGACACAGACTCAAACGCGCCCGCCTCAATGTGCGCACGGTCTTTGACGAAGCCGGTCTCCATGGAATAGCTGCGCGCGATCTTGGCATAGGAGGCCAGGAAAGCGTAAGCATCCCAGGGCATCTGCGGCACCTCGACGCCGAGGGAAAGCGTGGAGATTTTCACCTCCGAGCCGGGCTCCGCCGTCCACACGAGAGTCTTCCCATCCCGCACTGACTCCGGGGCCACGGGATGCACGAACATGCGGTACTGCGGCTCGTTGAGCTCGATCATCTGCGACCAGCGCAGCTCCTGCGCGGGAGATTTGATCTCCAGCTTGATCTTGCCGCGTCCGGCGGCCTCGATCATGACCGCGCTGACTTTCGGCTGATGCCTTGCCGTGATATGCTCGGGATAAGCGCGCGTGAAATCCATCACGCGGCCCGCGTTCCGCGCCTGTCCGGCCAGGCTGTGCCACATGCCTGCCCACGCCTCCGGCTGCTGGCTGAGATGCACCACGATCTCATCCGTGAGCCACTCGATTTCATGCTCCGCCTGCCCATGGAAGCCGAAGTCACTGCCCAGGTGCGTGTAAGTGGTGAAGGAATTGAGCCGCTTCGTGCCTGCCAGCACCTGCTGAGTGCTGTCTCGATGAATGAAATACTCCTGCACCGGCTGCCACACGAGGCGCGAGCCGGGCTGCGCCGTCGCCTGCGCACAAAACAACACGAAGACGGCTCCAAAAACTGGAAAAAGACGTTTCAAGCCAGGAGCTTACGTTTCGATCCAGCTTCCCGCCACATTTGGCATGACAAAATTCGCTCGTGCGGAGCTGAGAAATCAGCGCTCGTCGATCGGCACAACTTTCTGGCCATACGGCTTGCCAACGTAGGCGCTCAGCGGGCGGAACAGGCGGTTTTCGCTCCACTGCTCCAGCACATGGGCGGTCCAGCCGCTCATGCGAGCGATGGCGAAGATCGGCGTGAACAGGTCGGTCGGAATGCCGAGGCTGTAATAGACGGTGGCGCTGTAGAAATCGACATTCGCGTTGAGGCCTTTGCGCTCGCGCATGATCTCGGCGATGCGCTCGGACATCTGAATCCACTTCGACTCGCCGAGCTGAGAGGTGAGCTGGATGGCCATCTCACGGAGGTGCGGGGCACGAGGGTCGAGCACCTTGTAAACACGATGGCCGATGCCCATGATCTTTTTCTTCTGCGCCAAGGCGTCCTCGACCCAGGCATCCACTTTGTCAGGCGTGCCGATTTCTTCGAGCATGTGGATCACGCCTTCGTTCGCACCGCCGTGCAGCGGGCCTTTGAGTGCGCCGATGGCGGCGCTGATGGCAGAATACATGTCGCTCAGGGTCGAGGCGACGACGCGGGCGGTGAAGGTGCTGGCATTGAAGCCGTGCTCGGCATGCAGGATGTAAGCGATGTCGAGGGTCTTTTCAGCCTCCTTACTCGGCACCTCGCCGTTCATCAGGTAAAGGAAGTGGGCAGCCTCGCTGAGATCCTTGCGCACCGGCGGCAGTTCGAGTCCCAGGCGGGCACGATGGAAATAAGCGGCAATCACGCCGATCTGCGAGGTCAGACGGATGGCGTTGGCCAGATTTTCGCTCACGTCGATGTCATGACGCTTCTGATCGTAGCAACCGAGCATCGAAACCGCTGTACGCATGATGTCGATAGGCTTCGCATCTTTGGGCGCATGCTTGAGGAAGTCGATCACGCCCTGCGGCAGTTCACGCTCGGCACGCAGCGCGGTGGTGAGTTTTTCCAGCTCAGCGCGATTCGGCAGCTTGTTGTAATAAAGCAGGTGGACGACCTCCTCATAGCTGACTTTGACCAGCTCATTGATGTCATAACCACAGTAGAAAAGAACGCCTTCCGCCCCCTTCACCTCCCCGAGACGAGTTTCAGCGGCGACGATTCCTTCAAGACCTTTGGATACAACAGACATGGCGTGGGGTGGGCGTGGGTTTGGATGCTATTTAAGCAGATAGCGTGCTCAAACTACGCCTCAACCAAAGAGTCATTCGCAGAAAAAGAAATCTTCCCTCTTTCTGAGTCCTCGTGTCGCGATTTCCGCCACCATTTTTGCCTTGAGTCAGGCGCATGGCCGGGATAGCAGCCGTGATGACCAGCTCTTTCCGTGTCCTCTTTGTCTGCCTGGGCAACATCTGCCGCTCCCCGGCGGCGGAGGGCGTCATGCGCTCACTGATCGCGAAGGAAGGTCTGGCGGAGCGTGTGAGCATCCGCTCCGCAGGCACCGCAGGCTGGCATACGGGAAAACTGCCAGACCAGCGCATGCGCAGCGCCGGACAAAACCGGGGCTACGACCTCTGCAGCCGCGCCCGGCAGGTCAGCGAGGATGATCTGCGTGACTACGACCTCGTGCTCGTCATGGACCAGCAAAACCTGCGTGATGTTCGCTCCTATGACCGCGAATCACAATTCGGCTCCAAAATCCGCCTGTTCTGCGAGTTCTGCACCGACCACCAGGAGACCGAGGTGCCTGATCCCTACTACGGCGGCGAGCAGGGCTTTGAGCATGTGCTTGATCTGCTCGAAGACGGCTGCCGGGGCGTTTTGCGCCATATCCGCTCAACCCTCGCGTAAAATCGCCTCCGCCACACGCATGCCGTCTGCGGCGGCGGAAATGATGCCGCCCGCATAGCCCGCGCCTTCACCGGCAGGGTAAAAGTGCCGCACGCTGATGCATTCAAGCGTCTGCGCGTCACGCGGGATGCGTGTTGGGGAGGAACTGCGCGTTTCGACGCCAGTGAGCACCGCGTCTTCGAGTGCAAAGCCGGGCAAAGTCTTGTTGATGCGCGGAATCGCCTCCTGGATCGTTTCAACCGTGTATTCGGGCAGGCATTCGCGCAGATCTGTCCACACCACGCCCGGCTCGTAAGACGGCAAAACCTTGCCAGGACCGGTGGAGGCGCGGCCGGCCAAAAAATCGCCCAAAAGCTGCGCTGGGGCGTGATAACTGCCGCCCCCGAGCTCAAACGCACGGCGCTCCAGACTGCGCTGAAACTCGATCCCGCTCAAAACATCGCCCGCAGGCATGTCCTCAGGCCGCACATCCACCATGAAGCCGCTGTTCGCGTTCGACTCGGCGCGCGCATAGCTGCTCATGCCATTCGTCACTACCATGCCTGGCTCTGATGTCGCCGCGACCACGAGACCACCGGGGCACATGCAAAAACTGTAGGCCGCGCGGCCCGTGCCGCAGTGCGCCACGAATTTGTAGGGCGCGGAGCCGAGACGCGCATCCCCGGCCCATTTGCCGTAGAGCGACTTGTCGATGAGCTTCTGCGGATGCTCGATGCGCACGCCGATGGAAAACGGCTTCGCCTCAAACGGCACGCCATGCCGGTGCAGCATGTGAAATGTGTCCCGCGAACTGTGGCCGATGCCGAAGACAAAACGCGAGCCTTCGATGGTCGTGCCATCCGCCAGCGACACCGCGCGCATCACGCCGTCCTCGATCACCACATCCGCCACACGCGCACCGAAACGCACCTCGCCGCCGAGCGCGATGATTTCCTCCCGCACATGCCGCACGACTTTGATGAGCCGGTCCGTGCCGAT
Organism: Prosthecobacter sp.; assembly: GCA_044355475.1. GTDB lineage: Bacteria > Verrucomicrobiota > Verrucomicrobiia > Verrucomicrobiales > Verrucomicrobiaceae > Prosthecobacter. The sequence goes on from JBIKYB010000047.1 coordinate 10,191, forward strand.
GTGCGGCCTGCTTTTGACCAAAATGTCCTCGGGAGCACCTGCGGCGACCATTTCCCGCAGCAGCCACGGGATGCGATGCTCACGATCACGAATCTGTGTGTAGAGCTTGCCATCCGAGAAGGTTCCCGCGCCGCCTTCACCGAACTGCACGTTGGATTCGGCGTTGAAATCCCAGCCGCGTCGCCAAAAGCCCGTGACATCACGTGCACGATCCCCGGCGGCCTTCCCCCGCTCCAGCAGCAACGGCCTCAGACCCGCACGAGCCAGCAGCAAGCCACAAAACAGGCCACACGGCCCTGTTCCTATGATGACGGTCCTGGATGAGTCCGAACGCGACGTGTTTTGTGCGATCTCGCGATACGTCTCATCAGGAGCCGGGCAGATACGCGGATGTTTGCCGATGCGCTTCAGCATACGGGCTTCATCTTTCACCTCCACCAGCAGCGTGAAGCTAAATTCCACATGCCCGCGCCGGGCATCAATCGCCCGCTGCTTCACCTTGAGGCTGATCACCTCGTCATCGCGCACGCCGAGAGTTTTGAGTACCGCAGCGCGCAGATCATCATCACGATGATCGACGGGGAGAAGAACTTGGGAGAGTTGCAGCATGCTGGGCGTGTATTGGCGGCGAGGCCAATAGCTCAAGGTACTAGCAAATCAACTTCTCACCCAACTCGTCATTATCTTTGGCCACTGAAAATCGCACCTGCGACCGCACTCTGCGACAGATATTATGAACCCAGTGAGCCTTTGAGAGATGCGTTCCCCTGCAATTCACTGTTTGGTTTAACAGACTCATTCTTTAATCACCGCCAAAATAGAACGATAACCATTGGCTGAGACGGTTATCAGTTGGCCAGTTTGGAGATTTGCAGAATCACTGAATTGAAACCAGCCAACAGTGCCCGGTTGGCCCGATTCCAGACTCTCCAGGATCGCCTCTCCGCCTTCCTTTTCGACTTTGACATTTTTTAGTGGGCGTTCGGCCACGCTAAACACTTGTAGAACTTTGCCAGAAAAGCTCCCGCTCTTCCAACCGAGAAAAACAGGTAAGACGCCTTGTTTTGGCGGGGCACAGTCTTGCTCAGTCGTCGTGTATTTTATCGGCTCTTCGCAACCGAGCCATGAAATGTTGATGACTTGCCCAGCCGTTAGGTTCCATTCTATCTGTAGTGGATTTAGTTGAATGGATTCAGCCGATTCAATCAATGGTATGTTCTCGATTTCCTTGTTCGACCTTCCATCAACCGGATCGTGAATCTCAATTTTAACACGATTCAATGGCAGCGATGAAACATTCCTGAGATGAAGGTCCGGCCCAAGAAGCACATGAGTTTCATTGATGTTCTTCTCATCTTGAAGCAAGTATTTAACATCAATCACCTGGGCGAATACGCCAAAATCACCACTTCGTATCTGGATATCCAAAGGAACTTTGATTCCAGGCATTTCTCCAATGATCTCTGTGCGAAACTTGGGATCGACTGTTGGTGGTTTTTGTCCAACCTGCTGGACGGCAGGTTCATAAATTGTTCCAATCCCAGCAGCTCGAACAACAGCGCCTAGCGCAACTGCGGTCTGTGAGTTTTCCCAGCGGATTGGCTTGAGGCCAAGTTCACGCTCGATTCTCAGTCTGACCGCAGGTATCTCGCTTGCACCCCCCACTAGCAGCACCTGATCGACTTCTATGCCTTGTGATCGAATTTTCTGCAAATGTTCCCGAAGGCATTCGATCGCCTGATTGATTGTCGAGTTTGTGCGGTGCTCAAACTCCTCGCGAGTCCACAAGAACTCGTGCATGCCCTGCTCATATGGAAGGCGGAATTTGTGCTCGACTCGTCTTGAGAGCAACTCCTTCCCCTCTTTCAAATTCCGCATAATGTGGAGTCGATTGTGGTCAGATTGAGAATCCACAGCGCCATTTACCGTGCTCAGCGTGGCATCCACGGCGTCCACAATTGAGTCATCGATATCTTCGCCACCAAGCATTTTGTCCCCGCTGATCCATTCTGGCTCTAAGTGGAATTTACCTTCCCGGTGCTCCACCAAGGCCAAGTCGAGCGTCCCGCCACCCCAATCAAAAACCAATACATGATTGCCAAGGCTCGTGTCCACTTTGTCAGCCAAAAATGCGCAACCTGCGGCAACTGGTTCTTCCAAGATGTCAAAGCTCACGAATCCCGCCTGCTTGATCGCTTGCTTGAGTTCCTCTCGCTCGGCTGGCCCGTAGAGAGCAGGCACGGTGATAACGGCATGATCCACAGTGCCGTGAAAGCATTCTTCCTCTGCACGTTTAAGCACATATGCTAGAAAACGTGCAATCAAGTCTACCACGCGATAAGAATGCCCATTGAGAACAACAGAAGCCCCGCGTCCGAGGTCACGCTTGATGCGCCCTTTCCAGCCAGCAAAGTCAATAGCCCGCAAATCGTCTGCGTCATCACCGAAATTCATCTCGCCTTTTTTATCCACATGAATGGTGCTGGGAATGGCGTCACCACCACGCCCTAGCCGAATAGTGCGGGGAGACTTGGCGCGTTCATCCCATCGCGCTGCCAGAGTCTTTGTGGTGCCAAAATCGATGCCAAGGAAGTTCATGAAGGTAAGGTGGTTAAACTATTTTCAAGCTGCTGCCACGCCTGTTGGAGCCGCAATGCGATGTGCTCGTAAAAGCGCTGCTGCTTCCTAGGGGCTTTGTTCGCCTGCATCTGATAATATTCTAGAAGCTCGGAAACGTGCTGGAGAGAAGGAAGTCGCGTGCCTCCAAGTTGAGTGCGTCGGCTCAATGAAGCTAGGTGATTACAGACAGCTTTGATGACAGAATGGTGGTCTGGAAGTATGGCTGGCAGACCAGCCATTTTCTCCGTGACCTCCAGATCCATGCTGAGGGCTTCAAGCCGTGCTTGCTCATGTTGCCAAGTGCTGTCGATCTCAAGGATGCGGGCGTATAGTTCCCGTGACTGGTTTCGGAACTGCTGTTCTTGCCCGAGAAGCCATCTGGCAAGGTCTCCTCTGGTTCCTTCCAGAGTAGTGGCTGCCAATCCCGACAGTTTTGCATCCTCGTCCCACTTTGTGCATTGTGCCTGCAGTTTGAGAAGGGCCGGGACAAGCACCGTCTGAGCGCGTTTCAGGCATTGAAACTGTTTGATGATCGTTGTCTGTGAAAAAATCCGCTGATCCAGAAACTCGTTCAATTTTGACAGGCCGCTGGCTTCAAGACAAATGGTGCGTGCTGCCTTCACCGTAACTGGCTGCAGTTCATGCAACAATCGCACGATCAATTTAAAACTGGCCCAGGGCAGTGAGAACAGAGAACGGATATGCGCGCGGTCTTGTTCTTTGTCCCAGCGGTTGTCCATCTTGGTGATGCGGGCAATGTCAATTTCAGGTGCCGCAAGCGTCTGCATCAATGCCAGGAAGAAAGCATCTGGAGCGGATTTCGCCGCCAGCGCGATGGGTCCGCTGACAGGGATGACATCCATTACCGTGCTTCCGATCTGATCTTTGAGCCGCTCTGCCTTTGCTTTGGCGTTAGTCCATGGATCGTCCGTCTCAAGCCCATCCCATTTATGTAGCACGCAAACGCTGTTGTATGGATTGGCGTTAGGGATGCATCCAGCCCGGAAAATCTCCAAGGTCTCCATGTCGCTCTCGCGACCCACCGGAGGGACAACATATACAATGGCGTCAGCACGTGCCCCAGCACTCACTGATTCAGAAATGACATCCGGATTCAGAAACTCACGGGCCACTTCGTGTTCCTCAACGGCGCTGCCAGTTCCTGGTGTATCCACGATCTGAACCCGCTTCAGGGATTCATCGTCTGAGTAGAATGTTAGGCGGGAAGTTTGACGGATGCGTGCAAGCACTTCGGGAGTCTTCCCAGTCCAGTCTGACACCCGGCTGAGTGGAAATGGCTCACTCCGCCCATCCTTCCAATGAACGACAAACTGATTCATCTGCTCCCCTGTGCCATGGCAGATCCAGTTCAGTGTGGCTGTTGCCTCCTCGACGTCGCTGATCGCCAGCACACGGCCAATCAAACTATTGATCAAGGTGGACTTGCCTGCCTTCATGCGCCCAACGACCGCCAGACTGAAAGGCTCACACAGTGAAATGGCGATATGCCGCAGGGACTGCGCCGCCTCCCGGCAGCCTATGATACCATCCAGCGTGTCCGCAGTCTTCGTCAGAAAGGCCTCAAATGGATTATCCTTCTCTATCATCATTTATCTAGGCCTTGTTCCATGGTCAGATGTTGCTGGTCCACGTCTTTGAATTCGCGTTCCAAGCCTTCCAAGACTTGCCGTTCTTTCCGGATCGTTTTTTGATCAGCGTTTTTGCGTGCCTGCAAGGCCGAGCGCTGGGCGCCAAACTTCTGCCTCACATCAGAAATGATGGAGCGGAGAGCATCGTCAGCTTTCGTGCGTAACACAAAAGTGGCTTTATTCAGTTCTGTGATGGCTGTCGTCTGGATGTTCCCCAGATCACGATCAATCGCCCCCAGAACCTCTCTCCTTGCCATTTCTTTGTCTTTCGTTTCCTTAATATCACAGGCCCAAAAACCACCCCATGCTCCCGCTAGCATCATGCCAACTGAACTGCCGACAACAGTTCCCACAATGGGGATAACCGAGCCAACGAGTCCGCCAACTACAGAAGCAATGGCGACGCCAGCACCACCCCCGTAAAGTGAGGTTCTCGCTGTTTCAAAAAAGTTAGTATCTTGAGATTTTGCCACCAAATCACGCAGCGTGCTTTCCCCGAATCCTTCCAGAGGCTTGGCAACGACTTGGGTGGTTAATTGTAGAGAAAGCTGTGCACCGGCTTTTTGAGCCAATGCTTCCACCAGTTTTTGCGTATGCTCCTGCAACATTTCGGAACTGCGGAGCAGCGCCTCAGAAGCTCTGGCGCGTGCCTCCTGCGACAAAATGGGTGCGGAGGCGTAAATTTCACTGGCAGATGCTGTTCCCGAAGCATTAAGAAGCGCTTCATTCATCATCTCGGAAATCTGTCCGCTTGGCTTGATGTGACGACCCAGTTCCGTCTGAACGTCAGCATTGATCTCGTTCATCGCCAGTTGGAACTCCTGGATCAGGGCACGTGCCTGATCAGACTCCCAACTGCGCAGTCCTTGCTCGGCGGCATTAAGTTCAGAAGTAACTAACTTGATTTTTTCTTCACTGTCAGACTCCAAAATACGGCGTTTTTGCTGCAAACTTCCACGCACTACCTCCAGTTTGTTCCGGGAGCGCCGGAGGCCCGTTGAGGCAATGTTGCGGTCCTTGTCCGGCTTCAGACGATTTTGAATGTAGGCCATCAATGCTGGATAACCGCTGTCATTCAGATCCTCAAGATCGCGGTTCTCATCGCCGTCCATTTTCAAACCTGAGTCCACGACGAAATACCGTATTTCGCTGCGGGGAATCCCAACTTGATTCTCTAGGATGGAGAGATTGTTCTCCATGCGTCTCCGGCAGGCTTCGCTATCCACCTGAGCTGCTTTGGTTTGAATGAAATAAATCAGACCAGTCGTGTTGCGCAAATCCTTGAGAAATTTAACCTCATCAGCACCGATGGGTGACTCGATGCTGTCCGTCACGAAGAAGATCGCATCCGCCTTCGGCGCGTGGCGGTAGGTAATGTCACGGTGCTTTTTGAACAGTCCACCAACCCCTGGCGTGTCCACCACGATGAATCCGTCTTTGAGCACAGCGCTGGGAGCTTCGACTGCGATGAAGTCCACTTTTTTGACATTCACCGGATTTCCATCCTCGGTTCCATAGGAGTTAACTTCGCTGGTAGAGATTTCCAGTTTCCGAGGTTTCCCTTCGGCGTCCTTGTCCTGGAAAAACACCGTGTATTTCAACTCAGGTCCGTGGCGCAGCTTGAACACCGTCGAGGTAGCAACGTCCGAATGCACCGGCACGATGCCTTTGATGCCGCACAGCGCATTGATGAAAGAAGATTTACCCTTCTTGATCTCGCCCATGACCACCAAGCGAAACAACCCCAGTCCCACCATGGAAATGCTGCCTTTGAATTCAACATCGAACGGCTGTCCTGTAACAGCCTGTTCAAGGCCCCCAACACGAGCCATCAGACCAGCGACCGATTTCAGATTGATGTTTGAATCACGCATAGTTTTCGGTTTTCAGATGGCTGCAAGCAGTTGGTCCCAGTCTGTTTGATCGCAGAGGTCGTTGACGAAGCTTCCACTGTCTGCGGCCAGAACCAAGTCGCCAGTGTAAGCAGCGACCGCCAGTGTGGTGCCAAGACCGAGAAAGTCGCCAATATCAAAACTGGGAGGGACGGCCTGATTTGGTGCAAAGTCCGTCGCAATGTAGTGGAAACCACTGTTCTCCCAGGCATCCATGAACCTGTCTAGCGGGTAATGGGCAGCCGCTCCGTCCATAACCCCTGAATCATTAATGATGACTTGAGGGTGCGCCGGATCACTGTTGTCGATTCCTGTGACTGTAATCGCGTGGTCTGCTGGATTGAACTCGGCTTTGTCGAAGCCAAATTTTTCGATCACCCAGTTCCAAAGCTCCTGCATGGGGCCTTGATCCCAGAGTTCATCGCTGTTAACGCCCACGATAACCCGATGCCCGCGCTGCAATTCCGTTGCCAGGTCAAACACAGAGGCATGATCGACTTGATGAGTGGAGATGCCATAGGCTTCCAGCAGGTTGCCCGAGTCTTCCATCGAGGTTCCAAAACCAGGGTGATACCAGCCATTGCTGAACGCCATATAGGTGGAATCTTCCAACGACACCGTTCCGTTAACGAACTGGTTGATGATGCTGGTTTGGGCCGCCACCGCGCAATTGTCCTGCATGTCTTGCGGTTGCCAGTAGTCGGTCTGAAAGTCGGGATCTCCGATATAGTTCATGTTGGTGGGTGATGAGGTTCGGTTGGCTTCGAAATGATGACTTCCTGCTTTCGCAGGATCGCCGCTTTGAAAATCAGACCTGTTGAAATGGAATTTGTCACTCGCACCGGATCATCGGGCGACTCACTGGCAAGAACCTTGACCGCTCTCTGTTGCTTGGGATTCCACTCGGTACCGGAAATGAGTTTCCCTCCAGCAATCTCAATTTTATCCCGAAGTTTCTCACGCACGACCTTCGCAAGGTCAGAACTGCTGGGGATCGTGCTCAAGAGTTGAATTTCGTCGTAAAAATCAGTCAGTGAAAGCAGCAAGTCGATCAACGGCTGTTCGTTGGAGCCAACCACTTCAGTCATTTCTGATGGAGTGTTGGTCTTTGTTTCAGAAAAGACATCAATGTTGGATGCCTGAAATGCCTCCTGAAGTTTTGTCGAAACTGAAACGCTTTCTTTGCGAAAGCAGATGGGGATGCATCGGTCACCGATCCATTTGAGACACTTGGAGAATTTGGCAAAACTTCCCACAGAAGATTAAAAGTCGTTTTAGGCCAAACTGGGCAGCATGGCAAGCTCATTGCCCCCTGGAATCGCGACGAGCCTGCTGTCTCACATTACAAGAACACCTCATCGTCGCGATGATCGACGGGTAGAAGAACCTGGGAGAGCTGCAGCATGTTGGGGCAAGCGTCTCGCTTGCAGAACCCGCAAATGCAAGCCTGACGCTCACGCTACTTCGCGTTCGGCGTCTTTTCCGGTGGTGGTGTGTGCCAGCCGAAGACCTTGTCCCCATTGAACAGCGGATGATGCTCCGGCGTCGCGCCGCCGTAGTCGGCGATGGCCCCGGCTTTTTCCACCGTGCCGACGCGCAAATTGGCATAAACATCGCCCTCGTCGTAGAGCACATGCAATGGGTCGTTCGTGCGCAGTTGCACACCTTTGACCGGGCGGACGACGGTGAACTTCCAGGTTTTGTCGATGTGCTGGATGGAGCCAAGCTCGCGGTAGATCAGCGCTTTCGGCACATTCTTGAGGTCATATTGAGCCATCTGGTTCGCCCGCCACGGATCATAAGCCGGGCTGGCGGGATTCGTGTAATCCCCAGCCCAGAACGAACGCTGCGGCGGATACGGGTCCGGCTGCGCGGCACGAATCGCCGCAGGTGACTGCGTGGCAGGAAATGCATGCCTCACCGGCAAAGGATCCACGCGGTCCGCGATCATGTTCACGAGCGAAAACACATCACTCACACGACCATAAGTGAAAAACTGGTGCGAATCGACCAGCTCCGAGGTCGCCACACGGGTCTTTTTGACCGTGAGACGGTGCTCGTTTGCGTTGGAGAACAGGTTGAAGCTCAGCAGGTAATCGATGTCCTTGTCCAGCGCCGTCGGCCCTAAATGATTGATTCCCGCGTCATTCGGAGCCCGGAGAGTCTGTGTGCCGGTTTTTGTTTCCTCGGTGCTGAGGTTGAAAACACGAATCTGGCCCCGGCGCAGCAGGTTCGTGCTCAGGCTATCCGCCAGCGCCCGGCCCAGATCAGGACGACGGGCACCATCGACCGTCACATCCTCGGCAAAAATCGCCACCTTCGGCTTTTCCGCGCTTTTCACACTCCAGTCTCCGTCGGCGCGGAGCTGGGTGGCAGGAATCATGATCAACAGAGCAAACGTGGCGAGGACGGTTCGTGATTTTTGCATGGCCTCTTTGGAGTTCAGCGGATGCTAACGGTTCAAATTTGGCTTGGGAAGCAAAATCTCGGCCACTGCGGGGCAGGTCTTGTACCCGTGCCACCGTTTACGACTGCCGCGACCAGCCTCTCCACATCCGGCATAATTGTTGACCATTTGGCAACACTCGAACACCTCGCGCCTGTTTTATTGGTTCAATGCAGCCTTGAGCACGCCCTGCTTCACGAACCACTCGCGCACCAGCCGAAACACCTCATCGCGCATCGTTTGGTCGATGGGATGCCCTTGCCCATCGGCGATGAGGCGGTCGTTGGGCACTTTGTTTGCATCCAGCGCCTGCTTGAGCGCGGCGGACTGCACCGGGCGGACGATGTTGTCGTTCGCGCCATGCAGCATCAAAAAGGGCGTGCGGATTTTCTCCGCCGCCTTGGCCGAGGGCGCGGCATAGCCATCCTGTGGCGAAATACCGCTGCCAGTGACCGCCGCGGCCTTCACCGCATCCACTTTCGTTGATGCGAGACCGATGGTAACAAACCCGCCCATGCTGTGGCCGTAGGCGGCGAGGCGTGTGGAATCGACTTCGGGCAGCGTGCGCAAAATGTCGAGACAGGTGCTCGCACGGCGAATGTTTTCAGCGCTCGCGCCAAACTGTGAGCGATCCCCGCCCTGGCCGGTATGCGTGTAATTCGGCGCGATGCATACTAAGCCCCATTTCACCATCTCCCGCGCCTTCATCATCCCAAAGCTCTGCGCGTTGCCACCAAGGCCATGGCTGATCAAGACCGCCGGAAACGGCCCCTTGCCCTCCGGCTTCAACAAGATGCCTTCCATGCTGAAATCGCCATCGCGATAGGTCCAACGCTCGCCATCAAGTTGAAAGCCGACTTTGCTCACGGTGCTTTCACGAACAGGCGGACGCACATCGCGACCTCTGACTCCAGATTCGGCGGTGCTTTCAGAAACTCGCGCTTCGACCTCCACGACACCTTTTTTGAGCCGTTCATCAAAGAAGGCACTCACCATCTCACTGAGGTCCAGGCCCGCGAAACCCGGGCCGCCGTGGCCTGCGCCGTGGATCGTGTGAAAATGAGCGCTCACACCGGTTTTCTTCAGCGCTTCAAACAAAAGCTGGCTCTGATTGATCGGCACGGTGGGGTCTTGGTCGCCATGCACGATGAGAAACGACGGATCATCCTTACTGACGTAGGTGATCGGGTTCACACGCGCGGCCTTGGCCTTGTTTTCCAGCACCGCGCCGCCAATCAGCTTCGCCTCGGGTGCATCCGCAGTGGCGTGACGCTCATAACCCGGCGTGGTAACGAACACGGCTAAGTCCGTCGGCCCGTAGTAGTCGCACACTGCCTGCACGCGGCTTGATTGATCCAAATTCGCGCCCACATCGAACTCCTTCACCTCACCGCTCGTGCCGAGCAGCGCCACGAGATGCCCGCCTGCGGAACTGCCCCACACGCCGAAGCGCTTCGCATCCAGGCCAAATTCCTTTGAATGCGCCCGCAGCCAGCGGATCGCGGCCTTGCAGTCCTCGATCTGCGCCGGAAACACCGCGTGACCGCTCAGGCGATAATTGATGCTCGCCACCGCATAACCGCTCTCGATATAGCCACCACGCAGCGGCGGACAGCCGTCCTTGCTGCCGTTCTGCCAGCCACCGCCATGCACCCAGATGATGAGCGGCAGCGGCCCACCGGCTTTCTCGGGCAGATACAGGTCGAGCTTGTGCCGCTCATGCCCGCCTTCGACATAAATCAGATCGCGATGCGATTTCACACCGGCAGTCTGGGCAAAGGACGCAGTGATAAGACACAAACAGGCGGCGATGAATTTCATGGCCGAGTGAATGCCCGCAACGCATGAAAGTTGCGCAGCGCTCAAGGTTTTCGGACCAAAGCCCGCACTTCCACTGCACCAATGGCTTGATGGAAGATAATCTGCGTGCCGAGCTGCGGCGCGACCGTCTCAGCTCCGTTTTTTCGACGCGCAGGCAAGGCTTGCTCGACCACGGACTGGATTTCGGACACATGACCGACACCGTTGCCGAACTGGTCGATCAACGCCGAGCCGCTCGATCCAGGTGCCCAGTCCGTCGTGGTCTCCAACCACACGGGAGTGGGTGCAGCCGTGCCTTCAGGCAGTTTGTCCGCCTCTTTTTTCCGCATGAACGGACGCTTCACGAAACGGCTCACGATGCCCTCACTGAAATAGCCGCGCTTCCCAGTCGGATCGCTGAAGCACCACACCGGATCGCCCGGAGACACATCAAAACCCAGCGGCAGCGGTGTCAGCGGCTTGTCCGACTTCACGCGGATGATGGCGGAGTCGGTGCCGTTGTTGCAGGCGAGCACTTCGATGACAGGCAGCAGCACGTCTTCCTCCGTGGCCGCCACGAGCCAGCCTTCCTTAAAATTCGCCGGCGGCGCGATGACATGCGCGCACGTCGCCACCGCACCATCTGCGGTGATCGCATAACCACCCGCCAGATCGAGATGCCAGCGATCACACTTCGAGCAGAGGAAGTAAGCGCCCACTCGAATGTGCGACATCCTTGCCCGCTGCCAGCGCTCACGCGGCGCGAGCGGCTGCGTGTCTGCTGCTGGCAAAACAAGGTCGCAATGCGTCCGTTTTGACTGCTCCCCTGCTGTCGTCATCGAGAGCAGCGCGGATTCGCCCTGCAACTTCTTTGCTTGCTCCAGCAAGGCCGCGTTCGGACGCGAACCACGGCCTTCAGTATAAATCGGCACGCCAGGAGACTGCGCCATCACGACGTTGGCCGCAGCCAGCGTGAATAGAAGGATGCAGGCTCTTTTCATGACGATCAGCCGATTTTCTCGGAGCCAAAGTGTCCACGCAGCGCCTCGGGAATCAAAATCGTTCCGTCCGCCTGCTGATACGTTTCGACCAGCGCCACGAACAAACGCGCCAGCGCCGTGCCGGAGCCGTTCAGCGTGTGCGGGATGCGGTTTTTGCCGTTTTCGTCCTTGTAGCGCAGGTTCATGCGGCGGGCTTGGTAGTCGCCGAAGTTCGAGCAGCTCGACACTTCGAGATAAGTTCCCTGCCCCGGTGCCCAGACCTCAATGTCATAGGTTTTGGCCGAGCCGAAGCCGATGTCGCCGGTGCAAAGCTCGATCACGCGATAATGCAGGCCGAGAAGCTGCAGCACCTTCTCCGCATTGCCGGTCAGGCTCTCCAGTTCTGCCATGCTCGTCTCTGGCGTGGTGATTTTCACGAGTTCCACCTTGTCGAACTGATGCATGCGGATCAAACCGCGCGTGCCCAGGCCCGCGCTGCCCGCCTCACGACGGAAACACGGCGTGTAAGCCGCATAATTGATCGGCAGCTTCTCCAGCGGCACGATCTCATCACGATGCAGATTCGTCACAGGCACTTCGGCGGTCGGGATGAGGTAGAGATTGTCCTCTGGGCTGTGATAGACCTGATCGCCGAATTTAGGAAGCTGTCCGGTGCCCTCCAGGCACTCCGGCCTCACCAGCAGCGGCGGGCTGATTTCCTCATAACCATGCTGCTTCGTGTGCAGATCGAGCAGGAAGCTGATCAACGTACGTTCCAAACGAGCGCCCGCGCCGCGATACACCACAAACGCGCTGCCGGTGATCTTCACACCCGCTTCAAAATCCAGCATGCCCAGCGCAGCTCCGAGCACCGTGTGATCCTTCGGTTGAAACGCAAACTCCGGCTTCGCGCCCCACACACGCACTTCGGGATTCTCCTCCGCAGTGCTGCCCACCGGGCAGGCCTCGTGCGGCAGGTTCGGAATGCTCAGCAGTAGCTCACGCTGACGCGCGTCCGCCACATCGGCCTCACGACCGATTTCGTCGATGCGGCTGCCGATCCCGCGCACTTCCGCCTCGATGGCGCTGGTATCCTGGCCGTTCTTTTTGGCGATGCCGATCTCCTTGCTGATGCGGTTGCGGTCGCTCTGCAACTTCTGCCGCTCCGTCTCCGCCGCACGTCGCTGGGCATCAATCGCAAGCACTTCATCGACCAAGGACGCAAAATCGCCGCTGCGTCCGGCGAGGCGTTGTTTCACTTGGTCTGGGTTGTCACGAATGAGGCGGATGTCGAGCATAAAGGCGGGGAGGTTAGCGGGAGTGCGCGGCTTGTCGAGTGCGGGAAGGGCTTGTTGACAGCAAGGCAGCCGGTCCGAACATCTCCCGTGATCTATCTGGACTCCAATGCCACCACGCAGATCGATCCA
>JBIKYB010000048.1:0-22982 GCA_044355475.1 Prosthecobacter sp.
AGCGACTACGTCCACGGCATCACGCTCTTCGTCGATGGCGGCATGACTCTCTATCCCGGCTTCGAGACGGGCGGATAGCAGTGACAACCACACGTCTCAACCAACCCAACCCCAACCATGAAAACCTGCAAAACGCTCCTCATCGTCTGCTGCAGCCTCGCGCTCGCCTCGTGCAGTCACCAGAACCTCTCTCCGACTGCCAGTGCGCCAGCCACCGATCTCACCTGGGACACCGGCCCGGCCATGTGGTGATGCGCCTGCATGGACTGCGGCAGCAGGCTGCCGCAGTCCATGTCTCGCTAAGCCGTTCGCTGAGGGCCTCGAAAGCCGTCTCCTCATTGTCGAACTGGAGTCGCGAGTGACCTTCACGATCTGAAAATGCCAACTCACCTCACCGCCGAGCATCAGCGCCTTCTGGAAGATCGTCAGCGCATCGCGAATTGGAAGCGATGGGGGCCTTACTTGTCGGAACGGCAGTGGGGCACAGTGCGGGAGGATTATTCGGAGAAGGGGGAGGCGTGGCGGAGCTTTCCGCATGAGCATGCGAGGTCGCGGGCGTATCGCTGGGGCCAGGACGGGCTGCTGGGCATCACGGACCGGCAATGCCGCGTGTGCTTTGCACTGGCGCTTTGGAATCATCGCGATCCGATTTTGAAGGAGAGGCTTTTTGGACTCAGCGGACCTGAGGGGAATCACGGCGAGGATGTGAAGGAGCTGTACTACTACCTCGACTCCACGCCGACGCATTCCTACCTGAAGGCGCTCTACAAATACCCGCAGGCGGAGTTTCCGTATGCGCGGCTGGTGGATGAAAACCGGCGGCGTGGGCTGCGGGATGCGGAGTTTGATCTGACGGACACGGGTGTGTTTGATGACGGACGTTACTTCGATGTGTTCGTGGAGTATGCGAAGGCAGGGCCGGAGGACATCGCCATCCGCGTGACGATTCACAATCGCGGTTCGGAAGCCGCGCCGCTCGATGTGCTGCCGACGATCTGGTTTCGCAATGTGTGGTCGTGGCAAAAAGGATCGGTGAAGCCCTGCCTGAGCCTGGATGGCGAGGTGTTGGAGATCAATCATCGAGGCCTGGAATCGGACCTGGTGGAGGATCTCGGCCTGTACAAGCTCCACGCGGCTCCCGCGAGCGATGGAACGGCTCCCCAGTGGCTTTTCACGGAAAACGAGACGAATCACGAAAAGCTCTTCGGATCGCCCAATGCGTCGAAATTCACCAAAGATGCCTTTCATCGGCATGTGATCGAAAAAGAGGCCGGAGCGGTCAATCCGGCCAAAACAGGCACGAAGGCTGCGGCGCATTATTCAATGGTGATTCCGGCTGGAGGCTCGGTGACGATGGATTTGAGGCTTTGCGGGGAAAAATCGACAGAAGAATGGGGACAGAAGAATCAGAAGAAATCATTCTCTTGTCCCCATTCTTCTGTCGTTAAAGGACTCATCTCCCAGCGAGTGACTGAGGCGGATACGTTTTACGAGACGATCGTCGAGAAGGACAAGGCGCATGCACAGATCCAGCGGCAGGCGCATGCGGGCTTGCTGTGGACGAAGCAGTTTTATCAGTATGTCGTGCAGGACTGGCTGGAGGGTGATGCGGCTTATCCACCGCCGCCGGAGGCTCGTTGGGATGGGCGGAATCGGAATTGGAGGCACTTGTTTGCCCGCGACATCCTCTCCATGCCGGACAAGTGGGAGTACCCGTGGTTCGCGGCTTGGGACACGGCGTTTCACATGCTGCCCTTCGCGGAGACGGATCCGGATTTCGCGAAGGACCAGATGCTGCTGTTTCTGCGTGAGTGGTATCTGCATCCGAACGGCCAGATCCCGGCCTACGAATGGAAATTCAGCGATGTGAACCCGCCGGTGCATGCCTGGGCCTGCTGGCGCATTTACAAGATCACCGCGCCGCATTGTGAACGGGATCGCGAGTTCCTGGAGCGCTGCTTTCAGAAGCTGCTGCTTAATTTCACCTGGTGGGTGAATCGCAAGGACAGCGAGGGGCGGAATCTCTTCGCGGGCGGCTTCCTCGGCCTGGATAACATCGGCATCTTTGACCGCAGCACCGCTTTGCCACACGGGCAGCGGCTGGAGCAGGCCGATGGCACGGCGTGGATGTCCTTTTACGCGCTGACGATGCTGAACATGTCTCTCGAACTGGCGCAGCGGCCCGATGGCAGCGTGAACACAGCCTATGAGGACATGGCGTCGAAGTTCTTTGAGCACTTCGTGCAGATCGTGGATGCCATCAACACTCTCGGCGGCCAGGGTCTGTGGGATGAGGAGGATGGCTTCTACTACGACCAGATCCTTGATGATGGAAAGCCGCCGGTGCCGCTGCGCACGCGGTCCCTGGTGGGTCTGCTGCCGCTCATCGCCGTCGAGTTGCTCGATGAGCAGCGCATCGCGTCGCTGCCGGGCTTTAAAAAGCGCATGGAGTGGTTCCTCGCGCATCGCAGCGATCTCGCGGTGCATGTGAGCTACTGCCGCCGTGGCGGAGCGCATGGCCATCGGTTGCTGGCGCTGCCTTCACGCGAGCGTTTGAAGCGCCTGCTGGCTTACTTGCTCGATGAGCGGGAGTTTCTCTCGCCCTTCGGCATCCGCTCGCTCTCGCGTTACCATGAGGCGAATCCCTTTGAGCTGCATGTGCAGGGCGAGCACAAAACTGTGCGCTACGTACCGGGCGAGAGCGACAGCCACATGTTTGGCGGGAACTCGAACTGGCGCGGCCCGGTGTGGTTTCCCATCACCTACTTGCTCATCGAGGCGCTGGAGCGTTATCATCATTTCTATGGCGATGATCTCACCGTGGAGCTGCCGACGGGCAGCGGAAAGCGCGTGACGCTGCTGGAGGCCTCGCGCGAGATCGCCCGCCGCATGACGCGGTTGTTTGAACCGGATGAAAACGGCCACCGCCCCTGCCATGGCGGTGATTCTCGCTACGCGAGCGATCCCGCGTGGCGTGATCTGATTCTCTTCCACGAGTTTTTCCACGCCGACACCGGCCGCGGCTGCGGTGCCTCGCACCAGACGGGGTGGACGGCGCTGGTGGCTCGCTTGATCCGCAAACGCTGAACTTTCTCACCCAATCCCCTCTCATGAAATGGTCCTTCAAACTCGGTCGCTTCCTCGGCATCGACGTCTTCGTTCACTTCACCTTCCTCATCGTGCTGGCGATTGTGGGCATCGCGCACTGGCTGCCGCAGAGCAGTCTCGTGCAGGCGTTTGGGGGCATGGTGTTCTTTGCGCTGCTCTTTCTCTGCGTGCTGCTGCATGAGTACGGCCATGCGTTGATGGCGCGGCGCTTTGGCGTGGGCACGCGTGACATCACGCTGCTGCCGATCGGCGGTGTGGCGCGGCTGGAGCGCATCCCGGAGAAACCTTCGCAGGAGTTGCTCGTAGCGCTGGCGGGTCCGGCGGTGAATGTCGTGATCGCCCTCGGCCTCGCCGCGTGGCTCACGCTGGCACAGGCTTGGGAGCCCGTGAGTGCTCTCGGCATCGCGGAAGGCGGCATGATCGAGCGTCTGCTCGCGGTGAATATCGGCCTGGTGCTCTTCAATTTGCTGCCGGCCTTCCCGATGGATGGCGGACGCGTGCTGCGGGCGGTTTTGGCGATGAAGATGGATTACGCCCGTGCCACGAGCATCGCCGCGACGGTGGGCAAAGGCATGGCGATCGTGTTTGCGGCCTGGGGTATGTTTTACAATCCGATGCTGCTTTTCATCGCCCTCTTCGTGTGGTCCGGCGCGGCGCAAGAAGCCTCGCTGGCGCAGGTGCGTGCGGTGGTCTCCGGTGCCTGTGCCAAAGATGCGATGGTCACATGTTTTCACAGCGTCACACCGCACACGACCCTTCAGGAAATGGCTGCTCTGATGCTCTCCGATGCGCAGCAAGACTTTCCTGTCATCAAGCGAGAGCACCTCGCTGGCATGTTGTCCCACGCGGATCTGCTGCGGGCCTTGCAGACGCAGTCCCTGGACACGCCAGTCGTCAGCCTGATGCGCACCGATGTGCCAACCGTCAATGAAGCTGATCTGCTGGACGACATCCTCCAGCGAGATCGCGAGGATGATCAGGTGGCCATACCCGTGCTGAAGCACGGCATGCTTGTCGGCCTGCTTACCACGGAAAACATGCATGAATACCTCATCATCCGCGAAGCTCACGCCGTCAGCGGCAGCGCTGTTTGGGTGCGCGGCACTCGTGCGGTGTGCATTCATCAAGGAACATGATGGTTTTTGACTCCTTGTGGACTCTTCCGATCTGGACTCATCTCCTTGCTGAGATTTATTGCTCTATGCTGCGCATGGACTGTGAGATGATCATAGGCCAGTCTCCGAAGCATGATTCCAGTTTCTGCTTCCGTCCACCAACCTGGCAGCGGCTTGTCCCACTCACTTCGCAGGCTTTCGGTAGCAGCTATTTATGATGGTCCGCTTGCCGTTTCTCTAATCGAGGCGGCCAAGGAACAGCTTTTGCGCCTTCTTGGTGCCGACATAAGCGTGAAATTTTACGCTTGGTCATTTTACAAGCTCGAATTGCCAGACATCCGCGCCATGGCTTTGCATATTGCGGAGGACTCAGGAGTGATTTTGATCGCCAGCACTGGCACGGAATCCGTGCCGGAGCATGTGCAGCGCTGGCTGAACAGTTGCTTCGCCGCGCAGGAGAGTCGCCGCGCGTTGGTCATGGCGTTGGAGCCGGAGGGCTCTTTGTGTGCTTTTGCGCAGCAGTTGGCCTCACGCTGGCAGACTCAGCATGTGTGCGCGGTGGATTTGGATCAGGCTCAAAGCCGTGAAATGGTCCTTCAGGCCGTGAGTCGGCATCTGGAGATGAGAGTGGCAGAAGAAAAAGCCGGCGGACAATGGCTGGAAGCCGAAAACTGCCTGCCTCCGCCCAAGCCCAACCGTCCCCCACCGGTCATGCCGGGTATTGTCAACCAGCCAGAGCTGTGTGAGAAGATTCGCATGAGCGCCTATGAGCTCTGGTTGGCCGCAGGCCGTCCTCCGGGACGCGAGTTGGAGTTTTGGCTTCAGGCAGAACGAGATTTTCTGGATCGCAAGGCTGATGAAAACCGCTCAGCCGATTGATGAGATGCAGAGGGGTAGCCTGCTCATTGGGGCGGCTGCCGACTCATGCCAAACTCAGGCAGTTAGAAATCCATACCACAACACCATGAAAACACGACTGCCTCTCCTTCTTTTCGTCTCCGGCCTGCTGTCCTCATGCAGCAGTTATGAATTCAAATCGGCGCAAACCGAGGAGCACCCCTGTTACAGCACCTGGAATTGGTACCCACCAAACGCCTGAGGCTGTCACAACAGCCGGCAGGAGTCAGTACCGACCAACATGAAAAAACCTCGGCGGCTCCTGTCGGCACCCACTTCACTCATCGAAACTCACACGCTCATGATCATCCAACTCGACTGGTTCGGCTGCAATCCGCGCATCAAATGGGAAACTCAGATCCATCAGACGCTAGAGCAGTTCGCAACGCTCAAGCCGATCTCCCGCGCCTTAGTGCGCGTGGAGCAGCAATCCGAGCAAACACCGCCTTATCACCTCTCCATGATGCTGAGTATTCCCGGTCCTGATGTGCTGGCGCGTAGCTCCGGCCATACCTTCGACGAGGCTCTGATAAAGTTGCGTGCGAACGTGCGCAAAACACTCGCCACACGCCTCCTAAAAAGTCGCCGTCTCACCGGCGCGGCGCGGGGTGTGAAGCCTGCGCATCGTGGCTGAATTCGAAATCACTAACCAGCATGTCCAAACCAATCAAATCTCATGACCTCCAACCATCTTTTCACTGGTCGCAATCTCGTCATCGCAGGCATGGCGCTGTCCGTGGTGATGATTGCTGGCAAAGAAGCAGTCATTCCATCCAGTGCGCTGCCCTCCTCCCAAGCGGTTCTTTCTGGCGATAGCAAAGCCGGGCGGGCTCTAAGCCGCGCCGAACTGCTGCCACTTGAAGCCGTCGCCGGGCGGGTGCAATCCATGATGTCAGAGGTCGCGTTCACTTCCACCCGGGTTTGGCCGCATGGCGTTCGCGATCAGCAGGGTCGTATCGGCATCTTTCTCAGCAGCGAGCGGCCTTTGTTCAATGATCCAACGCCTGTCATCGCCCAGGCGAAGGAGGACTGGGTGGTCATCGGGCTGGTGGCTGCTGTGAAGTATTCGGAAGGCAGCCAGATCAGACACATCGCCTTTACCGACAGCCGAGGCGAGACCGGTGAGCGCTGGTACTATGATCTCAGCATGGCGGAGGCGCGGGAGATACATGAAATGATGATCCGTGGCGTTTTGCGTCCTGAAAATGCCTACAAGCTGATTGAGGCCAGATGGCAAAAAGTGACTCCGCAGCACAAATACGCCGTGAATTGAGGTGTCTGGGTTCAGTTTCATTCAAGCGAACGAAGAACGAAATTATATGTATTGGACCGAAGTATCCAGCGGGCTAACCCAAGGAATACCGTAGTCATCCGCCGCGAAGCGGGGAACAATATTTTCAGGTTCACAGCGCACCCATGGAATTCACTCAAGCCATTCAGGCCAATCTTCTCAGTCCCGCCGTTTTGTTCTTTGCCCTTGGAGTCTTCGCGGCGGTTTCGAAAAGCGATTTAAAGTTTCCTGAGTCCCTTTACTCGACGCTCACCATCTACCTGCTCACCGCCATCGGCTTCAAAGGCGGTGTGGCGATCAACGAGGCGGGTCTTGGTGCTGTTTGGCTGCCAGCGCTGGCGGCTGTGGCGCTAGGTGGTCTGATTCCGTTGTGGACTTGCCCGGTGCTGCAAAAAATGGGCGGGTTCAGCTTGGCTGACGCCGGAGCCATCGCGGCGCATTACGGCAGCGTCAGCGCGGTGACGTTCATTGCGGCAACGAATTTTCTGAAGAGCATCCAGCAATCCTATGAGAGCTACGCATCGGCTTTTCTCGCGGTGATGGAGTCGCCTGCGATCATCGTCGGCGTCATGCTGGGCAAAGGCATTCTCGGGGGCGGGAAGTTCTCGCTGGCCGACCAGGGGATGCGGCATGCACTGCGAGATGCGGTTCTGGGCCGAGGAGTGCTGCTGCTGATCGGCGCGATGGTGATCGGAGCTCTGAGCGGTCAAAGTGGCATGAACTCGGTCGAAGGTTTCTTTGTGGCTCCATTTCAAGGTGTGCTGGCTTTGTTTCTCCTCGAAATGGGCATGGTTGCCGGGCGCAGACTGGGAGATTTGAAAAAAGTCGGTGTATTCCTGCTCCTGTTCGGCCTCATCGCCCCTATAGTGCATGGAGTGGTGGGGGTGCTCCTGGGCACCTGGGTGGGGTTGAGCACGGGTGGGGCCATGTTGCTGGGCGTTCTGGCCGCGAGTGCTTCTTACATCGCCGCGCCAGCGGCGGTGCGGCTGTCCTTGCCGGAGGCCAACCCGACCTACTCGCTCACGGCCGCCCTCGCCATCACGTTTCCTTTCAACATCACTGTCGGAGTGCCGCTTTTTTTTGAAATCGCCAAATGTCTCCAGCCATGAACCTGCATCCCATGAAACTAGTCACCATCATCTGCGAGGCCGTCCTTGAGGAGCGTGTGGTGGAACTCCTGCGTGAAGCGGGGGCTCACGGCCACACGGCCTTCAACGTGCGAGGTAGCGGTCACCAAGGGGAGCGAAGCGCCGACATCGCCGAGACGGGCAATGTGCAAATTGAGGTCATCGTGAAGCCTGAGGTGGCTGAGTCGTTGCTTGCGCGGCTGCACGCCAAATGGTTTGCCAGCTATGCCATGGTGGCCTACGAAAGTGAGGTCCGCGTGCTTCGCCCTGGCAAATTTTAGCATCCTGCCAAGTGATAACGAATCCTGATTATGAACCTGCTCGTAACTCTGTCCGTTTTGAACTGATGACTGATTCTCATTCCCCCATCGTTAGCACCACAATACTGGCTCAACTCTCGGCAATCATCGGCACAGAGTTTGATCATGATCGGGCTAGAATCGCCGTCCAAAACGCGGTGCGGGGGGATGCGGAGCCCCTGAACCAGCTCGTCAGTGCGGCATCCGAGCTCTACATCCATGTCTCCCCAGTGCGAATGCCGCTTGCTGAGGCGGTGTGGCGGGCACATCATGACATGCCGGTGGTGATATGGTCAGCTAAGGACAAGCGTTGGGTAGTGGTGACTTTTGCCGGTTGGTTTAGCGTTCGGATCACCGACGGGGATCATCCCAACCACCGACTCACTCTACGGAGGAAAGCACTTCTGAGCCTACTTGGGCTGCAAAGCGTGAACGACGTGGTGGAGGCTGGAATCGTTCACCCGGAACGTCCGGCGCATGATATGAGCGTGCACGCAGCAGTGGCCCAAGAAGCTAACGCGCATGGCCCTGAGCATGGCGGTGATCACAGCCATGTGTCACATGTCACTCCCCAACGACGATTTTTCCGCCTGTTGAAGGCAGAGCGCGGCGACATCCTCACCTTGCTTATCTTCTCCGTGTTTGCCGGTTTGCTCTATTTGGCTGCGCCGCTCGCGGTGGATGCCGTGGTAAGCAATTTGGCCTTCGGCGGACAGTCGCGGCCTTATGTGCAAGCCATCGTGATTCTAGCTTTCGCGCTTTTCGGTGCACTGGGACTTCAGGCAGTCGTGAACGGCTTTCAATATTACATTTCTGACATCATCCAGCGGCGCATCTTCGTTCGCACGGCTGCGGATCTGGCCTACCGGCTGCCGCGTGTGAAAGCGGAGGCACTTGATGATGTCCATGCACCGGAGCTGGTAAACCGCTTCCTTGATGTGGTCACAGCGCAAAAGAGCACCTCGCTTCTCTTGTTGGATGGTATTAATCTCGTCTTCGGCAGCCTGATCGGCATGCTGTTGCTCGCCCTTTACCATCCTGTACTGCTGATATTCGTTGCGGTGCTCCTCATGCTCATCGTTTCCATAACCTGGCTTCTCGGGCGCGGAGCTGTGGACACATCTATTGCCGAATCACGAATGAAATATGATGTGGTGAACTGGTTTGAGGAGATAGCCGCCTTTCCCTTCCTTTTCAAAGGCCCTGGTGGCTACAATCTAGCCTACGACCGCGCCAACCAACTCGCCACCGAGTATTTGAGCCGCCGCTCCGGCCACTTCCGCATCGTCATGCGGCAGATTGTCGGACTTCTAGTGCTTAGTGTGATCGCAAGCGCTGCACTACTCGTGTTAGGCGGCTGGCTCGTCGTGAGCCAGCAGATCACACTCGGGCAGCTCGTAGCCTCAGAGCTCATTATGGGCACCATTGTGGCCGCGATGGCGAAGATGGGCAAAAAGCTCGAAGCGTGGTACGATGCCATGGCCGCAATGGATAAGCTCGGGCATATTTTCGATCTCGAAATCGAGCGCGAGGACGGCGAGACCCCGCTCGCACGCGGAGGCGGTGCGGAGGTGAATGCGTGTGACATTTCGTTCGGTTATCACGAGCCACTATTTACCAAGAAGAACTTCACCGTCATGTCTGGCAGCCGAGTGGCCGTAGTCGGCCCGCATGGCTCGGGAGCAAGTTCGCTTCTCGACATCCTGTTCGGCCTCCGGCAGCCCACAGAAGGGCACATTAGCATCGACGGCCTTGATTTGCGCAGTTGGTATCTGGAGGCGCTCCGAGAGAGCGTCATGCTGTTGCGCCGAAATGAAATCGTCGATGGCACTGTCATCGAAAACCTGCGTCTCGGACGCGTCGATGTCGGTCTCGATGAAATCCGCGAGGCGCTGCAGCGCGTAGGTCTGCTCGACGTGCTGCTTCACCGTCCCGAAGGACTGAATCTGCGCATGAAGGTCGCTGGTGCCCCTCTCAGTGGCAACCAACGCACTCGTCTCCTCCTCGCCCGGGCTCTCGTCCAGCGTCCGCGGCTTCTTCTCATTGATGAACTTTTCGACAGTCTCGACGACGAATCCTTCAAGCTGCTCGAAACCGCCATCCTTGATCCCGCGCTCCCATGGACCGTCATTCTAGCCACCCGAGATCATGACGTCACGAAGCGCTGCGATCAGATCATCGAACTTGCACCTTGTCATTTGAACGACGGCACCGCCTCTCATTCCGAAACCCAACGCCTCCAATCCCACTCATGAGTCAGGTCAATCTTTACTCTGCGCCATCACTACCCGCGCTAAGCCTCGCTGGTAGTGCGAAGTTCGCGCGGATATTCAGCCGGTTGCTGGTTGTTGCCTTTATCGCCTTTGTCATTGGCATCCTGTGGCTGCCCTGGAGGCAGTTTGTGTCTGGAGCGGGCCGCGTGATCGCCTTCAATCCTCTGGACCGCCGCATCAACATTGAGGCACAGGTTTCCGGGCGGGTGAAGCACCTGCACGTTACCGAAGGGCAGCGTGTGAAAAAGGGTGAACTCATTGTCGAGATCCAGGATAACGACCCCAATCTCATCAACAACCTCAAGGCGCAGCGTGAGGCCATCGAAAGCCGTCGCGACTTTGCCCATGGTCGCGTCGAGTCACTCACCGCGCAGATCACGCAGCAGGAACTCGCCAAAGCACAGGCCATTGATGGGGCAGAGCAACGCGTCGCGGCCGCAAAAATCGGTGCTGAGACCTCGCAGTTGAATTACAACCGCACGAAAGACCTCTTTGAGAAGAAACTCGAATCCCAGCGCAACCTGGAACTCGCCACGCTCTCGCGCGACTCTACCATCGCCGAGTTGAGGTCAGCCGAGGCTGCGCTGAAGCGCACCAGCAACGATTTTGATGCCACCATCGCCTCCACGCATGCTTCCAAAGGCACCGCTTTGAGCGAGGTGGCCACCGCTGAGCGCGATCTCTCGGTCATCGACGTGCAGATCAATCAAAACCTTCGTCAGGTCGTCGAATCACCGCGTGATGGCATCGTCCTCAGTGTCGAAGCAACGGACGGCACCTACCTGCGGCCTGGTTCGCTCATCTGCGTTGTCATTCCTGAAACCGACAGCCGTTTTGTCGAGATCATGGTCGATGGAAACGACATGCCGCTCATCCATCCGCGTAAAGACGACCAGCCTGGCAGCCCGGTGCGCCTCGCTTTTGAGGGGTGGCCCGCCGTGCAGATGATCGGCTGGCCGCAGCTCGCCATCGGCACCTTTGGCGGCGAAGTCGTTTTCGTCGATGCCACGGATGATGGCACTGGCAAATTCCGCGTCGTCGTTGGCCCCAGTAATGACAGCGTTGATCGTGGCGATGGCTTGGGCCTCGTCACGGTCGGTTGGCCCGACAAAGATCGTTGGCTTCGTCAGGGGGCGCGTGCCAACGGCTGGGTCATGCTCAACGAAGTCCCGCTTTGGTTTGAACTTTGGCGTCAAATCAACGGCTTCCCGCCCGTCGTGAATGACAAAGACGGTAAACTCGACCCGACGAAGAAATGAAAACAGTCCGCAGTTCTCGGTTCTCAGTTCTCGGTTGTCGCTTCACGGCGTGCGTGATGTTGGTTTCGTCATTCGCCACTCCTCATTCGTCATTTGCAGCAAAGCCGCTCCTCCTTGCCGAGGTGCTCGGTTCTGTGCAATCCCAATATCCACCTTACCTCGCCGCGCTCATCGAGCAGGACATCGCGAACGGTCGTGTGCGGCAGGCGCAGGGTGCGTTTGATGTCAATTTGAATGCGGGTGGCTCAATGAACCTCGCGGGTTACTACGACGGGCGCACCGGTTACGCGATGCTGGAGCAACCGTTGCCGTTTTGGGGTGGCAGCGTGTATGGCGGTTACCGCTTGAGCAGCGGCTTCCTGCCGAACTACAACAAGGACCGCACCGGCCTGGATGGTGAGGGCGTGCTCGGCTTTCGCATCCCGCTGCTGCGCGATGGCACCATCGACCGCCGCCGCGCCTCGCTCTGGCAGGCTCAAATCGACCAGGAACTCGCTGATCCGATCATCTTGCGTCAGTTTCTCGACTTCACCCGCGCCGCAACGATCAGCTACTACACCTGGGTCGCCAGCGGACAGCGCCTAGCGCTCGCCGAGGAGCTCTTTCGCATCGCCAAAGACCGCGACAGCGCCATCGCCGAGCAGGTGAAGAAAGGTGCGAGCGCTCCCATCGTGCAGATCGACAACCAGCGCCTCGTCGTTAGCCGCGAAATTGCCACCGTGCTGGCCTTGAGGCGCTTCCAGGCCGCCACGATTGAACTCTCCCTTTTCTTCCGCACCCAGGACAAAGCCGAACCCATCATCGCCGAGCGAAATCGCGTGCCTAAGGCCTTCCCGCCGCATCCGCGCCTAGACGAAAGTCAGCTCACTGCCGATATCGCTAAGGCGGCTGTGTTTCGTCCCGAAATCCGCCGCATCGAGTTGCTCGTTCAAAAAGTCGAAATCGACCGCAAGCTCGCGAAGAACAATCTGCTGCCGAATCTCGATCTCGGCGTCGAAGCTGGCCAGTTCCTCGGCGGCAATCGTCCGCGCGACATCGAGCGGAACGAAATCGAAGCGAAAATGGAGTTCAAACTTCCCCTGCAACGCCGCGAAGCCCTTGGTCGAGTGGACATTGCCGTTGCCACCATCGAGCGTCTGAACAACGACAAGCATTTCGCCCGTGATCGCATCACCGCCGACGTGCGCGATGCCTACAGTGCCCTCATTGCCGCCTATGACGCGCTCAAGATGACACGCACTAACGTTGAACTAGCCCGCCAACTTGAAGCCGCCGAGAACGAGCGCCTCAAACAAGGCGCGACGGATTTGCTCGCGCTTCAAATTCGCGAACAGGCCACTTTTGATGGACAGGTTCTCGAAGTCGAAGCCCAGGCCGATTACTTCCGCGCCCAAGCCAACTACCGCGCTGCCATCGCTGCCGATGCGCCGAGCAAGCTGACGAGGTAACAAAAAAGCTGCGCCACATATTCTGGAAATGTTTCTTGGCTGGCAGGCGACCGCTTCAGGTCTCCCATTTAACGGCCTACTTTTCCATCTCGCTTTGCGTCGGAAACACCCACGCGCTGGCGAATGCAAAGCAGGAGTCGGCTCTCTTCGTGGGTCTGAACCTACGCTGACAGTTCTGAACGCAGATTTGAATTGGATCGATTGCCGTTCAATCCGCCTTACATCACTCAGGCAGGCACAGCCTCAGCCGTTTGCTGAGACGCGAGGAGCGCGGATGCTGATTGGAGACTGTCGCTCTGAATGTCAGCATCTTAAACGATGCGCAAGAACATTTCCCCAAGCCTCTGAGTCCTAATTTTCCTGCGCCTAAATCTTCCTGACCAAAATAATGCGTCTGCTAGTTCTCCTCACGTCGTCGGCTCTCGCACTCGAACCGCTCCCGCAAGGCCCCGGCATCTCTAAAAGCCATCCCGGCGACTCCGGCCTCGAAAAGCATCCTGCGGTGCTCCTCGTCGAAAACTTCGAAGAAGGCACGTTGGAGGCCTTGAAGCCGCGTTGGAATGAAATCGAGAACAAGGACGGCAAGGTGCTCGAAATCGTGAACGAGCATCCTGCGGCCAGTTCGGGCTCGAAATGCCTCCAAGTCACCGCCACGCTTGGCGAGAACACCGGCGGGCATTTGTTCAAGCGGCTTGATCCCATCCAGACGCGAGTCTTCTCGCGCTTTTATGTGAAGTTCGCCGAGGACGCGCCTTACCTGCATCACTTCAGCGGCCTCGGTGGCTACAATCCACCCACGAACTGGCCGCAAGGCAGCGCAGGCAAGCACGCGGCGGGCGACATACGCTTCCGCGCCCGCATTGAGCCAAATGGCAGCTACGGCACGCTCGCCGCACCCGGTGGCTGGATGTTTTACACCTATTGGCACGACATGAAGCAAAGCGCCGATGGCGGCTTCTGGGGCAATGGCCTCTGGCCCGAAGGCCGCCCCGGCCCGCCACGCGGCCAGTGGCAGTGCGTCGAGATCATGGTGAAATGCAACGAGGTCGGAAAAAGCGATGGCGAGCTCGCCCTGTGGCTCGATGGCAATCTCACCACGCACATCGGCCCCGGCACGAAAACCGGCAAATGGACCGGAGAAGGCTTCCAAGTCACGAAAGACGGCGAAAGCACCTTCGAAGGCTTCCGCTGGCGCACCGTGCCCGAGTTGGCCGTGAGCTACTTCATGCTCAGCCACTACGTCACCGAAAACGCCTACCGCCAAAACAACGTCGCCAATCCGCCCAAGACGAATCGCGTGTGGTTCGATGACATTGTGATTGCCACGGAGTATGTCGGGCCGATCCATCGCACCCCTTGAAATCCACTCCCTCCATGCTCGCGACTGCCAGGCTCATCCTGAGCGTCCTTTTTATCGCTGTTCCTGTTGTATCACCACTGATGGCCGAGGTGGTGAGGCTCAAACCAGCGCCCTCGCCTGCGGACAATCCACTCAAAGGGCTCGTGCCCTACTCTGACTACGCAGAAGAGAACCGCGCTTACTTCCCACACAGCCTTGAGTTTGATTACCTGTCTTTGGCCGAGCTCATGCGCGGCCCGTCCAGCTTTGATTGGCAGCCGATGGAAGCCCTGTTGGACAAAATCGCCGCACGCGGCAACCAGGCGGTGTTTCGCCTCTGGATCGAGTATCCAGGCAAGCCAAGCGGCCTGCCGGAATATCTGCAAGAGCAGGGCGTGAAGATCACCTCATGGAAAAACGCGGACGAGAAAACCACCTGCCACACGCCGGATTACAATGACGAGCGCGTGGTGGCAGCACTGGAGTCCTTCATCACCGCCCTCGGCAAACGCTACGATGGCGATGCACGCATCGGCTTCATCACCGCCGGTCTGCTCGGCTCCTGGGGCGAGTGGCACACCTATCCGCGTGAGGACTTGTTTGCCTCGCCGAAGACCCAGCGACGCGTGCTTGATGCGTATGAAAAGGCTTTCAACAAGAGTTCCATCCTGCTGCGCTATCCGGTGGGAAAAGACGACGATCACTGGGCCGCGAATGCGCATTACCACATGGGCTTCCATGACGATTCCTTTGCCTGGGGCACGCTCGATCGCGGTAAGAAGGACGATTGGTTCTACATCCCGCTTTTGAAAAAAGCCGGGGATGCAGCGCTGAACAAATGGCGCACCCAACCCATCGGTGGCGAGGTGCGTCCCGAGCTCTGGGGTCAAATCTTCGATGCCAAACCTGCGCATCCGCAGGCGCAGGATTTCGCCGAGTGCGTGCGGCAAACGCATATGACATGGCTCATGGAGTCCGGCTTGTTCAAAGAGAAAGCCAAACCAGATCGCTATGCCGCTGCGGTGAATCACGTCCGCCACATGGGCTACGACTTTCATGTCGCCACCGCTGAACTGAAACGCCAAGACTCGAAGCTGCACGTCCATCTCACCGTCCTGAATCAAGGCGTGGCCCCGTTTTATCAAGACTGGCGTCTGGAACTCGCCGTTCTCGACGCCGATGGAAAAATCACGCATCGCTGGCCTGTTGATTGGCAGCTCACCGGTATGCTGCCAAGAGATGCAGCCCGCGATTGGAAAGCCACGCTGCCTTTGCCTCAGGCCAACGTTACAGGCCTCACCCTCGCTCTGCGCGTCATCCACCCACTCGCAAATGGCAAACCTCTCCGCTTCGCCAATGCCGAACAGGACCGGCACGCTCCAGGTTGGCTCAGCCTCGGTGTGCTGCCGTGAACTCGATCTTTTTTTGGCAAGAAGATTGAGGGGCAGGAAGATTATTCCAATTACGGTTTTCCAATTTTCCTGCCCAAAAATCTTCCTGCCAAATCCTCATGCCGATTCACGTCCCCATCACCTTCCCGCGTCTCACCGAGGCAGAGATGCTGGAGGTGGATTTTGCCGTGATGAAGCATGCCTTTGCGTGTCATCGAGAGCTGGGACGCCTCTGTGAAGAACTCAACTATCAGGCAGACCTTGCGGCGAGGCTCATGGAAGCTGGATTCGACACTATTGTCAGAGAAATGCCCGTCACGGTGACGTTTTGCGGCTGTGAGAAGGTCTATCAACTCGACCTCGTTGTTCTCAACCGCGTGATCTACGAACTCAAGACGGCTTCAAGCATCACCCAAGCCCACATCGCCCAGCTTTTGAACTATCTCCTGCTCGTCGGAAGCAATCGCGGCAAGATCATCAATTTCCGGCCAAACTCGGTTGGCAGCGAGTTCGTCAACGCACCTCTTCTGCCTGAAGATCGGTTTCGGTATCAGGTGCGGCGTGAAAGCTGGTCCGCTCCATCCAGGCTCACCGAACTCGTGCTCGATCTTCTTTCTGACGTCGGAGCAGGTTTGGAAGTGTCCCTCTATCTCCAGGCCATCACCTGGCACCTTGGCGGCGAAGAAATGGTGGATCGCCTGCTGCCACTGCAACGCGGCAATACCAAGCTCGCCGCCCAGCGATTTCACCTGATCAACGATAGCGAAGCCTTTGCGATTACCGCCTTCCCCCTTTCTTCGATTCGCAGGCAACAGAAGCACCTCCAAACCCTGCTAGAACTCAGCCCTCTCAAGTCCATCCATTGGATCAACACCACCGTGCATCATCTGCATCTGCTAACCCTATCCCGATGATTCGATCTGAAGCTCATTCAAACACCTTTCTTCCAATTTTCCTGCCCCAAAATCTTCCTGCCAAACTCTGACACTCCGCATGAAGCATCCGATTCACCTCATCTGTTTAGCTATCATTGTCGCCTCATCATTGCGTGCGGACGAGGGCCAGGCTGTTCACCGGCAGTTCCTGAATGAGCACTGCGGCAAGTGTCACACGGGTGAAAAGCCAAAGGGTGGTTTCGATCTGGGATCTTTGTCGCCTGGCCTAGCAGATGCAGACTCGCGAAGGCATTGGCTGAGCGTGATGGAGCAGATCGAGAGCGGTGAGATGCCGCCTGAGAACAAGCCGCGTCCGCCAGCCGCCCAGGCGGAGGCTTTGACCGCATGGATCAGGCAAACGGCCGCGCAGTCAGGCGATGGCCGCGTGGTGATGCGAAGGCTGAATCGTGCCGAGTATGCGAACACCGTGCGCGATTTGCTCGGCGTGGAGGTCGATCTGGCCGATCTGCTGCCGCCTGACACTTCGACGAATGGTTTCGACAACAATGCCGAGTCGCTGCACACCTCCTCCTACCTGCTGCGGAGCTATCTGGAGGCGGCGGATCGAGTGCTCAATGAGGCCATCGTGAATGAATCGAAGCCCTGGCAGGTGAAGAAGCGCTTTTACATCAAAGACGAATCCTCCGTGAAGAGGCCCGGCAGCGTGTATCGCTTTCTCGAGGATGGGGTGGCCATCTTTGCCGTCTGGGAGTCGGCGAACATCCGCGTGACGATGTGGAACTTCCGCAGCCCGTTTCGTGGCAAGTATCGCTTTCGCATCTCCGCCTATGGATTTCAGAGCCAGGGCAAGCCGGTGAAGTTTCATGTCACCGCGGGCACATTCAAAGAGGTCACCGAAGAGCACCTGCTGGACTACTATTCCGTGCCTGCGGACAAGCCCACCGTGATCGAGTTCACCGCGCAGTTGGAACCTGAGAATCGCATCCGCATCATCGCCGACGATCTGCCTGCCACGCCGCCGATGGTCGAGAAAGTCGGTGCTGAAAAATACGATGGTCCCGGCCTCGTCGTGCAGTGGGTGGATGCGGAAGGACCGCTGATGGACTCATGGCCGCCAGCGAGTCATGTGGCGCTTTTTGGCGATCTGAAGCAGAAGAACATGCCCAAGGAGGATGATCCCGACTGGCGCGAGGTCGTTTCCGAAAATCCGCTGCGAGATGCCGAGCGCATCCTGCGACAGTTCGCCCGCCGCGCCTTCCGCCGCCCTGTGATGGAGGAGGACATCCAGCCGATCCTTGCCCGAGTGCGGCAGCGGCTGGAGGCTGGTTACACCTTTGAGCAAGCGGTGCGCGTGGGGCTGAAGGCAGTGCTCGTCTCGCCGAAGTTCCTTTTTTTCCGCGAGAAGGACGAAAACGGCCGCCTGGATGACCACGCACTCGCCAGTCGCCTGTCCTACTTCCTGTGGAGTTCCATGCCGGACGAGGAGTTGTTTCGACTGGCGGCGGATCAAAAACTGCATCAGCCCGAAGTGCTGCGCCAGCAGGTGGAGCGGCTGCTGAAGGACCCCAAGGCTGCCGCCTTCACCCGCGAGTTCACCGGCCAGTGGCTCAGTCTGCGTGCCATCGATGCCACCATGCCGGACCGCACTTTGTATCCTGAGTATGATGACAGCCTCAAGTCCGCCATGCTGAAGGAAACGAATCTCTTCTTCAATGAGGTGCTCACGCAGGATCTGCCGCTGACGAGCTTCGTCGCCTCAGACTTCACTTTTCTCAATGAGCGACTGGCCAAGCACTACGGCATCCCTGGCGTGGAGGGCATGGAAATGCGGCGCGTCACCCTGCCAGCGGGCAGCCATCGCGGTGGTGTCATGACGATGGGCAGCGTCTTGAAAGTCACCGCCAACGGCACCACCACCTCGCCCGTGCTGCGTGGCTCCTGGGTGCTGGAGCGCATCCTTGGCACGCCGCCTGCGAAACCGCCGGTGGATGTGGAAGCGATCGAACCCGACATCCGCGGTGCCACCACCATTCGTGAGCAACTCGCCAAGCATCGCGATGTCGAGACCTGCTCGGGCTGTCATAAGAAGATCGATCCGCCCGGCTTCGCCTTGGAGAGCTTTGATGTCATCGGCGGCTGGCGCACGCACTACCGCAGCCTCACCAACAACGGCGAGCGCGACAGCCAAGGCCGCCGCGTGCGACCAGGCCCCGCCGTCGATCCAGCAGATGTGCTCACCGACGGCCGCCGCTTCCAGAACATCGATGAGTTCAAGCAACTCCTCCTCACCGACAAAGATCAGCTCGCCCGCAACCTCACCGAAAAACTCCTCGCCTACGCCACCGGTGCCGAGCCTGCGCCTCTCGACAGACCGCAGATCGACGCCATCGTCCAACGCGTGAACGAGCAAGGCATGGGATTCCGCACGTTGATCCATGAGATTGTGCAAAGTGCGCTGTTTCAAACCAAGTAACTCTTCCCACTATGAAAAGCCGCCGCACCTTTCTCCGCTCCGCTGGCATCACGATGGCACTACCTTGGCTCGAAAGCCTCGCAGCGAGTGACTCAAAAACTCCTCGGCGCATGGTTTGCATCTGCGCGCCGCTCGGTTTTCTGCCGGAGAGTTTCATTCCCGGCCAGAGCGGCGCAGATTACACGCCCTCACCTTACTTGGAGCCGTTTGCGGATTACCGGAAGGACTTCACCGTCGTCTCCGGCCTCATGCATGCCGGCATGAGTTCCGGCCTCGGGCATCAGGCTTCCGCCAGCTTTCTCACGGGCGTGCCGGGTGCGGGCAGGCCGGGATTTCGCAATGCCATCTCGCTCGATCAACTCGCAGCCGAGAGCATCGGCATGGAGACGCGTTTCCCCAGCCTTGTGCTCTCAGCGGAAGGCGCAGGTGGCCTTTCCTGGACCCGCACCGGAGCCCTCATTCCGGCGGACAACTCGCCGTCCAAGGTCTTCGCCCGACTCTTTCTCGAAGGCAAAGGCGACACCGTCCGCGCCCAACTCCAGCGCCTGGATGATGGCCGCAGCATTCTCGACGACGTCAGATCGCAGGCCCGTGCCCTCAGTGCCAAAGTCGGTCATGAGGACCGCGAAAAGCTCGATGAATACCTCACCAGTGTCCGCGAGCTCGAAGTGCGCATGGTCAATGACGAGCGCTGGGCACGCACCCCCAAGCCCAAAGTGGATGCCGAGCCTCCCACGGACATCGCCAACGCCGCCGACCTCATCGGCCGCACCCGGCTTCTCTTTGATCTCAGCCATCTCGCGCTGCAAACCGACTCCACCCGGCTCATCACCATCATGCTGTCCGGAAACACCTTCACCCCACCCATCGAAGGCGTCACCCTCGGTCATCACGATCTCTCCCATCACGGCAAAGACCCCGCGAAACTGGCGCAGCTCCAGATCGTCGAAACCGAGACGCTCAAAACGGTGCGTGGCCTGCTGGCTCAACTCCGCCAGTCCAAAGACGCCAACGGCAGCCTGCTCGACAGCACCGCCGTCTTCCTCGGCAGCAACCTCGGTGATGGCAGCAGCCACTCCACCAAGAACCTGCCCGCCCTGCTTGCCGGCGGCCGCTTCCGTCACGGTCAGCACCTCGCCTTTGATCCCGACAGCCCGCCACCCCTCTGCAATCTCTACGTGAGCATGCTCCAGCACCTCGGCATCGAAACCGATCGCTTCAGCAGCGCCTCCGGCACGCTCAGCGGTCTCGATCTGAAGACTGCCTGACCTCACTTTTGGCAGGAAAATGGATGGGCAGGAAGATGCTCCAATCCCTTCTTCCATTTTCCTGCCCCCAAATCTTCCTGCCAAACCCAAGCACCTCAGTTCCCAACCAACCATGCGCTTTGTTCTCCTCTTCATCGCCCTCGCCTCGACCACTCTAGCCGCCAGCTACGAACCCACCTGGTCCACCATCCCGCCGAAGCGCGTGATCCAGCACCGCGATCCGAACGGAGCGGCACTTGTGAAGGCCGTGGAAGCCTTGCAGCCGGGCGACAAGCTCGAACTCGCCGCTGGTACCTACAGCGTCGAGCGCATGTGGGACATCGGCGTGAGCGGCACAGCAGAGGCACCGATTTGGATCGTCGCGGCCGAGGGAGCACAGGTCGTCATCACGCGGCCTGATGACAAACAAAACGTGCTCAATGTCGGTCAAGGCGGCCCGGTGAAGTTCTTGTGCCTGCGTGGCATCGAGTTCACCGGCGGCAGCCATGGCCTGAGGCTCGGCCACTGCTCGGATGTGTGGATCGATCAATGCCACATTCATCACACCGGTCAGGTTTGCCTCAGCGCCAACAGCGCCGATACCCAGCGCCTCTTTTTGACCCGCAATCACATCCACCACGGCGACGGTCACGCGGAAGGCATGTATCTCGGTGCCAACAACGGCGATCACATCATGAGTGAGAGCATCATCGCGCTGAACCACATTCATGATTGTCGCGGCGATCAAGGCGATGGCATCGAGGTGAAGCAAGGCTCCTGGGGCAATCTCATCGCCGAGAACCATGTGCATGACACGCAGTATCCCTGCATCACCGTGTATGGCACCGCTGGAAAGCCCGTGAACATCATCGAGCGCAACCTCTGCTACAACAGCGGCGACAACGTCATGCAGGTGCAGGGCGAGGCCATCGTGCGCAACAACGTCCTCATCAACGGCGCGGGCGCAGGCTTTGCCAGCACCGATCATCAGGGCAAGACGCTGAACCTCCAAGTCATCCACAACACCATCCTCAATGCGGCGCACGCCTTTCGTGGCGGCTCCTGGAATGGCCGCGAAGGCATGGTCCTCGCCAACAACATCCTCTACTCCCGCGATGGGAATGCCCTCCACTACGCCAACGGCAACGCCGGCGTTCTCAGCAGCGGCAATGTGGTCTTCGGCGATGGTCCCAAAGACGGCTGCGTGAAAGCTCGCGGCTTCGAGGACTTCCCCGGCGTCACCCTCGATGGCAGCAAGCACGACGCCACCCCCGCCGCCGATGCCAAGCTCGATCACGCTGATACCAAGCATCTCCTGGGAACCGATTTTCACGGCAAAGCACGCACCAAGAATGTCAGCGGTGCCATCGCGCCGTGATCCATGATGAAACATCTGATCTTCCTCATCCTCGCCACGAGCGCATTGGCACAAACGCCCATCACCTTCCCCAAAGACGGCGGGGTGCTCGATGTGACGGCTTTTGGCGCGAAAGCCGATGATGCAGTAGATGATACGCTGGCTATCCAAACGGCGCTGGATGCATTTCCGAATGGTAATCGCATCGTCTATCTGCCCGCAGGCACCTTCATCGTCACCGACACGCTGCGCTGGCCGAAAGGCGAGGGCGGAAATGGCGAGAAGCGGACCATTTTGCAGGGCGCGGGCATGGCGCTGACGAAAATCACGCTTCCGGCCAACACGCCGGGTTTTGCCGAAAAACCGAAGGCGCTAATCTGGACGGGAAACAAGCCCGCTCAGCGGTTTCGCAATGCGGTGCGGGATCTGACCCTCGACATCGGCGCGGGCAATCCGCAGGCCATCGGCATGCAGTTCAACGCGAGCAACCAAGGGACGATCCGAAGCGTCACGCTGCGTGCGGCGAAGGAAAGCGGGCTCATCGGCCTCGACATGGGCTTCACGGATGAGATCGGACCGCTGCTCGTGCGAAACCTCACCGTGGAAGGCTTCGAGACCGGGATTGTAACCAAATGGCCGGTGAACTCGAACACCTTCGAGCACATCACGCTGCGTGGTCAGAGGAAGCTCGGATGGCACAACTACCATCAGATGATCTTCGTGCGCGGCCTCACAAGCGAGAACGCCGTGACGACGCTCTACAACGAAAAGGACTCGATGGGCACCGTGACGCTCGTGGACTCGAAAATCACCGGCAGCGGCAGCGAAGCACCCGGCATTCTCAACCAGCGGCAGATGTATCTGCGCGGCGTGGAGATCAGCGGGCACGCCGTTTCCATCAATCATGCCGACAAAGGTCGCGACAAGGGCGATGTGAAGGCCGCTGGCCGCATCGTGGAAGACACCTCGCATGCCAATGTGGTGTCGCCGTTTCGATTCGAGGGCGAAAAGACCTTAGCGGAAGCCGTGAGGGTCACGCACCTGCCCGTCAAAGAAACGCCCGAGGTGCCGTGGGAAGGCAAGTGGGCGAACATCGAAGCCTTTGGAGCCGATGGCGATGGCAAGCAAGACTCCAGCGCCGCGTTGCAGCGCGCCATCGACTCCGGCGCGGACACGATCTACCTGCCCGCAGGCAAGGAATTCTTCTTCAACAGCGAAGTCATCCTCCGCGGCCCCGTGAAACGCATCATCGGCCTCGAAGGCCGCTTTCACACGGAAGGGAAGGCCGTGTGGCACCTCGTCGATGGCGAAAATGCGGCTCCTACCGTCATGATTTAGCGCATGAGCAATCGCAGCGGCGGGCAGGTGATTCAGCTTCGTCATGAATCCAAGTGCGCACTCATCGTCAGCAGCGTCATCGGCTTCGATGTCGAGGGCCACGGCAGCGGCGACCTCTTCGTGG
>JBIKYB010000252.1:0-7429 GCA_044355475.1 Prosthecobacter sp.
GCCTCTTTGATGAGCTTGATGGCTTCCTTGACCGCCTCCGGGTTTTGCGCACCTGCCTGCATCAACACCTGGGCGAGTTCCGCCTTCGCGAGAACCTGTCCTTGGTCGGCAGCCTTGCGGAACAGCGCGGCGACTTCGTTGATGTTGGCACCGCTGAGCACGCCCCAGTGAGCCAGAGCATACGTCGCGTCCTTGTCTCCCTTTTGAACAAGCTCCCGCACCTTGGCGACGGCATCGTTAAATGACTTGTTTATGTCGGCGTTGTTCGCGCCGGGGCTTCCCGAAACTTTGTCCTGTTCGGTTTTCAGGTTCGTAAGAACATCAACGAATTCCTTGGAGGCACCTGGCATTTCGGCAGTGTCGATGCCAGCGACCGCGACCATGGCCGCGAGTTTGAGTTTTATAGCTGTGAGTAACATAGTGGTTGTTAGTGGGAGGGGCGTTTGACCCGGCAATTCGGGAAGTGTTCATTTTTCAGGATAAAGCCCATACAAATCAAGCATTAGCTAAAAGATTTTAGTTAAGCCTTCCGAACTCCGGCACACAACATCCATCGCCTGCGACGTTGACGCGATTCCCCGCCCTGCCATCCTGAGCGCCCTCTCATGGCAGAAAACTCCACTCCCAACGCCGCCGCAACCGCCTCTCAAGGCGGAGCCGAAGTTTCCGCGCCAAAACGGGAGAATTTTAAAAAGCGCAATGAAATCCCCTCGGCGGAGGAACTTCTCGCCTCCTTCAACCGCGCTCTGCCCTTCAGCGATGAGGCCGAAAAAGGCGTTCTCTCATGCCTGCTGCAAGACCCCGTCGAGCGCCTGAGCGAGTGCCGCGTCACCCTGCCCGCACTCGCCTTCTACCACGACGCCAACCGCACCATCTACGAGAAGCTGCTGGAGTTTTACGACAAAAACCTCCCCGTCGATCCCGTCACGCTCACCCACGCCCTGCGGGAGCAGAACCTCCTCGACAAAGTCGGGGGCGCGGCTGCGATCTCGGAGCTGTTTGCCTTCGTCCCGATCCCCTCGCACTTCCCGTATTATAAAAAAATCGTGCTGGATAAGCACATCCTGCGGGAACTCATCCACGCCAGCTCGCTGAACATCCACCACGCCTACGAGCACGGCAAAGAGCAGATGGACGAGAACATCGACACGCTCATCGACCACGCCGAGCAGCGAGTCCTCGCGGTGCGCGAGTCTGTCGGTGCCAAGGAGGGCATTAAAACGCTCTCCACGCACGTCATGGATGCCATCGACAGCATCCAGTACATGCTGGAGCATCCAGGCCAGCTTCGCGGCCTTTCCACCGGCTACAGCAAGCTCGACAGCATGAGTTCAGGCCTGCAAGGCGGTGAAATGTTCGTCATCGCCGCCCGTCCGTCGATGGGCAAAACCTCGCTCGCCATGAACATCGTCGAGCACATTGCCGTGGACTGCAACACGCCCTGCGCCGTGTTCAGTCTCGAAATGAGCGCCACCATGCTCGTTCGTCGTCTGCTCGTCTCGCGCGCACGTTTGAGCATGCAGGATCTCTCCCGCGGCCTGCTTTCTCGTGCGCAGCAGGACGCGCTGGCCAAGGCCACGCGCGATCTGCAAAAAGCGCACATCTTCATCGATGAAACACCCGGCCTCGACATCATGGAGATGCGCGCCAAGTCACGCCGCCTCAAAAAACAGCACGGCATCCAGATGATCATGATCGACTATCTTCAGCTCGTCACCTCCCAGAGCCGCCGTGCCAAGGACAACCGTCAGATCGAAATCGCTGAAATTTCCGCAGGCATCAAAGGCCTCGCCAAAGAGCTCAACGTTCCGATCATCGTGCTCGCTCAGCTCAACCGCGCCGTAGAATCCCGCAAAGGCCAGCGCCCTGTGCTTTCCGATCTTCGTGAATCCGGTTCCATCGAGCAGGACGCCGACATGGTCGGTCTCCTCACCCGCTCCGACTATGCTGGAGCAAAGATGGAAGTCGAAGACGAGGAAGCCGAGGAGAAAAAGAAAGGCGAGGCGATGCTCATCCTGGCCAAAAACCGAAACGGCCCCACCGACGACGTCCTCCTGCGCTTCATCGACCACGCCATGCGTTTCGTCGAACGAAGCGAGGAAGCCGAGTCACCGTAAGGATTTACTTCTTCAGCAGATCGCGAATCTCGGTGAGCAGAACGATGTCCGGGGCGGGAGCTGCAGGAGGCGCTTCATCCTCTTTTTTCTTCGTCAATGAGATCAGCTTGTTCATCGGTTTGATG
This sequence comes from Prosthecobacter sp., assembly GCA_044355475.1. Lineage (GTDB taxonomy): Bacteria > Verrucomicrobiota > Verrucomicrobiia > Verrucomicrobiales > Verrucomicrobiaceae > Prosthecobacter. The sequence continues at coordinate 2,243 of JBIKYB010000252.1, forward strand.
ATCACAAAGAAAACCACCGCTGCGGTGATCAGAAAGCTGATCACAGCTCCAATGATCCCGCCCAGATCGAGTTCGATCAGTTTCTTGACCGTCTCCATGACCGGCTGGCCGTTCTCCATGACCGGCTTCCCATCAGCGCCCAGCTTCGCCACCTCGATCATCCTATCATCGATCGGAATCGTCAGCTTGGGGCTCGGACCGCCGCCAAACAGCGCCAGTATGGGCTCCACGATGCCTTTAGTGAACGAAGTGACAATGCCGGTGAAGGCGGCTCCGATGATGACGCCGGTGGAGAGGTCGATGACGTTGCCTTTGAGGATGAATGCCTTGAATTCTTTGAGCATGACGCTGGATGTTTGAGGTGGATGTGGCCGGTTCGGAGAACCGGCCACGATATAATCCAGCCAGCATCATTCACGCCAGTTCAAACTTCCTGCGCCACCTTCCAGCTCTCCAAATCGAGTCCGGAACGCAGCTTGGAAAAGCCCGCCGCAACACGCTCGCGGGTGACTTTGCCGAAAAACTTCACCAAACGCACCAGCTTGCCGATCTCGGCCTCCGGCAGTGAAGAATCCGTGAATTTGGCCTCAGCGTGTGCCAAAGCGCAACTCCACACAAACAACTCAGCGCCGACATCCACAAAGTGGCCGAGCAACACCTGACGCTTTTCGAGTTTCGGGCCGTTGAGCGCCATGGCGAGGAACAAATCACGCGACAGCTTGCGGCTCAGACGGGCCACAGCGTCCAAATCGGCCTGCAAATCAGGATGCAGCAGCTCTTTGGCATCACCGGACGCAAACGGCAGCCATTTCATCGGATACCATGTCGCGTAGAACTTGGCGGCACGCATGGCGGCCTTCGCACGGACTTTCCATGGCAGTGTCGAGTTCACCGCATCAGCACCGAGCCTCAAATGCGGCTCCAGCGCCTCGCGGGCGATGAACAGACGCATGATCTCACTGCTGCCCTCGAAGATCGTATTGATGCGTGAATCGCGGAACAAGCGTTCCACCGGCTCTGGCAGCTCGCCACGCGCTTTGAGCGACTGTGCGGTTTCAAAGCCGCGACCGCCACGAATCTGCATCGTGTCATCCATGATGCGCCAGGATTTCTCGCTGCCCCAAAGCTTGCCGATCGCAGCTTCAAGCCGCACATCGGCATGCTTGTCCTTGTCCACCAGCGCCGAAACATAACGCACGACGCTCTCCATCGCAAAAGTGTCCGCAGCCATACGGCTCAGTTTATCAGCCACCGCCGCGTGGCGGCCAATCGGCTGGCCCCACTGCTCGCGCGACTTCGCCCAACGTGTGCTGATGTCCAGGCAGCGCTGTGACAAACCGGTGCAGGCCGCCGGAAGGGTGATGCGGCCCGTGTTCAGCGTCGTCAAAGCCACCTTCAATCCACGTCCGACACCGCCCAGCACGTTCGTCACCGGCACGCGCACGTTTTCAAAACGGATCACGCCGTTGTAGAGCGCCTTGAGGCCCATGAAGCGGCAGCGATGAATGATTTCCACGCCCGGCCAGCTCGTTTCGACGATGAAGGCCGAAGTGGCATGCGGTTTGCCAGGCAGCGGCGTCTTCGCCATCACCACGATCATTCCGGCCTTGGTGCCGTTCGTACACCACAGCTTCTCGCCATTAAGGATGTAGTCATCGCCATCCAGCACCGCCTCAGTCTTCATCCGTGCCGGATCAGAGCCGACATCGTTTTCGGTCAAAGCAAACGCGCTGATCTCACCCCGAGCACAGCGCGGCAGGTATTTCGCCTTCTGCTCATCGGTGCCAAACAGAATGAGCGGCTGCGGTGCGCCAATCGACTGATGCGCTGACAACAGCGCCGCCAGATTGCCACAACGACTGCCCAGCAGCATCGCCGCGCGAGAGTAATTCGTCTGCGACAGCCCCAGGCCGCCATATCTGACCGGGATTTTGATGCCGAACGCGCCGAGCTTCGCCAGCTCGTTCAGCAGTTCGTCAGGAATCTCGCCAGTGGCATCAATGGCATCAGGATCGGCGAATTGGTCGAGCACGGCTTCAAGCCGGTGCAAAAAGGCATCGCCTTGGTCATGATCTTCAACGCTTTGTTTCGGAAACGGCAGCAGCTTGTCGAAATCCGGTTCGCCAAAGAAGATGCCGGCGGCAAGACCGGTGTTGCGCCGCTCGTCGCGGGCTGCTTCCGCCATTTCCAGCGCGGCACGCTGACCCGCGTTCATGCGGGAGGTGTCGATGAGGGTTTTTGTTTCTTCGAGTGTGGTAGAGTTCATGGCCGTGTCCTCCAGGTGATGGTTCAATAATCAATGATGCCCGTGTCCCGGGCGAAAGTGATGGGGCCGCCGCGAAACGGCGGGTAGCCGGTGCCGAGCACCATCGCGAGATCGATGTCATCAGCGTTGCGAGCGATGCCCTCTTTGAGGCAGCGCATGGCCTCCTGGCTGATGAGCAGCGCGAGATTCGTCTGGATGCTCTCATGGCGCGGCAGATTTGCATGACCGCCCAGAGCGCTCTCCTTCCCGTTTTCATAGCGGTAAAAGCCCAGCCCGGATTTTCTGCCGAGATGACCGACGGCGACCATTTGATCGAGCGCATGAGACTGCGGGAAGCGATCCGGGAAGGCAGCGGCGAGTGTTTTGGCGACGTGCGCGGCCACATCAATGCCGATTTCATCCAGCAGACGCATCGGCCCCATCGGCATGCCAAATTCGAGCATGGCCTCGTCGATGTCCCTCACAGAAATGCCATTTTCATGCAATCGAACGGCCTCCATGAGATACGGCATCAAAATGCGGTTCACGAGGAAGCCTGGGCTGTCTTTGACGACCACCGGCGTCTTGCCGGTCTTCTGCACAAAGCTGATCGCGGTGGCGAGCACATCAGGTGCGGTCTCCGGCAGCGTGATGATCTCGACCAGCGGCATGCGATGCACCGGGTTGAAGAAATGCAGGCCAATCACACGCTCAGGATGCGGCACTGTCTTGGCGAGTTCGGCGACGGAAAGCGCGCTGGTGTTCGTGGCGAGGATGGTGTCGCTCGAAACACGGGCAGCGAGATCAGCGAAGATTTTTTTCTTCAAATCCATGCTCTCCGTGGCGGCTTCGATGATGAGATGATGCCGATTCAGCGGCACGGGCGTGTGCGTGGTGCTGATGCGATCAAGCGTGTCACGCGCCTGGACTTTGCTGACCAGCCTGCGGCGCGCGGCATCTGAAACGAGGCCATGAATCCGTTCCAGGCCACGCGCGAGGCTGTCGGAGGTGACATCCGTCATCAAGACCCGGACGCCACGCGAAGCGAGTGTGTGCGCGATGCCAGCGCCCATCACGCCCGCGCCGATGACGACGGCATCGTGGATGGGAATTGCCGTCCCGACGAGAGCGGGACGTTTGCTGGCTTCCTCGCGCTTGAAGAAAAGATCGATCAATCGGGCGGTTTCGCTGTTTTTGATGAGTTCCGCCACCGCGTCGCGCTCCAGCTTGAATCCATCCTCAAGCTCGCCACTCACCGCGTGGGTGACGACTTCGATGGCCTTCGTGATGGAGGGATATAGACCGCGTGTTTTCGCGAGTGCCTTCTTTTTGGCAATGCGGCCAATGAGTGGCGCAAACAGGTTTTCGAGATGGAATCGAGCTGCCGGCCGTTTTTCACGCACCAGACGACGCGCTAGTGTTTCGAGATGCTCAGGAGCCACGACATGACTGACGAGGCCCGCATGTTTCGCCGCCGATGCGCTGAGCAATTTGCCGCTGGTGATGAGATCGAGCGCCTTGCGCACGCCGATGAGGCGCGGCAGCCGCGTGGAGCCGCCCCAGGCCGGAAGAATGCCGAGCTGCGTTTCCGGCAGGCCGATTTTCGTCGTTGGATGATCGCTGGCGATGCGCCAGTCGCAGGCGAGCGTGACTTCAAAGCCACCGCCCATGCACGCGCCATGAATCGCGGCGATTTTTGGTATCTTGAGCCGCGCCAGCCGATCAAACACGGCCTGACCGAGCCAGATGAGATCGTTTACTCGCATGGGCTGCATGCTGCGGATGCCCTTGATGTCCGCCCCGGCCACAAAGATGCGATCTTTGCCGCTGCGCAGCACGAGCGCCTTCACACGGGTGTCGTGTTCGAGAGACTCAAGATTGTGATTAAACTCGCGCAGCGTCTCCTCATTCCAGACATTGACCGGGGACTTCGGTGTGTCGAAAACCAGCCACGCGATGCCGTCGTGATCGACATCAAGCCGGAAGTGCTTCGGCGGAACGGGATGACCGTGAACGATGCCCTCCAGCACATGCGGAGGGTCATGGATGATCGAGGGGCAGTGGGTGAGGAGTGTTTTCATGGCGTTAGGTTGGATGCGATGGATGAGCTTGAAATTCAGAGTGCTTCGAGACAGGCGGCCATCCCCTGCCCTCCGCCGACGCAGAGGCTGATGACAGCGCGCTTGGAATCAGTGGCGTGAAGCTGGTTGAGAGCGGTCTGCACAAGTCGCGCTCCGCTGGCGCCGACGGGGTGGCCGAGTGCGATGGCACCGCCGCAGGCGTTGATCTTGGCGGGGTCGATTTCGCCAAGTGGAGCCTCCAAACCGGCACGGCGGGCGCTGGCGGGATCGGCGAGACATTTCATCACGGCGAGCACCTGCACGGCGAATGCCTCGTTGATCTCGATGACATCAGCGTCATCAAGTTTCCAGCCGCCGCGATGCAGCGCGGCATCCATCGCGCGCACCGGGCCGAGCCCCATGCGCACGGGGTCGCAGCCGGTCGCCGCGTAGCTGACAAGACGACCGAGCGGCTTCCAACCATGCGCGGCGGCGGCTTCTTCGGTGGCGACGAGCAGCGCGACGGCTCCATCCGTGATCTGCGAGGAGTTTCCAGCGGTGACACTGCCAGTGAGCGTGTCGAAAAGCGGCTTGAGCTTCGCGAGTTTTTCGAGGCTGGAGTCGCAGCGGATGCCGTTGTCAGTCGAAACGATGTTTTTGCCGAGAACAGGAGCGATCTCCTGATTCAGCAGGTGATTTGCCTGCGTGGCACGAAGATGTGACCGCATCGCAAAGGCATCCTGCATGTCACGCGTAATGCCGAACTCCCGTGCGAGCACTTCGGCGGTCTGGCCCATGTTCAGATTGGAAACAGGGTCGGTCAGGCCGAGCTTGAGGCCAATCACAGGTGCGAAATCAGCCGGGCGAAAGTTCAGCATGGCC
>JBIKYB010000049.1:0-22958 GCA_044355475.1 Prosthecobacter sp.
GCGGGGATGATGGCGCGGCCTGCGGCGACTTCGCTGCGGACGAACTCGGGGGTGATTTCGTTCGGGATGCGCTGGGGGAAGCGCTTGAAGATGCCGGGGGTGTAGTCGGTCTGGACCTGGGAGGAGCCGACGTGCTGCTTGTCGAGGTCGTTGCGGACGATGTCGTGGGTGAAGTCGGCGATTTGAGCGCGCTTCATGTTTTCGCGGATGGCGATGAACTCCATCTCGGGGGTGATGATGCCGGCTTTGGCGTAGGCGAGCTGGGTCACCACTTTGCCGGGCTTGGCCTTCAAAGGCTGGCGCTGGGCGTTGATGGGGGCCTTGAGGGGGCTGAGGAGGCCTTCGCGCTTGGCGGCGGCGTATTCGGCGTGGTTGGCGGTGAGGTAGCCGTTGTCGCGGGGCTCGATGGCGCGGCCTTCGTAGGCTTCGACGTCGTTGCGGGCTTCGATCCAGGCTTTGCGGAGGGCGGGCAGGCCGGTCTCGACGGTGCCGGTGTAATTCGGATCGCCCCAAGGGCCAGAGCAGTCATAGACGCGCACGGGTTCGTTGGCCTCGATGCGACCGTTGAAGGCTTTGGTGGGGCTGAGGGTGATTTCGCGCATGGGGACGCGGACATCCTTGTGGATCTGGCCTTCGACCCAGACGCGGGTGGAGGCGGGAAGCTGCTCGGAGGAATGGGGTTCGAAGGAGGTTTTGGGATCGGCGATCATAAACTGGATGCTGGTTGCTGGATTCTCGATGCTGGATGGAGCGCTGAGCGCAAGAAACCGAGATACCTCCGAGCGAACTCCCTTCGGCAGCATGACCTGCATCAGGTTCGGAGGGTTCGGATCGAGGAAGAACCGTCTCAGTCCCTGCGGTGGGACGCCCCTGTCGTGACGGGCGGAGTGTCAGGCTTCAATCACGAAGGTCAAAGGCAATTTCAGGCCTGCAGGGATGCCTGAAGGTTAAGAGGGGAAAAGAAGTGGTAAATCATGGAAATTATAATAGGTTGAGTCGGTTTAAACTTCGGATGTGTCCCTCCTGCCCCCCTTTTCGCTCCCTGCTGGCCTGTTTGAGCCTGCTGCTGGCACCGTTTTCGGTGTCGAGGGCGGATTTGGTCACGGACTGGAACGCCCTGGCGCTGGACACCATGCGTTCCAGCGTGGAGTCCCCCTTTGTGGCGCGTGATCTGGCGATCCTGCACACGGCGATCTACAACGCCTCCGAAAGCATCCGAGGCGTGTACAACACCTTCGGGGCCAGCGGGTACGCCGCGCCCACGGGCGGCCCGGCGGGTGCGTCCGTAGAGGCGGCGATGGCCACGGCGGCGAACACGGTGATGCAGAGCCTGTATTCCGGCTCCAGCGTGAATTTCACCCATCTTTACAACACGCAATTGGGCGGCATCGCCGAGGGGCAGGCAAAGGCGGATGGCATCGCCTGGGGAACGACCATCGCGAACGACATCCTGACTTGGCGTGCGGCAGACGGTGCCTCCGTGGCAGGCAGCACGCCCTACTCGCCCGTGGGTACGATGGGTTACTGGCAGCAGACCTCGCCTGCGAACGCGCTGCTGCCCGGCTGGGGCAATGTGGACACCTTTGCGATCTCTGGCACCGCCGGCCACACCACCACGCTGACAGGAGGGACGCTGGCAGCCTATGTGCAGACCTCGCAATACGCGGCGGATTTCAACACGGTGAAGGATCTGGGCGCGCAGTTCAGCCTGACCCGTACGGCGGATGAGACCAGCCAGGCGTATTTCTGGGCGGCGGGGAATGGCACGGTGAAAATGCCGGGTCTGTGGAACCAAGTCGCCACGGCAGCCGCCGCGACGGCCGCGTTGGATGTCACCGAAACCGCTCGTCTCCTGGCCGCAGTGAATCTGGCGATGGCAGACGCGGGCATCGTCGCGTGGGAGACGGCCTATACCACGCAGTTCTGGCGGCCGGAGACGGCCATCGCGAACGGTGGGGACGGATTATTCGACACGGACGGCAACATCGACACCGAGGGGGATGTCTTCTGGCTACCACTGATCAATTCACCCTCCTTTCCCGAGTACGTCTCCACCCAGAGCGCCTTCAGTGCGGCCGCGGCGGCGGTGCTGGCGGAGTATCTGGGAGACAGCCTATCCTTCAACCTCGGCAGCGACATCAATGGCGACGGCAGCATCGACCTGACACGGAGCTACACCAGTTTCAGCCAGGCAGCGGACGAAGCGGCGCAGAGCGGCATCTTTGCGGGCATTCAATTCGGCACTTCCATCACCGACGGGCAGGCCATCGGCGGAAACGTGGCAGATTTCGTCGTGAACAACAACTTTGCCCTCGTGCCTGAGCCTGCGGGCGTGCTGCTGGTGCTGCTGGGGACGCTGCTGATGCTGCCGCGTCGGCGCGTTTCACGGTGAGGGATACAGCTCCGGCATCAGCAGCGGGCGCAGGACCATGGGGGTGAGTTCGCGTGGCAATGGCAGCCAGGGGTAGCGGTCCTCGGCGACTTTCGCCCAGGCCAGCCGGCCGCCTTTGCGCCAGGGATCAAGCACGATGCCGTCCTCGAAACGCTGCCCCTTGGCGGTGACGACGATGCCGTTGTGTTCGAGCAATGTGGCACGCCGCGCGGAAGTCAGGTGCAGATCCAGAGTCTTGAGATTGAGGCGATGCAGGTGCGGAAACAGATCATCCCGCCACTGATAGCACAGGCCGCGCTTGCGCAGGCCGGAGTTGACTAGGCCGTTGTTCATCCACGGCATGCTGAGCGGCTTGAAATCGAGGGACATCTTCGCGGATTCCTCAATGGCGGCGACGGCCACTTTGTCTGCCTCGGCACGGCTGACCGAAGGGGCGAGCTGCTGAAGATCACGGCTGAGACGCGCGGCTTTTTCACGCCGCTGCTCCGGCGTGCCGACATTGACGCAGGAAGCAATGACGCAGGGGAGAATGACCAGACAAAAACGGGAGACGGGGGACATGGGGTGGATGAAAAATCAGGACAGCGGGCCATGGGCGGCCTCGTGCAGCGCACGGGCCTGCTCCTTCCATTGTTCGCGGGTGGCGCGGTTTTTGAAGGCCAGGATTTCACTGAAGGCGCTCAGCTCTTCGTCATTCCATTGAGCGATCTGCCGCCAAGTGCGGATGCCATGGGCGCGGAGTTGCTCGCTGATGACGTTTTTGATGCCTTTGATGCGGGTGAGGTCGTCATCCGGCGTGCCGGCGAGAGCGGCGGCGTTTTCGGCGACGCGCTGAAGCACACGCGCCTGATTTTTCAGGCGCTCAATCTCCTGGGCGGCGGACTGGAGGCGTTTTTCGCTGTCAGCGAGGCTGCGGTAGGCCAGGCCCAGCCCGGCCGGGTCCGCCGTGGTTTGAGACTCCATTTTCGTGACACGGCGCTGCCAGTCGTCCCGCTCCTGGGTGAGGGCAGCGAGGCTGGGTGCCTGCGCGGCCAGCCGAACCTCCAGCGCGGCCAGGGTGCCTTGTAATCCAGCGGAACGAGGGGCGTCATTGGCAGTCTTGGGCGGCGAGGCTGTGCTTGGGCGTTTGCGTTTGGGTTTTTCGGCTGGAGCGGACTCTGTTTTGGCGGCTGCTGACGGCTGTTCCGGCCCGGGTCTGGTGCGCAGATGCTCGATCTCGGCATGGGCGGCGGCCAGGGCAGCGCTGACATGATCCCGCTCCGTCCGCAGGGTTTCGAGTTCCTGGAGGGTTTTGGCGTGCTCGCTTTGGAGTGCGAGGCTGGACTCCTGCACTTGGATGAACTCGTGCTGGCTCAGACGATTGGCCTCTTGCGCGGCTTGCAGTTCGGCCCGCGAAGTGCGCAGCCCATCCTCGGCAGCCAGGATCTGGCTGCGGAGGGTGTCATGCGCCACTTCACCCGCACTGCGGGCCGCGTTGATGTCGTTGATGCGGGTTTGCAGATCTTGAATGATCTTGCTCAGGTCCGTTCCGCGCCATTTCCAGCCAAGCCACGCGAAAATCACGGCGGTGAGGCCGAGCAGCGGGGCAAGGTAGAGCAGCAGCCAGAAAAAGGAGGACATCAGGGCGTGGAGGTAGTCGGGGGGAGGCGTGAAATCCAATGGCGGAGCTGTTCAATGGCTTCGATGGAGCGTTCTTCGACCAAGGAAGCGGAAAGGCCGTCTGGCAGGCCTGGGGCGCGTGTCAGGCCGCCGGCTTCGACGAGGGCGCGGGTGACGGGAAGCACCGTCCACACGCTGCCGGGTGTGGCGATGGCGAAGATGCCCTCCGAGCTGGCTGCGGGCGCAGGCGGCAGGCTTTTGACCGTGTTGAGAATGCCACGGGCAGGCAGGCAACCAGCGTCAAGGCGCAGTTCATCATGCAGCACGAGAATGCGCGGCGCGTAGGCCCGCCGCGCCGCCGCGATGAGCTGTGAACGCGTGGATTCCTCACCCACTTGGCCGCAGAGCACGGCCTTGCCGCCAAACACGGCCAGGGTGATGAAGGCCGGGCGGACAGGCAGCGCGGCACGCGGCTTGGCCGCGCCTTGCAGCCAGGCGATGAGCTCCTTGCTGTCCTGCTGGAGGAGCGCGGCATCGACATCGGAGGGGAGCTCTTTTTTCCAAGGCTGCGCCTCGCCAGCCACCTGCCAGTCCACCGGTTTCCAGGCTCCGCCTTCAAAGCCAAGGTAAAGCGTCTTTTCCTGCCCAGCTCCCTTCTCTGGCAGCAGGGCCGTGGAGATGGCGGCGAACTCACCCCCAGGGCGGCGGCGTGGACTGACGCGAATTTCATCATGCACCTGACGTGGCGCGAAAACAGGCAGCGTTTCATCCAACAGGCCGCGTTTGGACGCCGCGTCACCCACCTCGCCACGCAGGGTGATCTCCCCGCCCCGAGTGGCGATGAACACATGGCCGCGAGGCAGCGCCGCCTGCCGGTGCCGCTCGATCTCCGCCGCCTGCTGCGCCCTCGCTGCGGCCCGCACTTCTTGCAGGACTGGAAGGACGTGCTCCTGCCATTCCGCCTCGGTCACCCCCTGCAAACGAGCCTCCGCGAGCAGAGCGGCATCCGATTCATCAACTCTGAGTGTCTTCCAAGGCTGGCCGATGCGCACGAGCAGCGTCTGCGCACTGTTTTGCGGCGGGGGTAAACCGCGCAGGGTAGTGCTGACACTGGCGGCCTCATCGCGGTGCTCAGCGTCGATCAGCGGTACACCCCGCACCACGCCACCCCGCGTGCCCCAATTTTCCTGAACGCTGCGGGCCAAATCTCGCGCCTCATGCTCGCTGGCGGCAGCACCCAGCAAGCGGGCCTGCGGGCCAGTGGCCGCCAGCAGCAGCCAGCCGGGCGGCAGCGGGGCCACCTCGATCTCGTTGTGAACTGCGCTCACGGGATTCAGCCGCAGGCCGAGGCTGGCAGCCAGCGGCGTCGGGGCGCGGACGAGGTCACTCACGGCCTGCTCAAGGGTGCTGCAGTCTTGTGCGGTGCGCACCGCTCCGCTCAAATGCGCCTGCTGGCCCTGAAAAACCAGCTTCACACGGCTGGCTCGGCCTTTGAAGGCGGGCAGGCCTTCCACCGCCTCACGGGCCGCTGTTTCCAGCGCGTTTTGCATGCGCGGAGCGAGCACGAGTGCTCCCATCAGCCATAGCGCGGACAACGTGACAATGGAGGTGATCCAGCGCGCGCGGTTCATGATGGGTCACGTCTTGGGCGTGAGCATGCGCACCTCATCGAAGCTGATGCGGCGGATCTCGCCGCGCTGGCTGGTCTGCACGAACGTTTCCGTGGCCACGTCCAGGCCGGTGAGCCAGCCGTTGCCGTAGGCCCAGGTGTCGATGCAGATGCGTCCTGGCAGAAGGCAAGGCAGGCCGCTTTTCTGCGCCGTGTGGCCGCAGATCAGCGTCTTGCCAGAGAAATGCGGGTGAGAATCGTCCAGCCGCCGCCAAAACAGCCAGTCGTCGCTCTGATCAGGCATTGGCAGCATGGCGTTCACATTGGCATGGGCAAAGATGTGCGTGTCCGTGGCATGCCAGCGGCGCAGGCGCTGGCTGAGGAATTCCCAGTGCTTCTGTGGCACCTTGTCCCACTCTGGTTTGGCCCATCCCGCGTAAGATTCCATGGTGGCGCTGCCGCCGACTGCGAACCACGAGTTGTGCTCCACCGTGCTGTCACGAGCGTCAAGCATCAGGATTTCATGATTGCCGAGCAGGGGGATGAGCTGGGTGCGCGTCTCAATCTCCAGGATGAGCTCCAGCACACCGCGCGCGTCCGGGCCACGATCCACATAATCCCCCAACGTCACCAACGTGTCCGCAGGCTGCGGGGCAAGCTCCTGCAGCATCAGCTTCAGCGCCTGCGAGCAGCCATGGATGTCTCCGACGACAAGCGTGCGGCCCCCGGGTTTTTCACGCGGGGGGAGGCTGATCCTTGACGTGTGAACGTCGGCAGGCTCGTCGCTGACCAGAGAAGGCATTCGTCAATCTTGCGCGATGCAGCGTAGAAGCAACCCTAGACATCGCGTTGGCGTGATGTTCTGCCACATGCTACAGGCAGCTTCGCGAATGAAGCCCCCCCTTCCCCCCCCGACTGATGCCCCGCCGATCTTTGAGGCCCGCGGCGTGCGGAAAGTCTATCAAACCGGCGAGCTGGATGTCGTGGCGCTCCAGGGCGTGAATCTCGACTTCCACAGCGGCGAGCTCGTGGTGCTGCTCGGCGCCTCCGGCAGCGGCAAATCGACCTTGCTGAACATCCTCGGGGGACTCGACGTGCCCACGGCGGGATCGCTGCGCTACAAAGGCTGGGACTTGAGCGGCGGCGGCGAACGCACGCTCACCCAGTTCCGCCGCAACTGCGTGGGCTTCGTCTTCCAGTTCTACAATCTCAGCCCGCGAAAACGTGGCTCTCATCACCGAGATCGCCCCGGACCCGATGAAACCCGAGGATGCGCTCGACCGTGTGGGCCTCAGCCACCGGCTCGATCATTTTCCCTCCCAGCTCAGCGGCGGGGAGCAGCAGCGCGTCGCCATCGCCCGTGCCATCGCCAAAAAACCCGAGGTACTGCTCTGCGACGAGCCCACCGGCGCGCTCGATGTTCACACCGGCATCACCGTGCTCGAAGCCGTGGAGCGCATCAACCGAGAGCTGGGCACGCTGACCATCGTGATCACCCACAACGCCGCCATGGCCGCCATGGCCGACCGCGTGCTATACCTCTCCGACGGCCAGATCACCAAGGAGACCCGCAACGCAGAGCGCCTGCCGGTGACGAGCCTGGAGTGGTAATCTTGCAATGACTCGCGTGTTGAAAACGCGTCCACAGCAAACACAGTGAAGGGTGAAAATGAGCTATTGGGAAAGACTGCGCTTTGCTTACCGGGCAGCCCCGTTCAACACGCTTCTATGGGCGTTTTTGATTTGCATGGCCATCATAATCTCACGATTCCTGATCGTTCCAACCATGGATGGTTCGCTATTGAATGCGCTGATTCCCCTTTTGTCCCTGCTGGTCGCTCCGCTGATCTCAGTGAAGGCCCAAAGCAAGGTGTCAGCACCGAGATCCATCATGAAGATGCGCTATGCTGAGAAAGTGTGGATTGCATACCGCAATGCACCATTTACCGCACTGACATGGGCTTTCTACATCTACATCTTCATCTCGGCAGCTCTATACTTGGTCGCTCCACATTTCAGCCGCTATGTTGAAACCGACCTTTCGCAAACGGGTGAAGACCAACTTGGGATGGCCCTGGCCGCCCTGACTGTGATCTTCTCTTTACTGGTTGCTCCGCTGCCGACGCTTGAGATAGAAGCCTGATCGGTTATGCGCTAAACATTCGAGTGAAAGTTAGTGTTCGAGGATCTCACGCCTTTGCGCTGGCAAGTCTGCCGGTGACGAGCCTGGAGTGGTGAGGATCAGACTCGTGCAGGCGTCACGGTGCAGGTGCGCATGCCGCGCAGGATGCGACGAGCGCATTGCTCGAAGTGCGCCATGATTTCATCGGGGTTGGTCCCAGGAGGCAGTTTTCCGTCGGCTTGGACGGGTTTGTCGCTGAGGCCGTCGAGAAAGAGCAAGACATCGGTCAGGCTGTGGAAGAGCTGTTTCTCCTGCTCAGGTTCCGGCAGCATCACAAAGGCGAGGTTGAGCAGCCAGCGACCGTCTTTTTGCAGAACGAAGCGCTGCGGTTTGAAGGTGCTGCTGCCGGGCTCGTAGCCCTCCTGGCGCACGAGATAGGGACCGTGGCCTTGGGGTCCGTAGCCGAGGTTCATCACCTCGCAACGGGCTGGGTCATTGCTGAGCGCGGCCATTTCAGGTGAAAAGGATGTGCGTTCCTGCTCCGGCGGACTCTTCATAAAACTGGCCGACGGTCAGCACGCCATCGACGCGGTCCATGAGGTCCTCCTTCTTCAGCTTGAACATGTCCATCGCCAGCTTGCACGCGTAAATCTTGCCGCCGGAGTCGGAGATGAGTTCGAGGAATTCGCGCACGGGCGGGATGTCGAGTTTTTCCATCTCCTTGTTCATGAGATGCGTGGCGAAGGCCGACACGCCGGGGATCGCGCCCATCACCGTCGGGAAGGGGATCGTCATCGGCAGGCCGAGCATCGGCATGGCCATGTTCAGCGCGGCATTCCCCACGGTGGCGACTTTCAAGTGGTCGAGCGTCTTGTTCGCCAGCGCGTTTAGGCCAAAGAAGGTGAAGAACAGCGATGCCTCGATGCCTTCCATGCGTGCGCCGTTCGCCATGATCAGCGCCGGGTAAATCCCATCCAGCGAGCCACGGCTCACGATGATGGACATCTTTTTCACGGGTTGTTTGTCGTCGGACATAAGAGTTTCGGGTTCAGAGTTTCAAGTTTCAGGTCCCAAGTTCATCAAATGCATCCGACCGGTTTTGGAATGCCTGCGATTTTCGAGGACTTCTTCAGCGGCCCGCCGGGGAAGAGGTCGTAGAGCTCCTTGGTGGTCACGACGCCGCTTTTGCACATGCCGCAGATCGTGAGCGCCGCGCCCTTCGTCTGTTGCTCGCGCAGGTATCGGATGACCTTCATGTGCGCCTCTGTCAGCGGCCCCACACTTTCCTCTACGGCGATGGCGGCGGCGATGGCTTCATTCCATTGTGACGCGTCGGTGAGGTAGCCTTCTTCGTTCACCTCGACTTCGGTTCCTGCGATGGTCTTTTTCATGGTTGTGTGTTTGGATTGTTTGGAAAGGTTGCAAATGACGAATCAAATTCGGCAGTTGGTGCTTCGATCATTCATTCGGCATTCCTCATTCTGGTTTCGTCATTCCGCGAACGCGGGCTTTTTCTTCTGCCGGCTGATGCCTGGCAGCGGCCAGCCTTTCAGCAGGACGTTACAATACACATGACGGAAGGCCAGCTTGCCGAGGTGGTTGAGACGGCTTTCCTCCAGCAGCTTCATCGGGCCGAAGGCGAACGGGAATGGTCCTTCATGCGGTTCATACTCGTAGTTGAAGTCGATGAGCAGCGCCTTGCCGTTGCCGGATTCGATGAAGCAATTCGAATGCCCGTCGAACTCCTCCTTCAGCGGCTTGCCTTGAATATGCAGCATGACGTTGTCGGCCAGTGTCTCGCTTTCAAAATGGGCCACTGAGCCCGCTTTGGACGCGGGGAGGTTGGTCGCATCGCCAATCACAAAGACATCGGGATACCCCACCGATTGCAGCGTGTGTTTCTGCGTCGGGATGAAGTCCAGGTCATCACCCAGAGCGCTGCGTCGCACGGCTTCATCGCCCATGTTCGTCGGTGTCGTTACCAGCAGGTCGTAGGGCACCTCGCGGCCGTCGAAGCAGACCAGTTTGTCATTCTCCTGATCGACCTTCTCGGCCACGAAGTCAGTCACCAGCTCAATGCCCTTGTCTCCGAGCAGATGCCCGAGCTTCTTCGACGCCTTCGGCTTCGTGAAAGCCCCGGATAGCGGTGTCACGTAGGTCAACGTGACTTTGTCGCGGATGCCTTTCTCCCGGAAAAATGTGTCCGCTAGGAAGGTGAACTCCAGCGGTGCCACGGGGCACTTGATCGGCATTTCGTTGATATGCACCACCACACGCCCGCCTTGGAAATCCGCCAGTTTGTCACGCAGCGCCCGTGCACCATCCAGCGTGTAGAAATCATGCACGTTCACACGCCACTTCGGTCCCAGCATGCCCGCAGTCTCCTCCGGGGCCGTGCGGCAGCCCGTGGCGACGATGAGGAGGTCATATTTCAACTCACGCCCGTCCTTCAGTGCCACCGCATGACTCTCGGGTGTGATTTGATCCACCTCCGACTGGATGAATTCGACGTCACGCGGCATGAAATCGCGCGTCTGCCGGATGATGTCGCTCTCCTCATACTTGCCGAAGGGCAGAAACAAAAAGCCCGGCTGATAAAGATGCTTGTCCGAGCGGTCCACCACCGTCATGCGCCATTCGGACGTGGGCAGGCGTCTGCGCAGATGGTTCGCCATCATGGTGCCTGCGGTGCCGCCGCCGAGGATCAGTAAATGCTTGCTCATGGTGGTTGAAAGGTTGTCTTTGCCAAACTGCTATATGAGCGTATGCGTATATGCAAGTTTTAACTCTCCTCCGATCTTGTCCTCCATGAGCCATCACCTCGAATCCGACGAACGCGGCATCATCCTGCCCTGTCCCGCCTGCGGCACCGCCAATCGCATCGCCTACGCCAAAGTCAGCCAACAAGGCCGCTGCGGCACTTGCAAGGCGGATCTGCCCCTGATCGCCGCACCGGTCGAAATGACCAGCCCCGCCGCCTTTGCCGCGCTCATCTCTCAAAGTCCGTTGCCCGTCGTGATCGACTTCTGGGCCGCCTGGTGCGGTCCCTGCCAGATGATGGCCCCCGAGTTCGCCAAAGCCGCCGCCCAGGCTGCTGGCGAGGCCGTCTTCATCAAAGTGAACACCGACGAGCAGCAGCAAATCGCCGCCCAGTTCCGCATCCAAGGCATCCCCGCCTTCGCGCTGATGAAGAACGGCAAAGTCACCGCTCAAACCAGCGGCTTTCAGCCAGCGGCACGATTGCTGGCGTGGGTGCGGCAGAGTTGAGTGCCTGACAAGGAACGGCGCTTTTCTACCGCCCAGGCGCTTGAAAAGCGCCGTTCCTTGCGTCGCCCACGTCCCCCGGAACTTCATAATGAGGCACCTCGTCCGGCCCAGAAACCGGAAATTCTGCGCTGGTAAGGTTGATCCTTTTCGAATGAAGTCATGAACAGTGCCATCTTCTGAACATGACCAATCCACCCCGACCTCATCGCACGCCGAAAGTGAAAGAGTTCGTGAGTGCGCCTTACATTACATGTCCGGACTGTGGAGAGCAAAAGTTTGGCGTTCTCATGATTGGAGATCACCAATATTCGCGGCGCTGTATCAACTGCTGGTTCGACAAACGATTTCCACTCCCCAAGCTCAGCAAGAAAGTGATTTACTTGGATCAATTCGTCATCAGCAACATGATGAAGCTACTTGATCCAAATACGCCACCTTCTCAGCGAGGGCATCATGCCGGTTTTTTTCAGGAGCTTTTTGAGACACTCGACCGTGTCTGCAAACTTCAGCTGGCAGTCTGCCCAGAATCTTGCGTTCACGATCACGAATCCGTAGTGACTGGATCACACTATGAGAACCTGCGGAGGGTATTCCGTCACCTTTCTTATGAAGTGAGACTCCATAGCCCAGACGGGATTTTCCACCGGCAGGCAGTGAAGTGTTTCGAGGCATGGCTTGCAGGCTCCATCCCTGAAATGCCTGGCGAGCGCAGGATGGCGCTCGATGGAAAAGTCGATGCTTGGACAGATAAAATCAGGATCGACTTAAACTATACCGTCCCCGGATTGGCAAAGGAGCTTAGCAAAGCAGTTGATGCCAAAACCAAACACCTTCACGGGGTCTGTTCATCGTGGCAGCAAGAGCCTGACTTTAGCTTCAAGTCGATTTTTGAGAATGAGGTCTGTGAACTTGGCCGGAGTGTCTTGAACCAGTTTGCAGGTTATCTTGGCAAGTTTGAGAGGGCTTCACGCGGGGAATTGGCTGTTTCGGAAATTGCGTTTCCACCGCACGAAGTGTCCTTGATGCACTCACTTCTAAGGGTCGCTGAAAATGCCGCTGAAAACCCGGGATTGAGGCTCGAAAAGATCGCCGCATTTTTTGCCTCCAAAGCATTCCAAAAAGTGCCGTATGCAAAAGTGTGGGGGCTTTTTTGGGCTACCCTTGCACGGGTTGTTCGCTCTGGAATGAAACCTGACAACTTTCCAACCGGGAGCATCTACAACGATCTTGATGTGATCGCTGCATACTCACCTTATTGCGACGCAATGTTCGTTGATTTGGAAGTAGAGAGCTTATCTCGCCAAGGCGACTTGGGCCGATGTTTGGCAACTGGAGCAAAGTTTTTCTCTCTGAGATCGAAGGAAGCTTTCCTTGATTACCTCAAGGAACTCGAACGGAATGCTTCTTCTGAGCATCTTGCCTTGGTTAAGGATGTATATGGCTCATCTGCGGGCACACCGTTTCTTAGCCTGCTCACATGGGATAAAAATAAAGGCACTACCACGGCACCGACATAGCAGTGCAAAGGACGTTAATCCGCTGAACCTTTGGGACGAGTTTTCACATAAAATACCCCTCGCCCTCTCCCATGCGCCTCAACGAGCCCAGCGGCAATTAGCTCCGCAAACTTCGCTTTGAGCGTGGAGCGATTCGCACCGGTGAAGGTGACGGCTTCGGCGTTGGTGAGAGTTTCGCGGGTGTCGAAAAGGGCGGCGATCTGACGGGCGAGCGGGGAGAGTTGAGGGCGGTTCGCGTCGAGGCGCTGCTGGAGTCGGGTGATCTGCTGGCGGATGCTGCGGAGGAAGAACATGAGCCAAGCAGGCCAGTCGGCGGTGTTTTCGCGCCATGTCGTCTGCGTGCGGCGGAGGGCGAGGTAGTAGGCTTCTTTGTTCTGCTCGACGATGCTCTCCAGCGAGCTGTAGGGCACATGGCCGTAACCGGCACGGAGCAGCAGCAAGGTGGTGAGGATACGGGAGAGGCGGCCATTGCCATCCTGAAAGGGATGCACGGCGAGGAAGACGACCACGAAGATGCCGATGCGCAGCAACGGGTGCAGACCAGTGTCGGCCTCGGCACGGCGATGCCAGTCGAGCAGAGAATCCATGTGAGCGGGCGTGTCGAAGGGACTGGAGGTCTCGAAGATGATGCCTAGCTCGCGGCCATCGGCATCGAAGGCGGCGACGTGGTTCGGCAGCGTCTTCCACTCGCCGCGATGGCGCTCATCTTTGGTGCTGTATTGAAGCAGGTCGCGATGGAGTTGCCTCAGCATGTTCGCGGTGAGCGGGATCTCGCTGGCGTGGGCGAAGACCTGCTCCATGACGAAGGCGTAGCCAGCGACCTCCTGCTCATCGCGGGTGGTGAAGGATTTCGTCTCCAAGCGGCCAAGCAGTGCCTCGACCTCGCGGTCGCTGAGGCGCGAGCCTTCGATACGGGTGGAGGAGCCGATGCTCTCGATGGTAGCGACACGGCGCAGGCCTTGGAGTCGGTCTGGCGTGAGCGACTGCCAGGTGCGCCAATGCCCCTTGAACTCGTCGATCTCGCTGACGAGCCGGAGTATCTCAGGGGAGATGGGGATGGAATCGGGCAGGACCGGGAACATGGGTGAGTTTCGCCTCCAAATGTCCATTTACCAGTCCAATTCAGTCCATTTATGTCCAATTCGGGCCGTTTCACGCACACCCGGCACCGCCCTCACTTCCGCACACCCACCCCAAAGGAAAGCCTGCGGCGCTCACTTGGGTTGCGAAAGGGGACGCTCGGTGATGCCGCCGTCTTCGACATCCACGATGCGGTCGAAGACATCGAGCGTGCGGTGGTCGTGGGTGACGACGAGGACGCCGGCGTTGCGCTCGTGGGCGACTTTGGCGAAGAGTTCCATCACTTGGCGGCCGCGCTGGCTGTCGAGCGCGGCGGTGGGTTCGTCGGCGAGGATGAGGCTGGGATTGTTGGCGAGGGCGCGGGCCACGGCGACGCGCTGCTGCTCGCCGCCGGAGAGGGCGACGGGGAGGTTGTTGGCGCGCTCGGCGACGCCGAGGTAGTCCAGCAGCTCCATGGCGCGCTGGCGGGCGGCCTTGGGCGCGGTGTCGTTGACTTCGAGGGCGATCTGCACGTTCTCCAAGGCGGTGAGGAAGGGGATCAAATTCGCTTTTTGAAACACGAAGCCGAGGTGCTGGCGGCGGAAGGCGCGCAGATCGACGAGCGATTTGGAGCCATCGAGCACGGGCGTGCCGTTGATGGCGACCTGGCCGGAGGTGGGCGGATTGATGAGAGCCATGGCGGTGAGGATGGTCGATTTCCCGCTGCCGCTGGGGCCCAACATGCCGACGATCTCGCCGCGTGCGATGCTCAGCGTGGCATCGCGGATGGCGACGACTTCGGTGTGGCCGCTGCCATACACTTTGCGCAGATGCTGGACTTCGACGGCGGGCGTGCTCATGCGGAGAGGACGGTGTTGGGCTCCACGCGCAGGGCTTTCCAGATGCCGAGCAAACTGGCGAGCGTGGAGATGACGAGGACGATGAAGCCGAGCGAAATGAGGTCCGCTGTCTCGATGACGACGAGCCGTGGGAAGCGCGGAAAGGCGAACTGGCCGATCCACCAGGCGAGAGCTTAACCAAATGCGCCCATGAGTAGCGACTGCTGGAGGATGAGGCCACCGATGACGCGGTTGCGCGCGCCGATGAGCTTCAGCAGCGCGATGTCGCGGATCTTGTCGAGCGTGAGGGTGTAAATGATGAGCGCGATGATGATGGTGGAGATGATGATGAGCAGCACGCGAAAGAGGCCGAGCTGGCGCTTGGCCTTGTCCACCATGCCGGAGAGCAGCAGGTCTTTTTGCTCCTGGGTGGAATACACCGTGATGTCCGGCCAGTTGCCCAGCGTGGCGCGCACAGCGGCAGCATCCGCGCCCGGATGCAAGGTGACGAGCACGGCGCTGACCTGTGGCTTCGACAGCGCGGGGATGCTGCTCGATGGCCCGGCGGCGCGGTCAAGCAGCAGC
This sequence comes from Prosthecobacter sp., assembly GCA_044355475.1. GTDB lineage: Bacteria > Verrucomicrobiota > Verrucomicrobiia > Verrucomicrobiales > Verrucomicrobiaceae > Prosthecobacter. Next base: position 14,990 of record JBIKYB010000049.1, read on the forward strand.
GGTTGCAGGCGGCCGATCTCGATGTTTTCCAATCGCGTACGCCGCGCAGCGCGTTCCAGGCGCACGGCCTCGCCAGGCACATCGAATTGAATCGCCAGCGCATCACTCACGGTGAAAAACGCCAGCCCATCACCGCTGGAGCCGACCATGCCCTGCGTGTGTCCCACGACTTCATACGCATCTTTGCCCAGCGTGATTTTTTCACCCAGCGGCAGCCGCAGTGACACATCGGCGATCATTTCAAAATGCGCCTGCCGTAGCGAGCGCCCCGCCACGAGCGGTATCCACCCACCACGATCCTCTGGCCACGAAAGCCCCTGCACCACCATCCGCAGCGGCCTGCCGCGATGCACACGCTGGATGGTGTGCGACACAAAACGCCGCGCTCTCGCCACGCCCGGCACCGCGCGCACGCGGTCCTCCAGACTGGCGGAAATCCGCGAGATCTCCGCAAACGGCCCGCGCGTGCTGCCCTGCACGACCCACAGATCCGCGCCCACGCGATCCACCAGCAGCGTGGCCTCATGAATGAGTCCGCGATAGATGCCGCCCATGCCCATCACGATCATGAGCAGCAGCCCGATGCCCACCGTGGTGAACACAAAACGGCCCGCGTTGTGCCGGATGTCGCGGACGGCGAGATTCATGGCCGTGCCTGCTCCGTTTGGATGTAAACCTCCGCCCGCTGGCCGATGGTCCAGTTCTTCGGCAACTCGTTCACGCGCACATCGACGAGAAACTCGCGCGTCTCGCGATCCGTCTCGCGCCCGATGCGCGACACCACGCCGGGATAGTTCTTGTCGCTCTCCGAGCGGAAAACGATGCGTGCCATTTGTCCCGCAGCGACTTTCGAGATCGCTGTTTCATCCACCCATGCGCTCACCCAGATCTCATCCAGCGAGATGATCTCCATCAGCGCTCCGCCCGGCACCAACATGTCTCCGGGATCGCGATCACGCCGGATGATGAGCCCGTCGTAAGGGGCGTGAATCTGCGTGAAGGCCATCTGCTCCTTGCGATACAGCAGCGTCTTCTCCACCACCAGCACCTGGCCCTGCGCCTCCGCGATGGCCGCGTGTGACCGCTTCAAATCCGCCTCCGCCACATGCAGCGCCTCGACCGCTTTGTCCGTGTCCGTCTGCGAGACGGCGTTGGAGGCCAGCAGGCCCATCAAGCGCTTGTGATCCAGCCGCGCGTTCGCCAGCACCGCTTCCGATCGGGCCAGATCCGCGCTCACGCGCTCCGCCGTTTGCCGCGCCGCCGCCAGCGTCGCTTCCGCGATGGCCACCTGCTGCTTGATCTCCGCATCATCCAGCCGCGCGAGCAGTTGCCCCGCCTTCACCTTGTCGCCCTGATCCACCAGCACTTCCGCCAGCCGCTCCTGAATGCGAGCGCTCACCGTCGTCTTCACCCGCGCCTCCAGCGTGCCCGTGCCCATGACTTCGTCGGCGTTGGTGCTTTGAGTCACCTTCGGCATGATCACAGCACCAGGTTTAACTTTGAGTTTATAAACCGCGAAGCCCGCAATTCCTGCCAAGATGAGCCACGGCAGCAGGCGGCGGAGTAGAGAGGTGAGTTTCATGAGATTTTTCGAGGACAAAGGTTGAAGCTATCTCGTGGGCCAGTCGGCGCCTGACTCGATCCATGTCTTTAATAACTGGATCTCATCAGGTGGCAGTTGGTGCGACGCAGCGGCTTTCATGCCTGGCTGCTTACCGGAGATGATGTCCAGGAGCCGGCTTCCTGCCGCGTCACCTGGCACGACTAGCGGCGCTCCACCTCGCGGCGAAAAGAAATTTTCACGCTGGTCCACACGGAAGCCGGAGGTCTGCCTTGTGGGTCCATGACACTGGATGCAGGACGCTTGAAACACGGGCATGATTTCCTTCCAGAAATCCACCGTGCTCATGCGGGGTGGCTTGGGGGCGATGACAGCAGAGGATGGGCGGCCCGGCACCTCGTTGAGCGGATGCAGTGGCACCGCTCTCTCCCGCACGCCGAAATGGGTCACCAGGGCAAACGACACGGCGAGGGAGATGAGCACCGCCATCGCCGCCAAACCTGCGTGCCGCCTACCGTTCTCAGTGCCACCTTGAAAGCAAGCGAAGCGATGGCGGATCATCGAAACGATCCAGTCCCAGTGGAGCACCAAATGAATGATCAGGACTAGCAGCAGACCAAGGCTGGCCCAGGAATGGATGGCACCCCAATCATACCGCGACAAGCCCCAGAGCTCATGCGTGTGGTTCCTGGCTGGCGGTAGCGGAAAGCGCAGCACATAGCCAGTGGTCACTATGGCCAGCAGGCAGGCGGCTGCCAGCGTGTCGATGAGCAAGTTGAGAGGGCCGCGGCTCATCTCAGTGCGATGATTTGGCCGCCGTTATGACCCAAGGCAGGTTGCGCCGGAAAGGAGCGAGTTTCATGAGATTATAAGTGTGTCGTCCAGAGATGAGATGTCGCGTCGTAATCCACTTCCAATTTTGCGCTCAGTTCGCCGAGCATAAAATCGGCGGCTAAACCATGTTGGTCGGGGTCGGTTTTTATGTGATTGGATTCCATGCGTGCTGTCAGGCCTGTTCAGTCACCGGCAGTTGTTCAGGCACCTGAACCCGTGCCACGCCGATGCGGCTGTCGGCCATGCCGTAATAGATGTCGAAGCGGTCAGGCTGGCCGAGATCGTCGCGGCGGTCGATGCCGGTGGGGAAGACGACGTTGGGGACGATGCCGTGGCGTTCCTCATGCAGCAGCGGCTCCAGCACCGGCTCGGCTGAGCGGTAGCGGATGACATGCGGCTGCTCTTTGGCGAGCATCATCACGCCTGCCGAGTAGCACAGCGGATGCTTCGGCGCGCCCGGTGCATCCACTTCATGCACGCCATGGTAAATGATCATCCAACCATGGCGGGTGAGCATGGGCGGTGTGCCGCCGCCGATCTTCAACATCTCCCAGGGATACACAGGCGTGGCCAGCCGGTGGTGCGAGTTGAAGAGGCCCGGCTGCTTCGGCTCATGGCTGTCCTCTGGCATCGGGCAATACGAGATCCAGATGCTTTCATGATCCAGATCCACCAGTCGGCTTTCGCCCTCGCGCACGGTTTCCTCCGGCAGCGTGCCGGGGAAGAGCGGACGGTGCAGCAGCGCCAGTTGCAGCTTTCCAGCGTGGTTTGGCACAGCCACGGGAAAGATGCTGGCGTCTTTGTTATAGACATGGGCAAAGTCGATGCCGCGATACGGCTCAAAGGTGACGAGGCCCAGTCGTGTCCAGTGAAATAGGTCTCTGGAGACCGCTACCGCGATCCTTGGGCCGATGGTGGATAGTGCGGAGTAGGTCATCACATACAGCCGCAGCGGCTCCAGGAAAGTGATGCGCGGATCTTCGCAGCCACCTCCTCCGTGCGGCACGAGTTCATAGTCCGTCTCAGGCTCCAGCGCGATGCCGAGCCGCTCCACGCCGCAGGGATCGCCCGTGTCATTGAACTGCACACGGGCGATGCCAATGCGGGAAAAATTCCCCGCCGCCACCAGTCGCGGAAACAGATACAGATGCCCATCCGGCCCCCGCACCGCAGCAGGGTTCAGCACGCCTTCCGCCTCATGCGAATTGCCCGGCTCCGGCTCCATGATCACGCCCATTCGCTGCAAGGTGAAGTCGTTGGTCACGCCCATTGATAGAGGCTGCCCCACAGCCTAGCGATGGGGTGTAACCCTACCGCCTTGGAGGCAGGGAGTGCTGGCCATTGGCAAAATGGGCACCTCGGGGTGATGCGGGTCGCTGCTGAGGAGGCTGATCGACTTCATCAAAACCAAGCCGGATGCCAAACAAGGCTGGGCAGCGCTCTGCCAGAGCCTTTGGGCGAGCCATGAGTTCTTGGCGCAGAGTTAATATGAAAACAGAACTCCAACAGCCGAGGCGGTCACTTGATGCAGAGAGTTATCGCCCAAAAGCCGCATCGAGTTTGTCTAGCAAGGCCAGGCCCTTCTTGGCAGAGCCACGCGCAGCCATGGCGCGGAAACGGCTTTCGGCGTCAAACTCAGCGATGGAGATGGTGGCGAGTTCCTCCATCAGTTTGTTCACACTGAGGTCGCGGTGTTTCGCGAGCTGGCGGAGCCGGGAGTGCTTATCATCTGGAAGACGAATGGTGACGGTGCTCATAAGATTAGAGGGTTTTGAGGAATTGAGCGGGTGTAAGGAAGTTCAGAAAAGGAAACGTCAGCTCGCCACGCGAGACATCACGGAGATTGTTGGTGACGATGGTGTTGGCACCACCGGCGAGAGCGAGTTCGATGAGGTGATTGTCCGCTTCGTCTGGCAGATTGGGACGCCAGAGGTAGTAAACCTTCACCCACTCGCAGACGGAGAGAAAGGACTCCAACAGGATGAGCCGCTCCTTTTCAGTCAACGGGCTTTTTGCCATCAAGGCCGAGCGCAGAAATAGGTCTTCGTATTCGCTGAAAAGCGCCATGCCGATGATGGGATGCACCAAGCCGCCCAAACAAGCACGCAATACGTCACGATTGTCCCCGCCGCCTCGGCTCAGGGCCGCGCCAACCAGAACATTCGTGTCGATGACCACCCTCGAACTCATGATTCAGGTGATAGCATATATGCAATCATTCAGTCAAGCAGTCAAAACAGCCGCAACCAAGCCCGTTCACCACCGAGGTCTTTCATGAGGCGCTCGGCCCTATCCCCGGAATCTCTCCGCCTTCGTTTTCCCAGCGCTGGATGGCGCGTTGCTTCATGCGCCGGGGATCATTGGCGTCGGCTGGGTAAGCTGATTCAGGCTCACCGGGCGGTGGGGTGTTCCATTGCTGGATGATGGGCACCTCGGGGTGATGCGGGTCGCTGCTGAGGAGGCTGAGGGAGGCGGTGCTGAGGGGGAAGTGCTGGGCCTCGATGACTGTGAGGCCGATCCAGCGGCCTGCGAGCACACCGCCGAACTGACCGTGTGAGAAGAGCGCGATGCGGCCCTCCAGCGTGCGCAGATGGGCGATGAGGCGGTCGGCACGGGCGGTGACCTGCCTGGGGGATTCGCCGTTGGGGCAGCCGTCGCGAAAGAGGTTCCAGCCGGGCCGGGCGGCGCAGATGTCCACGGAGCGCTGGCCTTCGTAGTCGCCGTAGTCCCACTCGGCGAGGTCGGGCTCGATCTGCGCGGTTTTGCTCAAGCCGCAGAGTTCACAGGTGCGGCGGGCGCGTTGCAGCGGGCTGGTGAGCACATGATCAAAGCAGATGCTGCGGAGATGCGTGGCCCACTGCTGCGACTCGTGCTCGCCATGCGCGGTGAGTGGGATGTCTGTGCGTCCGGTGTGGCGGCTGGTGAGTGCCCATACGGTTTCGCCATGGCGGATGAGGTGGACGAGCGGCGGCATCAGGGAGTCAGGTAGCGGCGTGCGTCTCCGAGGCCTCACTCCACTCGCCACGGCGGGCAGCGCGGTTGCACTGGGCGCGATGCCGCAACGCTTGCTGGGCGGCTTTGGCATTCGCTGCATCACCGCGCCAGATTTCCAAAGCAGGCTGCTGGAGGGCACGAGCAAAGGAAAACGACAGCGCCCACGGTGCTCGTGATTTGAAGCGGAGATTCATCGCATTCAGCCGCGCGGTGGCGAGAGCGCAGGGCTGACCGCCAGATAGGAAAGCGATGCCGGGCACGGCTGCGGGCACGGTTTCGCGGAGGCAGTTCACCGTCGCGTCTGCCACCTCATCCACGGTGGCCTGTGTGGCACAGCTCAGGCCGGGCAGCACCATGTTGGGCTTGAGGATCATGCCTTCCAGCAGCACGCGCTGGCAGTTGAGCTGGATGAAGACATTGCGCAAAACTTCACGCGTCACCTTGAGACAGCGCTGCATGGAGTGGTCGCCCGTCATGAGCACCTCCGGCTCGACGATGGGCACCAGACCGGCCTCCTGACACAGCGCGGCGTAACGAGCCAAGGCATGTGCATTCGACTCCAGACCGCTCCGGCTGGGAATGCCATCGGCGATGGTGATGACGGCACGCCATTTGGCAAAGCGGGCACCCATCTGCGAATACTCGGCCAGCCGCTCGCGCAAGCCATCGAGACCCTCAGTGATGGTCTCTGCGGGATGCCCCGCGAGGGCTTTCGCCCCCAGATCCACTTTGATGCCAGGGATGATGCCAGCAGTGACGAGCACGCTGAGGAAGGACGCACCGTCGCGGGTCTGCTGACGAATCACTTCATCATAGAGGATCGCGCCGCTGATGCTCTCGCCGAGCTGCGGTGTGGTCACGAGCAGCTCGCGATACGCCCGCCGTGACTCGACCGTCTGCGGGATGCCGAGTGCGGCAAAGCGTTCGTCACAGGTGCCATTGCTCTCATCCATGGCGAGGATGCCTTTGTCATTGGCGACGAGAGCCTGCGCGGTGTCGAAGAGACGTTGTTGCTGAGGTGTCATGGCTGTGTGGAGGTGTGGCGATCCGTTTCATGCGCCCAATAGCCATCGCGGCCATAGTGGCGGAAGAGGCCGCTCTCGTAGCTGCGAGAGACGAGGGCTTCGTCCGTGTATTCGGGTGAGGCCTTGATGGCTTCGCGGGTGAGTTTGACGTGGACTTTTAGCTCGCTCCAGCTCACGCGCTCGATCCACTCCGGTGAGATCAGCACCTTCTTCCCCGGCCACCAGTTGCGAGTATCCACGACGAGGTAACGGATGGCCCAGGTCTCATCATCGATGATGAAGTCCACCACATGACCGATCTCGCCATCCGTCGCCTGGAGATTGTTGCCCGTCACCGCATCCGTGCTGCGCAGATGCGCATCCCAGGACTTCTCCGCGTCAGTCGGCGTGTTCCACTGATTCGGGTCACGCATCAGGAAGGGATAGGCACCCCACATGTAGGGACCACCCCAATACATCGGCCAGCCGTAGTAGCCGTTGTAGTCCAGTTCGAACTGGCGTGAGACGGGCTTCTCCGTGTCTTGACCAGGGCTGTCCTGGATCTGCTTTTTGGTCAGATTCACCGCGATGGCGTCGTCCTCCCGCACCGCGCCGACGAGCGCATACGGCGAGATCAAAACCAGCCTGCCCGTGAGCCAGCCGCCCGTGTCCGCCACGAGGTAGCGGATGACCCAGTGCCGATCATCGAAGTAAAACTCACTGACCTCACCGATCTCGCCATCGAGACAGTCGAGTTTGAATCCTTTGAGCGCGTTTGCTTTGAGTAACATAAGAGTGTGGATGGTTGTTTTGCCTGCACGTGTGGGCAAAGGCACGCTGGGCCACCGCCAAGCACATCGCTATGGGGCGAAACCCCACCTCGGGTCGAAAAAGGAAAAGCGTCGTGTTGTCAGGTTCAGCATTTGAGACGCCCGGGGGCAAATCGTGCGGCGGGGTGTAGTCGATCGGTGCTTGTCCAGTCGGGCGCGTCTTTCGTCGCTTTCCCCGGCGACAAATCCACCGCTTCTTGGCTCTGAATGCCAACTATGCGAAGGATTAGCAGCAGTTTCAAAGCACAGGAGAGGTGAAGAAGTAAAGCCATAAGCGCTTATCAACGGATTCACATTCCTACCATCAGCGTGCCTCTTCTGCCTGTGGTGCTGCTGCCTCGTCGGCTTCAGGAACTCCAGGAAGCAATGGGTTTGAGCAACCTCCACCCTGGCTCGTCAGCGTGGCAGTAGCCGGGAATGTATGGGCAGTATCAAAGGCGGCTTCAACTGCCGGATGATCGGTAAACCACCGGACTCTGAACCCAACCAACTACTGCCCGATCAACTGAGATCACCGATTCGGGAATGGAGCCCGGAACGCTGACGTGCGCAGCTACCCCTGATGCCGCATTCGAAACTGCTTCGGCGTTAGGCCGATGCGTTTGCGGAAGTGCTGGGTGAAAGCGCTTTGGTCGCAGAAGGCGTGGGCTTGGGCGATGTCGATGACTTTGTCGGTGGTTTGGATGAGGGCTTCGGCGGCGGACTCGATGCGGATGCGGAGCATGAGTTCATAGGGCGTGACGCCG